>CAMONN010000001.1 GCA_946620645.1 uncultured Clostridia bacterium
GAACTGGCGGAGAAGTTCCGGGGCGTGGGCGCTATCGAAAAGGCCCATGAGGAGCGTTACCGGAAACTGCTGCAGAATGTGGAGGAGAAAACCGTTTTTGAAAAGAGCGGCGTAAAAGTCTGGGAGTGCCGCAACTGCGGGCACCTGGTGGTCGGGACCAAGGCGCCGGAGGTCTGCCCGGTCTGCAATCACCCGCAGTCTTACTTTGAGGTCCGGGAAGAGAATTACTGATAAACATACCGATGAAAAAACAAACGGAGAGGACGGTCTGAGCGATCATCCTCTCCGTTATTTTGTTCGGCCGGTCTCTCCGGGTCAGGAGGTTCAGATTCCGGCTTCCGCCTCGGGGGCGTCCTCTGATTCCGTCCCGGGGACGTCTTCCGCCTCGGCCTCGGGTACATCTTCAGGCAGGTCTTCGGTGTCTGCCCCGGAAGCTTCGCCGGGAGCGGATTCCTCCTCGGCCGCAAGAACCGTGAAGCTCAGAGGCACCTCGACGGTTTCACCGCTCTCCAGGGTAAAGACCGCGGCGGCTTCATAAACACCGGCGGACAGTCCCTTTGCCGGGCGGATGCTCCACTTGTTGTCGTTGAGCCCGCCGGCGGGGATGGTTTTGCCGGACTCTGAGCTGAGACTGAAGGCCTCGGCATCCTCCCCTTCCAGGGTGACGCCGGTAATCGTTACATCCTCATCACCCGGGTTCTCGACCAGAATGGCCTGGGCGTAAGGCCGGAAGTAGCCTTCCTTCTGCTCGGCGAAGTCCGGAGTGGAGAAGCTCAGAAATGCGATCTGGAGATCGGCGACTTCACTGGGCTCCACACCATCAATGACCGCAACGGCCCTGATCTTGCAGCTTTCCGAAACCGGGAACGCGCCCTCGTAGAGGGTGCCCGTTTCAGCATCCGGGACGCTGCCGTCCAGCGTGTAGTAGATGCTGCAGCCGGCGGGGCCGCTGAGTTCAACCGTCTTCTCCGATACAAAGGTGCCGCTTTCCGTGCCGAAAACGGGGGCGTCGGCCTGAAGCGTCAGCGTCAGGGTGGCGTCGGCATCCACATGACTGAGATAAAGACTGCCGTCCTCATTGTCCCAGACAAGGGTTCCGGCGTCCGTCTCGGCGGATTTGAGGATGATGCCGGGATAGGGGCTGATGTGGCAGACCATGTTTTCACCGATCAGCATACTCTCAGCACCGGGCTCGGCAAAGATTCCGTCCACCAGGATGAAGGGCTCATAGTAATCGGCAAACTTCAGCTCATAGTAGTCGTAGACACGGCTGCTGCTGACAGCCTCGTCTTCGGAAAAGCTGAAAACCTCCGCACCGTTGGTGTAGATATCGCCGGCGTTGTTGTAGGCAAGACCTGTATTGGCGTAGACGATGCCGGCATTGTTATAGACCGTGCCGCCGTTATTGTAGACGGTACCGGCGTTGTTGTAGACAATGCCGCCGTTATTATAAACCGTGCCGCCATTATTGTAGACGGTTGTTCCCTCATAGGCGTAGACAGACTCGCCCGCAGAGACGACAACAGGTTCCTCGCCCTCGACAGAGGCAGTGGTGCCGTTGGGTCCTACGACAACGGAATTGTTCTCCGGTCCCGGAACTGCACCCGTCCGGGCCTCGCTGTCCGGCTCAATCTGGGCAGCCAGCGCGGCTGCCGCTGCCAGCGCGTCGGGGGTCAGATCTTCGGGAGGGATGGGTTCGTCTCCGTCCCCGGCCGGCTGACTGAGAGCCTCGGCAGGCTCTTCCGCGGCGGCGGGGTCCTCCGGCTCATCCCCGGACTCCGCTGCCGGAGCCGCTTCCGCATCCGTTTTGGGCAGGGTCCTCGCGGCGGCGATCCGGACACCGGGGGCGGCAAGTGCCGTCACGGGGAACAGACACAGCACCAGAGCCAGAACCATCAGGAGCGCAAGATACTTTCTTTTCATCAGAATTTCCTCCTTTCCTTGAGAATTCCAAGATGCAGTTATTATAACCCTTTTCAGGAAAGACTGTAAAGCGGAGAATCAAAAGATTTGTAAAGTTTTTGCGGGGGAGCTGTCAGCGGGCGGCGGGCAGAACGGCCAGGCTGTCCTTCAGATGCCTGTGCAGGCGGCGGATCAGGACGGAATCTTCATCTTCCCTGCGGCAGATCAGGTTCAGGGTGATGTTCATTTCCGGTATCAAAGAAACGGCTGCAACTCCGAAGTAGCCCGCGAAGGACCTGGGGCCCAGGGCATATCCCTTTTTGCGCTGAACCAGGGCCATGGCGGCGTTAATGTCATCCACCCGGAGAACCCTTGAGGGCTGAACGCCGCCCGCCTCGCACAACTGGCTCCGCTCAAGGTCATCCCCGGAACCGACCGGGCCGCTGACGACGGTTTTTCCGTCCAGAAAGCGGATCGGAAGACCCTGCTCCTGCCGGAGAGGGTCTTCAGGCGACATGAGAATGCACTGGGGCTCCGACAGCAGCGGGAAAAGGGCAACCCGGCGGGAGAGGCCGTCGGTCTGCCCGCTGTAAACGCGGCCGATGGCAATGTCCAGCCTGCCGGCGTCCACGGCTTCCGGATAGTTTTCACTCATGTCCGAGAAAACACTGAAACTCACCGCCGGATACCCGTCCAGAAAGTTCACGACCGGCTCAAAGAGACCGTTGGAACGGGCACGCAGGCCGAAGCCGATCCGGAATGACCGGTTGAAAGGGCTCTTCAGACGGCCGCAGCTCTGCTCGAAGGCGTCCCAGGCACGCAGGGCGGGTTCCGCCTCCTGGCAGAAGGCCGCACCGGAAGAGGTCAGCTCCGCGCCGCGGGGGGTACGCCGAAACAGCACAGTGCCCAGCTCCGCCTCCAGAGCGCGGACCTGCTCTGAAAGCGCGGGCTGGGAAATATAGAACCGCTCCGCCGCCCGGGTCATGCTCCCGCATTTTGCGGTTTCACAGACATATCGAACCTGATTGACTGTCATCCTGAAAGGCCTCACGATCTTTGAGCAATAGGTTTTGCTTATGCCGTCATCATAACATCCTATTTCTTTTTTTTCAAGGGTTTCGGTAAAATTGGGACAAAGGCTGCGGCCGGTATGACCGCAAAGGACGCGCAGTTACAGCATACTGAAACAGAAGCTGAATAACGAAAGGAAGCTGATGCTATGACCAAACATCTGATGTCCGGCAATGAGGCCATCGCAAGAGGCGCATATGAAGCCGGAGTAAAAGTCTGTTCTGCCTATCCCGGAACCCCCAGCACCGAAATTTTCGAATCCCTGCCGCAGTATCAGAGCGATCTGTACTGCGAGTGGGCGCCAAATGAGAAGGTTGCGACCGAGGTCGCCTACGGCGCCGCCATCGGCGGGGCCCGGAGCCTCTGCGCCATGAAGCACGTGGGGCTGAACGTCGCCGCGGACCCGATGTTCACCGCCGCCTACAACGGGGTGAACCGGGGCTTTGTCATTGTGACGGCGGATGACCCGAGCATGCACTCCTCACAGAATGAACAGGACAACCGTTATTATGCGAAGTTTGCGAAGATTGCCCTGATCGAACCCTCGGATTCCCAGGAATGCAAGGACTTTTTGAAGGAGGCCTACCGCATCTCGGAGCAGTTTGACATGCCGGTTCTCTACCGGACCACCACGCGGGTCTCCCATTCCAAGAGCCTTGTCACCTTCGGCGAGAGGGAAGAGGCGGAGCCTTTCACCTATGAACGCAACAACCCCAAGTTCAACTGTTCCCCGGCCAATGCCTACCGGAACCATGCCAAGGTGGAAAAAAACCTGGCGGCACTGCGGGAGTATGCCAACACCTGCCCTATCAACCGGGTGGAGATGAAGGGCACGAAGATCGGCGTTATCTCGGCCTCCATCGCTTACCAGTACGCCAAGGACGTTTTTCCGGAGGACACCTCTTTCCTGAAGCTGGGCCTCACAAATCCTCTGCCGATGGACCTGATCCGGGACTTTGCCGCGTCGGTGGAAAAGCTCTATGTCATCGAGGAGCTGGAGCCCTTCATGGAGGAGCAGATCAGGGCCGCCGGTATCGACTGCATCGGCAAGGAGCTGGTCAGCAACCTCTATGAGCTGAACCCCCAGCGTCTGAAAGAGATGCTCTTCGGAGAGAAGCCGGAGACAAAGGAGCTGCCGGTAAAGGCGGGCTCCCGACCGCCCACACTGTGCCCCGGATGCCCCCATCGAGGCTTCTTTTACACGCTGGGCCGGCAGAAGAACTGCGTCATCGCCGGGGATATCGGCTGCTATACTCTCGGGGCCAACGCGCCGCTGAATGCCACCGACACCTGCGTATGCATGGGAGGCGGTTTCACGATTGCCCAGGGCTTGTCGAAGGCCTTCGAAATGACCGGCCAGAAGAAAAAGATTTTCGGCGTGGTGGGAGACTCCACCTTCTTCCACAGCGGCATGACAGGGGCGGCGGAGATCATCTACAACAAGGGCAGGGTCATCCCCTGTGTGCTGGATAACCACATCACCGGCATGACCGGTCACCAGGATAATCCCGGCAGCGGCTACACCCTGCAGGGCGAGGTTGCGGACGCTATCAAGATTGAAGATGTGCTGCGGGCCTATGGTTATAAGAATGTGATCATCGTCGATCCTCAGGACCTCACCGCCATGCAGAAGGCTGTGGACGAGGCTCTGGCCTCCAAGGAACCCGCGGCCATCATCAGCCGCAGGCCCTGCCTGCTGATTAAACGGATGAAGCACGAAACCGGTTTGTGCGAGGTTGACACGGCGAAATGCATCGGCTGCCGCAAGTGCCTCTCGGTGGGCTGCCCCGCAGTCATGATCCGGGAGAAAAAATCCTTCATTGACCCGAACCAGTGCGTCGGCTGCACAGTGTGCGCGCAGGTCTGCCCGGTGGGCGCCATCAGCAGAAAGGAGCAGTAAGCCATGAAAAGAAAAAGCGCGATCCTTGTGGGCGTCGGCGGCCAGGGAGCCATCCTGACGGCGAAGGTGCTGGTAAACGGACTGATGAAAGCCGGGTATGATGTGAAGATGTCAGAAGTCCATGGCATGAGCCAGCGGGGAGGCAGCGTTTCCACCCAGGTCCACTGGGGTGAGAAGGTCTGGTCACCCGTCATCGGCAGCGGCGCCGCGGATCTGCTGGTAGCCTTCGAGAAAATGGAGGCGGTACGCTATGCCCACTTCCTGAAACCGGACGGAGTCGCCGTTATCAATGACTATGAGATTCCCTCCGCCACGGTCGCCGCAGGCATCGAGACATACCCTGAAGGCTGCCTGGAGGCGATGAAGGCGAACTTTAAATGCCATACTCTGGATGCTGCCAGAATTGCGATGGATCTGGGCAGCGCCAAGTGCATGAACATCGTGCTCTTTGGCGCCATGACCAAAGCGCTGGATCTGGAGGAAATTGACTGGGAAGAAGTCATTCGGGAGACGGTGCCGGCCAAGTTCCTGGAGCTGAATCTGGCGGCATACCGGGCGGGACGCGCTGCGGCGGAATAAGCTGCGGCAGTAAAACGTTTTTTCTGATTGACAAACCGGTCAAACAGCATTATTATTCACATATCGTTAACAATTTAATTTGAACCGGAGGGAGCTGATTTCATGTATCATTATGTGCTGCTGAAGTTTGCGCCGGGAACAGACCTGGATGCTGCGGAAGCGCGGGTTCGCAAGACCTATGAAGAACTCGATGAGGCACTGACCTTTCTGAATGAACCGAAGGTATACCGCTGCTGCATTGAGCGCGATTCCAACGCCGACATTATGGCAAGGGTCCGTCTGGATGATGAGAGCTGCCTGCAGCCCTACCTGACCCACCCGCTGCATGTGCAGATGGCCCAGAGTTTCAAGGATATGCTGATCGGAAGAACATCCTTCGATCATCAATAATATCAAGAGTAATAAAGGGAGGAAAACAAGTATGGACAAGAAAAAAGGCATTTTTGCCGCAACGTACCTTGCTGTTGCGTCAGTCTGGCTGGGCGGTCACTTCGGGCCTGGCTTTGCCACCGGCGTGTTCAGCGTACAGTATTATGAGAAGTACGGCTGGTTCGGTCTGCTGATGCCGCTGCTGGCTATGCTCCTCACAGGCAGTGTCATGTTCTACATGGTGGAATATGCCCGCAGCCACGGCACCACGAACTACCGCTCCTTTGTCGAGTCCGCCTTCGGTGACGGCGTTCTCGCAAAAATCATGCCGATCTTCTATGATATTCTCTTCATCGGCACCGTTGTCGGTGCGGGCGGACTTGCGATCCGCGGCGAGGCCACTATTCTCGGAAATCTCTTTCATTTAAGCTTCTGGGCCTCCGCAATCCCAACGATCATTGTCGCTGCACTGCTTTGCCTCTACGGCTCCAAGCTGGTAGCCAAATCCTCCAAGTACATGATGTACGCGATTGTCGTCATCGTGCTGCTTATCTTCATCCTGAGCTCCGTCTCCGGCAAGCCCGACTATGCTGCGGCCTTTGCTGCGCCCCCCATTGAGCAGAACAATACCATCCTCAACGCGATTTGGAAGGCGATCCTCTACGGCTGCTTCCAGTCCACCATCGCCTTTAACGTGATGTCTGTTTCTGACCTGCTGGAGAGCAGAGCGGATACAAAGAAGGCGGTCATTTCCGGTTATATTGTCACTGTCGTTCTGATGATCGTCATTGCCCTTACCATCTTTGGGTATATTCCTGTTAATCCCGACATCATCAACCTCGGCAAGAACTCCAATCCCATCATGGCCATTATCATGGGCCTGAAAATGCCCTGGCTGGTGTGGGCGTTCGCGATCCTTATGACCCTTGCCGTTCTGACCAGTGCCGCGGGTGTTGCCAACGCCGGCTGTGTCCGTTTCAGCAAGCTTTTCTCCTTCATCGGGAATGTCCAGCTTCGCCGCGCTGTGATAACTGCAATCCTTCTGGGCATCGCCGCCTTCGGCGCCTCGTTGGGTATGGGCGTTCTGACTCAGACTGTTACCAAGTACATCGGCTACGCAGGTATCCTGGGTCTGGTCATCCCGGCCTTTACCATTGTCCGCTCCAAGCTTAAGAAAGGCGAGTAAAAGCGGCTCCGGTACTTCCGAACAAGGTATAAAACAAGAACCTGCACAGCTTGATGGGCTGTGCAGGTTTTTTACGTGGAAAAGAATCAGCGCTTGTTGTGGGGCAGCCAGATTTTCTGCGCTTCCGCCGCATGGATCAGCTCTTCCCTGAAATCCGGGTGAGCAATGGAGATGAGCGCCTCGGCCCGCTCCCAGCTGCTCTTTCCGGCGAGGTTCACCGCGCCGTACTCGGTAGCCATGAAGAAAACCTCGCTGCGGGGCGTTGTTACAATATCGCCCTCAAACTTCGGAAGAATGCGGGAGTGGCGCACGCCGTCCCTGTCCGTGAAGCTGGAGCTCATGCAGAGGAAGGAGAGCCCGCCCTTCGCGGCGGTTGCGCCGTTAACAAAGTCCAGCTGGCCGCCTGTGCCGCTGATTTGCCGGATGCCGATGCTCTCAGCGCATACCTGGCCGTACAGATCCGCCGCGAGACAGCCGTTGATGGAGAGCATATTGTCATTCTGTGCGATGGTGGAAATCGCATTCACATAGTTCAGCGGGCAGCCGATCACATCCGGGTTACGATCCAGCCAGTCGTAAAACGGGCGGGAACCGGTTGCCAGGCCAAACACGCCGACACCGGGATGCAGCGTCTTAAGGCGGTTGGTGAGCTTTCCGGCCCGGTGCAGCGCCAGATATCCGTCGGAGGCAAGCTCCGTATGCATGCCGAGATCCTTCAGGTCGGATTCGGCGATCAGCTCTCCGATGGCGTTGGGAACGCCGCCGATGCCCAGCTGGACGGTCGCGCCGTCCCGGATATACGGAAAGACATGGGAGGCAATCTGACGCTCAAGCTCACTGGGCGGGGGAGTCGGCATCTCCCACAGAGGTACCGCCGGACCCTCGACCACAGCATCCACGGCGGCGAGAGGAAGCTTGCAGGCCTCCCCGCTGATATGGGGCAGGGCGGGGTTCACCTCGACAATCAGATGTTTGGCGCAGTCGGCGATGGTGCGGGTTACTCCGACCATCCCGGACAGGTTGAAGTTGCCGTCCTCATCCATGGGGGCTACGGAGATCATCGCAACGTCAACGGACAGGAAGCTCCTGTAGTACCAGTCCAGATTCCGGAAAACCATCGGTGTGAAGAAGGCGCGTCCGCGGTCACAGAGGCGCCGCTCATAGGCCGAGCAGTGCCAGGTGTTGTAGATAAAATGATCCGCCTCCGGATCGCATTCGACGACGGCGAGGGGACCGCGCATCAGGTTTCCCTGTACCCGCACACCGTGCAGCTCCTCTTTCCGCTGTGCCAGCGCCGCATCCAGTGCGGCAGGGTAGGCGTTGTTGGTGCCGTAATCGACCCAGTCTCCGTTTTTAACCACCTTTACCGCTTCAGCAGCCGTACGCAGCTTCGCGCGGTATTCACTCATAAGGTTCAATCGATCCTCCGTTTCTGCCGCCCGGCATCCTGCAGCCTGCGGCAAAGAATGAATATGCATCTCCCATTATATCGAAAAACCGGGAAAATTCAACCGCCGCATCTGTTCAAATGCGGTTGAAATACAACGGGGGCATTGGTATAATACGGACAGAACAGGAAAAACCGCAGGCTTCAGGACGAGGGGGAATCCGGACAGAATGGAACTGACACATTTTGACGAACGGGGAAATGCCAGGATGGTTGACGTCTCCGAAAAGGCGGTCACCGCCCGGACAGCGACCGCCGAGGGCCGCATTCAGGTAAGTCCGGAGGTTTTTGAGGCGGTTCGGCAGAAGACTGTAAAAAAAGGCGATGTGCTGACAGTGGCACAGGTTGCCGGGATTCTCGGCTGCAAGCGGACGGCGGAGCTCATTCCCATGTGCCACCTGCTGAACCTCACCAACGCCACCCTGACCTTTGAGCTCCTGCCCGCCACCGATGAAATCCGCGCTCTCTGCACGGTGAAAACGGAGGGAAAGACCGGCGTGGAAATGGAGGCGCTGACCGGCGTCTCGGTGGCGCTGCTGACCATCTACGATATGTGCAAGGCCATTGACAAGCGCATGGTGATGAAGGAAATCCATCTGGTGGAAAAGCACGGCGGCAAGAGCGGGGATTTCTTCTTTGAAGAGAAAGGCGGAAGCGATGAGGAGCGGGATTAATACCCTGCGGATGCTGGCGGGCGGAAAGGCCTCCGGCCGTGTGAAGAAGGCCGGGCCGAAAAAGAAAGCCGGGCCGAAAAAGAAGCCCCGGCCGCTGAAGGCTGTTCTGGCCGGAGCGCTTATGGGCCGGACGATCGACTTTCTGGAGGGGCGCTGGAAGAATGATCTCTGGCGGCCGTAAAAGATGTAAAGGGAAAGGAACAGAAAATGGAGATTTGCAAGCAGGCAGAGGGTGAAAAGCTGACGATTACCCTGAAGGGCAGACTGGACACGATGACATCTCCCGAACTGGAGGAGGCGCTGAAGGAGAGCCTTGAAAAGGTGAAGGAGCTGGTCTTTGACTTTACGGACGTGGAATACATTTCCTCAGCAGGGCTGCGAGTACTGCTGGGCTCCCAGAAGGCCATGGGCGAGAACGGGAAGATGATCATCCGCCATGTGAACGAGCCGGTTATGGAGGTATTTGAAGTAACGGGCTTTACGAATGTGTTCACCATTGAGTAAGCCGCTGAGACCGGCTTAAACAGAAAATAATATCACGGTCCCCGAAAGCGGATGTTTACAGAAACAGAGCTCCGGGGACCGTGATGTTTTAACCGGGGTTGCCGGCTTTTTCTTCTGAAAGCAGTCTCTGCCAGGACCGAAAGGCAGTGGGAAGCGGGAATGAGGCAAGAATCTCTTCCGGAGTGCGCCACAGGAAACCGGGCGCCTCCTCCCCGCAGTCCAGGAGATACCCGGACATCCGCCATTCCACGTGGGTAAAAATATGTTTGGCCGAGCCTTGGGGCGTAACACGGAAAACCGAAAGGCCGTATTCGGCGGCGAGAGCCGGAACCTGATCCGCGGACAGGGCTCCGTCCACGGTGGGAAACTCCCAAAGTCCGGCCAGCAGCCCCGCTGCGGGACGGCGGCGGATGGCGTAGCGGGTTCCGCAGCGCAGGAGAAGGACGGTTTTTTCCTCCGCCCGGCGGGGGGCTTTGGCGCTTTTTACCGGGAAGCTGAGTTCACGGCTCTCCCGGTGGGCGCGGCAGAGGGCGGAGAGCGGGCAGACATCGCAGCGGGGAGAACCGTTGGGGAGGCAGACGGTCTCCCCGAGCTCCATCAGGCCTTCGGTCAGAAGCCCTGCCGAATAACCTTCGGGATAGCAGCCGCGCAGCGCTTCGGATACGCGGCGTTTTGTTTTCTGTTCGGCGATGTCGTCTCCGCAGGCGGTAAGCCGCGTTATGACCCGCAGGACGTTGCCGTCCACGGCGGGTTCCGGCAGACCAAAGGCCAGGGAGGCGATGGCGCCCGCGGTATAGTCTCCGATCCCCGGAAGCTTCCGCAGCTCTTCCGCCGAGGGGGGAAGACGGCCGCCGTACTCCCGCATGAGAAGGACGGCGGCTTTTTTCAGATTGCGGGCGCGGCTGTAGTAACCGAGACCCTCCCAGAGCTTCAGCAGCCGGTCATCCGGGACGGCGGCGAGGCTTGCAACATCGGGAAGCTCTTTCAGAAAGCGGGTATAGTAGGGAATGACCGTGTCAATTCTGGTCTGCTGAAGCATGATTTCGGAAACCCAGATCTGATACGGAGACGGGCTGCGCCGCCAGGGGAGCATCCGCCGCACAGCGGGATACCAGCGCAGGACGGACACAACGGCATCCTGCAGCAGGCGGTCGGCCTGCAGGGGTGCGGCCGGGGTTCGGTCAGCCGGCAAGATAGACTTCATCACCGGTAACATCATTCACACCGACGCCGAAGGCATCGACGGTATACCAGGCCGAAGTGGCGGTGTGAGCCGGAAGACCGTCCTGTTCGACCGTTTCATACAGGTGGATCGTAAAGCTGCCGTCTTCATTGGCGCTGACCTCCGCTTCGGGCGGGTAGAAGAGGTTTTCCAGGAAGTAATACTGCCGGGCCAGCAGGCCCAGGGTCTCTTCTGAGTAAGGGCCGGGCTCCGCCGGAACAAAACGGACAAAGGGATCAAAGGTATAGGTACCTGACAGAATCGTGCTGTCCGGACTGCCGGCGGATGAATCCGCCGGACGGACAGTCAGAAGATACGAAGACTGAACCTGAGAGAGCACCACGGATTTGAAGAGTCTGGAGACATCGCTTCCATTTCGGTAAATGGTTGTGTAATTGGTGACGTACTCGTTGCTCTGTACGGAGGTCGCACGATCCAGAACATAGACTTCTTCATAGGTCTCAGGATCACCGCCGCGGAAAACAGCCCCATGAACCTCAACATCTCCGGCCTCGTTCGGGATCATCCAGTACTGCAGATTGCCGTCTCCGTCAAAGCATTCGTAACTGGCGTTGGCGGCGCAGGGCTCCATCGTGTAGATCCCGGTCTGGATATTGTCCCCGGAACCGCCGGCGAGGGTCTTTTCATTTCTGCCGATGTCCATTGTGACGGTATCGCCATCGAAATCCAGCTCAAACCATCTGAACCAGTCGGAAACTTTGTTGCCCCGGGCATCGTAAATATCGTAAACCAGCGCAGTTTTATCGTCAACGAATTCCGCGGAGTTAAAGTCCAGAACAAAAACACTCTCGTAGAAAGTCGGATCGCCGGAACGGAAGTAGCAGTGCAGAACCGGATTATCCGCGTAAACTCCGGTGAGGTCCAGCCAGTATTTGGGCATGCCGTCTTCCTCGCGGTAGAGATAGACCGGGTACAGCGTCTCCTGACTCTCTTCAGGGCGCTCAGCCGGGACGTCCTTACTCTCAGAAAGGAAGACCGCGTTTTCAATTACCTCTTCCAGCATGCCGTCAACGGTAAAGCCAAGAGAGGGAATCTCCTTGGAACAGAACATATAGGTCCGCTCGCCGACGGTGATGAAGACGCGGCGGTCAACCGCGGCATAGCCGCTGACGGTGTAAGCATAGTCCACTTCATAGCAGAGCTTGTCGCCGAAGGTTTTCAGCTCCGGCGAGGCGGTGACCTTAAAGCCCTGCCTCTGATACTGTTCCGCCAGGGAATCTGTCAGGTGGTCAATGAAGTCTTCCTCGCTGTCGAACTGACTGGTCGCCATCAGCATGACATAGGGGATATAACCGTCGTTCTGGGCGTAGATGTAATAGGTGTTTCCCTTAAGAACGGCCGAGGCCGCATTATCGGGAACGGCGATACGGAGGTCCCAGTCGGCAAGGGTGTCATAATTGCCCCCGGAGGCAAAGGCGACCGGGCTGAGCAGCAGGGAGAGTACCAGAACCAGCCCCAGAAGCACAGGCAATTTCTTCATCTCAGCACCGTCCTTTCTTCTTTGCTTTTAAAGAGCTGCCATGCAGACTGCCGTATCCAGGGCAACCTCCATCATCTGGGTGAAGGAGTTCTGGCGATCCTCCGCAGGGAGATTGTCCTCCGGCCGGTAGATGTGGTCGGAAATGGTGCAGATGGCCAGGGCGCGCTTGCCGGCATAGGCGGCGTTGGCATAAAGCCCGGCGGCCTCCATCTCAACCGCAAGGACACCCATGCGCTTCCACTGGTCATTCCGGCTGCAGCCCTCTGCGGCGTAGAAGGGATCAGAGGACAGGAGATTTCCCACCCGCATCTTCAGCCCCTTCTCGGAGGCGACCTTTACCGCGGTGCTGAGCAGGGTATAGTCCGCAATGGGGGCGAAGGTGGCGGTCTCACCCAGACCGAAGCTTTTGACATAGTTGGAGTTGGTGCAGGCCGCCTGCCCGGCGACCAGGTCGCGCAGCTTCAGGTCATCCTGCAGGGCACCGGCGGAGCCGATACGGATGATATTGTCCACATTGTAGAAATTATACAGCTCCCAGCTGTAGATCCCGATGGACGGGATGCCCATGCCGGAGGCCATAACAGTTACAGGAACGCCCTTCCAGGTTCCGGTGTGGCCCTGAACGCCACGGACGTTGTTGACAAGGACGGGATCGGTGAGAAAGGTTTCCGCAATGAACTTCGCCCGCAGGGGGTCACCGGGCATCAGAACGGTTTTGGCGATCTGCTCTACTGAAGCGTTAATGTGCGGGGTTGGAATTGACATGGTGATTCCTCCGATTTTGTCCATATTTTTTAAAAGTATAATAGACAAAAAGGAAAAAGTCAAATTGAAAGAACGACCCTTCTGTGTTATAGTAGCCTGGACAGACGGAATACAGGCCCGGGAGCAGACGGGCGTCTGAATACGGAGAGCGGAGGGAACACATCATGCAGAAAGCCATGGTCATCGGTATCGCAGGCGGCACCGGAAGCGGAAAGTCCACCATCACGAGGCGGCTGGTCCAGCGCTTTGGAAATGACGTTTGTGTTCTCTCTTACGATAACTACTATAAGGCCCAGCATGAGGTTCCCTTTGAGGAGCGGGTGAAGGTTAATTACGACCACCCGGATGCTTTTGATACAGAACGGTTTCTGAAGGATCTGCGGGCGCTGAAGGCGGGGAAGGCCATTGAGTGCCCGGTCTACGACTACACGATTCACGACCGGCTGGAACAGACAAAAACCCTGCGTCCCGCCAAGGTTGTGGTGGTGGAGGGAATCCTGATTTTTGCCAGCCAGGAGCTTTGCGACGAGATGGATATCCGGCTTTTTGTGGATGCCGATGCCGATGTGCGGATTCTCCGGCGTATTGTGCGGGATGTCCGGGACCGCGGCAGGAGCCTTGAGAGCGTGATGAACCAGTACCTGACCACGGTAAAGCCCATGCACGAGCGGTTTGTGGAGCCCTCCAAGCGCCGCGCAGACATTATTGTTCCGGAAGGCGGACACAATCTGGTGGCTCTGGATATGATCATGGAGCGGGTACGGGCCCATCTGGCACAGTAAACCGGGAGGGAACAGGCCCGCCGGCATGACCGATGGCAGGCCATGAAATTTCAGGATGGAAAAGGAACGGAAACGGATGGCAAAACTATATTTTAAATACGGCGCGATGGGATCATCCAAGTCCGCCCAGGCGCTGATTACCAAGTTCAACTATGAGGAGCTGGGAATGAGCGTCTGGCTGATTAAACCCAGCACCGATACCCGGGACGGGGCGGATCTGATAAAAAGCAGAATCGGGCTTTCCTGCAGGGCGCAGGTGATCCCGCCGGAGCAGAGCATTCTGGAGGCCTACCGAAGTGCCGGACGCCATGATGTGATCATTGCGGATGAAGCGCAGTTCTTCACCCCGGCGCAGATTGATGAGCTTCGGACGCTGGTGGATGAGGAGGATCTTCCGGTCCTGTGCTTCGGGCTGAGAACCGACTTCCTGACGCATTTTTTCCCGGGAGCGCAGCGGCTGATGGAGCTGGCGGACTCCCTGACCGAAATCAAAACGGTCTGCGCCTGCGGCAGGAAGGCCACCGTCAACGCACGAATTGACGCAAACGGAAGGATCGTTACGGAGGGCAGCCAGGTACTTCTGGGAGGAAACGACAGCTACCAGGCAATGTGCCATCAATGCTGGAAGCGGAAAATCCGCGAGCAGACTGAGAGAGAATAAAAGGAAGGGATTGCGGCGATCCTGGCGGCGCCGCAGGGATAGAGAACATGCTTGAAATCAAGAACCTGAGTTTTTCCGTCGAAGAGGACGGCGTACGGAAGGATATCATCAAAGACCTGAGCGCAAAGGTGGAGGACGGAAAGTTTGTCGTCATCACCGGACCCAACGGCAGCGGAAAGTCGACGCTGGCAAGGCTTATCATGGGCATCGAAAGGCCCACCGGAGGACAGATTCTCCTGGACGGGGAGGATATCTCCGGGCTGGACATTACCGAGCGGGCGAAGAAGGGCATCAGTTTTGCCTTCCAGCAGCCGGTGCGCTTTAAGGGAATCCGGGTGAAGGATCTGCTGCGCCTGGCGTCGGGGAGACACCTGTCGGTTTCGGAGGCCTGCGACTATCTGTCGGAGGTGGGCCTCTGCGCCCGGGATTACATTGACCGGGAAATCAATTCCTCGCTCTCCGGGGGCGAGCTCAAGCGCATTGAAATTGCAACGCTGCTGGCAAGACACACCCGGCTCTCGGTCTTTGACGAGCCGGAGGCGGGTATTGATCTCTGGAGTTTCCAGAATCTGATCCGCATTTTTGAAAAGATGCGCAGTGAAATCAGCGACAGTTCCATTGTCATCATTTCCCATCAGGAACGGATTCTGAACATTGCGGATGAAATCCTGCTGCTGAGAGCCGGCGCCATCCAGGAAAGCGGAACGCCGGAAGAGATGATGCCGAAGCTGGTGACCGCCGGAAACGGCGTCTGCCAGCGGCTGCAGTAAGGAGGAAAGAGACATGGTAAAACTCGACGCCATTCAGAAGCGGCTGATCGAAGAGATTGCCGATCTGCACAGTGTTCCGGAAGGGGCCTATAATTTCCGTGCCAACAGCCAGCTGGCCGGGCGTAACACGACGGCAAATATTGACATTGTCTCCAAAGAAGACGGCAGCGGCATCGATATTCATATTAAGCCGGGAACGAAAAAGGAGAGCGTGCATATCCCCGTGGTGCTGTCCCAGAGCGGCATCAAGGAAACGGTGTACAACGACTTTTATATCGGCGAGGACAGTGATGTGGTCATCGTTGCGGGCTGCGGTATTGATAACTGCGGCAGTCAGGATTCGGAACACGATGGTATCCACCGCTTTTATGTGGGAAAGAACGCGAAAGTAAAGTATGTGGAAAAGCACTACGGTTCCGGAGACGGCCGGGGCCAGCGGATTCTGAACCCGGTCACCGAGGTCTACATGGAAGAAGACAGCACCATGGAGATGGAGATGGAGCAGATCAAGGGTGTGGACTCCACCGACAGGAAGACAATTGCCGAACTCAAGGCCGGAGCAAAGCTGGTTGTCAAAGAGCGCCTCATGACCCACGGAAGCCAGAGCGCCGAAAGCGGCTATCAGGTGAGCCTGAACGGAGAGGGCGCCTCGGCGGACGTGGTTTCCCGAAGCGTGGCGCGGGATGACTCCAGCCAGACCTTCAACGCCCGCATTACCGGCAACGCCCCCTGCAACGGCCATACCGAGTGCGACTCCATCATTATGGATAACGGACGTATTCTTGCAATTCCGTCCCTTGAGGCCAATAACGTGGACGCCATGCTGGTACACGAGGCTGCCATCGGCAAGATCGCCGGGGATCAGCTTACCAAGCTTATGACCCTCGGACTTACCGAGCAGCAGGCGGAAGAACAGATTATTAACGGCTTCCTGAGCTGAGGGGCCGGAGTCCGAGAGGTTCCCAGACAAGAAAAAAGAGGTGTCGCAGATGCTCCAGATTCCTTATGGAAAAACGCATATCCCTTTTGATGAAAAGGATGCCGCTGTGCTTCTTTCCCGTATCGGGGAACTGAGGGCGGAGGGTGACGGACTCTCCATTGTCAGGGCGGCCATGGAAAGCCCCATTGACAGTCCCCGGCTGTCAGAGCTTGCAAGGGGCAGAGAGAACTGCGTCATTATTATTTCCGACCACACGCGGCCGGTGCCCAGCAGGGACATTCTCCCGAACATGTTCCGGGAGCTCCGGGAGGGAAACCCTGAGATCGATATTACGCTCCTGGTCGCAACCGGTTTCCACCGTCCCGCAACGGAAGCGGAACTGCGGGCCAAGCTGGGGAATGAGATCTATGAGGGGTCGAAAATCATTATTCACGACTGCCGGGATCCCGAAAGCAATGTAAGGGTCGGCACTCTCCCCTCCGGTGCGCCCTGCGTCATTGACCGGGCTGCCGCGGAGGCGGACCTGCTCATCTCGGAGGGTTTTATTGAGCCGCATTTTTTCGCAGGCTTCTCCGGCGGACGAAAGAGCGTCCTGCCCGGCATCTGCGATCAGGTCACGGTGCTCGGCAACCATTGCAGCAGATTTATCGACAGTGACAACTCCCGTACAGGGAAACTGGATGGCAACCCGATGCACGAGGATATGCTGGCGGCGGCAAGGCTTGCGAAGCTGGCCTATATTGTAAACGTCATTATTGATGAGGATAAAAGAACCGTTGCCGCCTTTGCCGGAGATTTTGAGACCGCGCACCGGGCCGGCTGCGAGTTTCTCCTCAGCTATGCGAAGGTCAGCCCTGCTCCGGCGGATATCGTCGTCACATCCAACGGCGGCGCCCCGCTGGACCAGAACATTTACCAGTGCGTCAAGAGCATGACGGCCGCGGAAGCAAGCTGCAGGCCGGGGGGAGTCATCATTGAGTGCGCCGAATGCGCCGACGGCCACGGGGGGCAGGCCTTTTATGAGTCTCTGAGGGACTGTAAGAGCGCCGGGGAACTGTATGCCGAATTTATGGCGACGCCGCAGGAAAGGACCATTGCCGACCAGTGGGAGAGCCAGATTCTTGCCCGCATTCTGAAAAAGTATACGGTCATCATGGTCACGAGGCCTGAACTCAGAACCATGGTGGAAGAGATGAAGATGCAGTACGCCGCCACGCTGGAAGAGGCGCTTGCCGCGGCGAAGGCCATGGGCGGAAAAACGCTCACGGTAATTCCGAACGGAATTTCGGTCATTGTTTCCGACTGAAGATGTGAAAAACAGGCCGCGGAAAGCGATTCTGCGGCAGCACAGGGGGAGGTAAAGGGATGAAAAATTTTCTGGTTGTGGTGGACATGCAGAAGGATTTCGTGGACGGAGCGCTCGGTACCCCGGAAGCTGAGGCGATTGTGCCGGCGGTGCTTGAAAAGGTCCGCCGGTTTGAAGGCGATATCTTTGTGACCTATGACACCCATTTTGAAGATTATCTGGACACGCCGGAAGGAAAGAAGCTTCCGGTTCCGCACTGCATCTATGAAACGCCGGGCTGGCAGCTGACGGAGCCCCTGGAGGAACTGATGGAGGAGATCCCTCATTACAAGGTGCAGAAGTACACCTTCGGCTCTACCACACTGCCGCACCTGATGACCGAAGTGGCTGATGGAGAAGATTTCTCCATTGAGCTGATCGGACTCTGCACGGACATCTGTGTGGTCAGCAACGCATTGCTGCTGAAGGCCTTCTTCCCCGAAGCGGAGATTTCGGTGGATTCTTCCTGCTGCGCCGGGGTTACGCCGGAGCTGCATGAGGCGGCCCTCAGAACCATGCAGAGCTGCCAGATTGATATTCTCGTATAAAGCAGATTTCTGCGCTGCCAAAGGGCCTGCAGCCTCTGGAGCTGCCCCGGGCGGAGCGGGAATTTTTCTCAGGACAGGCTTGAAAAAGAAAGCCGTATCCGCTTATAATAACCGTGATAACGGGCGACCGTTAACAGAAAAAACAGTGCAATAAACGAAGAAGGAGGAACGTCATGGACAGTGGAAGTAGTACCGGCGGATCAGCAGGCCGAAGTCGGACGGAAGGCCACAGTCTGTGGGCTTTCCGCCTGTAACCGTAATCGATGAACTTCAGCCTGCGCGTCGGGCTTCCCGCTTCAGACGAGATCTGAAAGGAGGAACCGATGGCAGTACACAGCGTAACGATGGAGAAGACCATTCTGGCGCTTCTCGAAGAGAAAAAGTACCAGACCCTGAAGGATGTTCTGGTGACTATGGAGCCTGCAGACATCGCCGCGGTGTTTGAAGAGCTGAAAGAGGAAAAGGTCCCGCTGCTTTTCCGGCTGCTGCCCAAGGAGACGGCGGCGGAAGCCTTTGCCGAGCTGGAGCCGGAGCGGCAGGAGCTGCTGATCCGCGGTTTTTCGGATACGGAGCTGCGGGAGGTTGTGAACGAACTCTACGTGGACGACGCCGCCGACCTGGTAGAGGAGATGCCGGCCAATGTGGTCAAGCGCATCCTTGCGCAGGCGGACCCCCAGATGCGGAAGGAAATCAACGAAATCCTTCGGTATCCCGAAAACTCCGCAGGCTCTATCATGACGACGGAGTATGTTTCACTCCGTCCTGACATGACGGTTGCGGATGCGCTGACCCGTATCCGCCGCACGGGTGTCAACAAGGAAACCATTTACACCTGCTACGTGACCTCGGGGCGGAAGCTGCTGGGCGCGGTTTCAGTTAAGGACCTGCTGCTGGCGGAAGAGGACAGCACACCGGTTTCCGAGGTAATGGACGAAAACGTCATTTCCGTAAACACCCTGACCGACCAGGAAGAGGTTGCCCGGCTTCTCAGCAAGTATAACTTCCTGGCCCTGCCGGTGGTGGACACGGACGGCCGTATGGTTGGTATTGTGACCTTCGACGATGCGATGGACATCATCGTGGAAGAGACCACCGAAGACATTGAAAAAATGGCCGGTATGATTCCGTCGGAGAAGAGCTATCTCCGGTCCAACGCGTGGGAGCTTTTCAGGCACCGGATTCCCTGGCTTGCGCTGCTGATGGTGTCGGCGACGTTTACCGGCATGATCATTACGGGATTTGAAAGCGCCCTGGCCGCGCAGGTGGCGCTCACCGCGTTTATCCCCATGCTGATGGATACGGGCGGCAACTCCGGTTCCCAGGCTTCGGTTACGGTGATCCGCGCTCTGAGTCTGGATGAGCTGGAGTTCCGGGATCTTCCGGTGGTAATCTGGAAGGAAATTCAGACGGCGGTCCTTTGCGGCGTTGCGCTGGCCACCCTGTGCTTTGTAAAAATCATGCTGGTGGACAGGCTGCTTCTGGGGAACACCGACATCAGCCTCCTGGTTGCCGCGGTGGTCTGCGTTACCATGGCCTTCACGGTGCTTATTGCCAAAATTGTGGGCTGTACCCTGCCGATGGCGGCAAAGAAAGTCGGCTTTGACCCGGCGGTGATGGCAAGTCCTTTTATTACCACTATTGTGGATGCTCTGTCGCTGCTGGTATACTTTGGAATCGCCAGTGCTCTGCTGTTTTAAGCAGGGAGAGAACAGGAATGAAAACAGAGTGTGCCGGAAGCAGCCCTCATTCAAATTGATTGATCTTCAGAGCCGGTCCAGAGACCGGCTCTTTATGAAACACGCAGGGCGGGACCGCAGCGGAACACAGCGGCGCGGATTCGTAAAAATGCGGGATCGGAGAGAAAAATGGACAAAACCCAACTGAACACACTGCTTAATAAGGTTGCCTCGGGGGAAGTGAGCCCTGAGGATGCCGCGCTGGTTCTGAAAATGAAGCCGATTCAGGAAGTGGGGGAATACGCCAAAGTGGATCTGCACCGGGGTATCCGTCAGGGTGTTCCGGAAGTGATTTACGGGGCGGGGAAGACAAAGGAACACGTGCTGGGCATTGCAAAGACCATGCTGCAAAACGGCCAGAAAACGGTTCTGGTTACCCGGGTTACCCGGGAGACTGCGGACTTCGTCCGGGAGGGGCTTCCCTCCGAGGTGGCGCTGGACTACAATGAACTGGCAAAAACCTGCGTCATCGGAGAATGGCCTGCGCCGACCGGAGCGGGAAAGGTGGTCGTCGCCACCGGCGGCACCAGCGACATCCCCGTGGCCGAGGAAGCGGCGATTACGGCGGAAGTACTGGGCAACGAAGTCGTCAGGCTCTTTGATGTGGGGGTATCCGGTATTCACAGGCTGCTGTCACATATGGATGAAATCATGAGCGCCCGGTGCATTGTGGCGGTTGCCGGAATGGAGGGCGCGCTTCCCTCGGTGATCGGCGGTCTTGCGGACTGCCCGGTGATCGCCGTTCCTACCAGCGTGGGTTACGGCGCCTCACTGGGAGGGGTCGCGGCGCTGCTCAGCATGCTCAATTCCTGTGCAAGCGGTGTGGCGGTGGTAAATATTGACAACGGCTTCGGAGCCGGATATATGGCCAGCATGATCAACCACCTGAAGTGAGGGAAGCCGATGGGTCTGCTGCAGGAAAAAAACGAAGGGCTCAGGAAACTGCTTGCCGGTTACGGAAGACTTGCCGTCGCCTTTTCGGGCGGAGTTGATTCCAGCTTTCTGCTGGCGGCCGCAGCGGAGGTGCTGGGGGATCAGGTCCTGGCCGTCACCGCGGCGCCGGTCTTTGTGCCGCAACGGGAGCTGGAGGAAGCGGAAGCTTTTTGCCGGGAGAGAGGAATCCGGCAGGTGGTCCTTCCGGCGGGAGAACTGAATATTGACGGTGTCCGGCATAATCCGCCGGACCGCTGCTATCACTGTAAAAAGGAAATCTTCAGCAGGATTCGCAGAGCCGCCTCGGAGGAGGGCTTCCGCATTCTTGCCGAGGGCTCCAATCTGGACGACACCGGGGACTACCGACCGGGGATGCGGGCGGTACGGGAACTGGGGGTTGTGAGCCCGCTGCTGGAAGCGGGACTTACCAAGGCGGAGATCCGGGAGCTTTCAAGGCAGATGTCTCTGCCCACCTGGGAAAAGCCGTCCTTTGCCTGTCTGGCGTCCCGCTTTGTATACGGAGAGACGATCACCGATGAAAAACTCCGTATGGTCGACCGGGCGGAACAGCTGATGCTGGACATGGGCTTCCGGCAGTTCCGTGTCCGCATACACGGGAACCTGGCACGGATAGAGCTGCTGCCGGAGGAACTGCCCAGGGCGATGGAAGAGGAAAACCGCAGACGGATTTCGGAAAAACTGAAGGAATACGGCTTCTCTTATGTAACGATGGATCTGACCGGATACCGAAGCGGCAGCATGAACGAGGTGTTGAAGCGGAAATGAGAATGATTTATCTGGATTGCAGCATGGGCGCCGCCGGAGATATGCTCACGGCGGCGCTGCTGGAACTGTGTGATGAACCGGACCGTGTGCTGGAGACCCTGAACCGCGCCTTCGCAGGCAGAGCGGTCCTCTCCGCAGAAAAGCAGAAAAAAATGGGACTTGCGGGTACCCGCATGCATGTACTGGTGAACGGTACGGAAGAAGGGGAAGAGCCCTCTCATGAGGCTGCGCTGCCGAAGGACGGGCACGATCATCACGGTAACGGTCATGAACACCATCACCATCACACTTCCCTGAAAGAAGTGCGGGAATTGATCGGCAGTCTGCCTCTGCCGGAAGAGGTTCTCAGCAACGCCATCGCCGTCTATGACGCAATTGCCGCGGCGGAAGCGACCGTGCACGGACAGGTGATGGAGAACATTCACTTCCACGAGGTCGGAACCCTGGACGCCATGGCGGATGTGGTCTCGGTCTGCTGTCTGATGCACGAACTGCAGGCGGAAAAGATCTGCGCGTCACCGGTTCATGTGGGCAGCGGGACCGTGCGCTGCGCCCACGGAGTGCTGCCGGTTCCGGCCCCGGCCACGCAGGAGCTGCTGAAAGGGATTCCCATCTACGGAGGGGAGATCCCCGGCGAGCTCTGCACGCCGACGGGTGCGGCGCTGCTGAAGCACTTTGTTTCTCAGTTCGGGAGTATGCCGATGATGCGGGTGTCAAAAATTGGCTACGGACTGGGGAAAAAGGACTTTCCCAGGGCCAACGGGTTGCGGGCAGTGCTCGGGGAGACCGGGGAAACCGGGAAGGAACAGGTTATTGAGCTGGCCTGCAACCTGGATGACATGACCGGGGAAGAGCTGGCCTTCGCGCAGGAGCAGCTGTTTCTGGAAGGCGCGCTGGATGTAACCTTTACCAGCATCGGTATGAAAAAAAGCCGCCCCGGCGTCATGCTGACCTGCATGTGCAGACCGGAACAGCGGGATCAGATCCTCCGGAGTCTTTTCAGGAACACCACCAGCCTGGGGGTGCGGGAATATGTCTGCAACCGCTATGTGATGAAGCGGGAGATGCGGACGGAGCATACGGAATACGGGCCGGTGCGCATCAAGCGCTCGGAGGGCTGCGGCACAGTCCGGGAGAAGGCAGAGTTTGAGGATCTGAAAAAAATCGCGCAGGAGCATGGGCTGCCCCTGCGGGAAGTCAGAGATCGGGTAGATACGTTCACCGGGACTCCTGAGGCCGGACGGCATCCTGAAGCCCGGAAGCCATGATGTTCAGCTCCTCGGGCCGGAGCTTCAAAACCGCACGGTCGAAGGTGAAGAGGCCGTTGGTCTCATCCTCCACATCGGAGACCTGCGTATAAACCGCCCCGCAGAGTCCCTGCCGGGCGAGGGGGACAAGGGAGGCATAGAGCGCCCGGATCCCCCGGACAAAATCCGCCCGGGTTTTGTAAATGCGGTAGCCGTAGGTTTTTTCGGTATTAAAGCTGTGTTCCGGAATCTTCCAGACATAGCCGCCGAACTCCGAGAGAAGCTGGGGCAGCCGCTTCTGCCGGCCGAGCCTGAGCCTGCCGAAGTAGATGTGCTGGCTGTCCACGTCCGTCGCCTTCTGATGAAACCATCCGGAAGTGCTGTCCACAAAACGGCCCGGGTCCAGCGCCTTCAGCCTGCGGAAGGCGTCATCCGCGCAAAACTGACCCCAGCCCTCATTAAAGATGGTCCACAGGCAGATGCAGGGATGGTTTCGCAGGTGACGGACGGTCTCCTCCATGGCGGACAGAAAAATCCGCCGGCTCTCGGCATCCGGATGAAGCCTGCGGTCGGAGCGCCGTTTTAAACGGACGGTCGGGAGAACGGTATCCCGGAGATACCGGTAGTCCCCGTTGTTCACCATATCCTGAAATACAATCATCCCGAGCCGGTCGCAGTCGTAGTAAAACTGCTCCGGCTCAATTTTGATGTGCTTGCGCAGGGTGTTATAGCCCAGGGACTTCATGGCGAGGATGTCCTTTTCAAAGCCCTGAGGGCCTGAGGGCGTGTAGAGCCCGTCACTCCAGTAGCCCTGGTCCAGCAGGGCGTTGAAGAAATACGGTTTCCCGTTCAGGCAGAGACGGGGAATGCCGTTGAAAGATTCGCTGGTCAGAGAGCGCAGGGCGAAATAGGATTCCACCCGGTCTTCACCCGCAATGAGGGTGAAGGGATAGAGGTGCGGGTCTTCCGGGGACCAGAGATGAGGGCTTGGGATGGAAATCCGGACAGCGCCGCCGGAGAGAGGATATTCTCTGCCGTCCAGAAGTACGGCGCCTTCCCGGATGCCGTCCGCCCGAATTGAAACCCAGTCGCTGCCGCAGTCAATCTGAAGCGAGCGGACGCAGGCCTCCGGTACAGGCTCCAGCCAGACAGTCTGCCAGATGCCGGAGCAGGGGGTGTACCACATACCGCCGCGTTTTACAGTCTGTTTGCCCCAGGGATAGCGGGGGTCCAGATCATTGATTACCCGGATGCACAGCTCGTTCCCGTCCGGCCGCAGAGCCCCGGTGATGTCAACGGAGAAGGGAAGATAGCCGTTTTCATGACGGCAGAGCAGCTGCCCGTTTATCAGTACGGACGTATCCCGCATCACGGCGCCGAAGTGCAGCAGGATTCGACGGCCGGACCAGGCCTCGGGGACGGAAAAGCTGCGGCGGTAGAGCATTTCCTGCCCGATGACCGGAGCCTCCGTCACCCCGGAAAGAAGACTTTCCGGACAGAAGGGTACGCGGACAGCGCCGTGCACGCCGCCGGATTCATAATCCCAGATGCCGTTGAGACAGAGCCATTCCTTTCTCCGCATCTGGGGCCGGGGATAGCTGTTCCAGGGAACCTCCGGCAGGGTTCTCCCTTCGGCGGTGAATAAAGTCTGCATCCAGGTTCTCCTTTTCTCCTGATTCATCAGCGGTTGTGACGGGCGGCAGGGCCTCAGGCGGACCCGCCCATCGGAGCGGGCACCGTGAAGGCTCCGTCCCTGTAATCCAGTGTATAGATGGCGCAGTTGCCGATGTATGTGGACCAGTACCTGCCTCCGGACTCCGGAGTCAGATACTCCAGGATGCCCTTCATGGCAATGGCGTGGGTGGAAATGAGAATATGATCCTGTTTCCGGCAGTGCTCCTCCATAAAGGCGCCGGTGCGGAGAATCACCTGCTCCAGAGGTTCCATACCGGCGGGCGCCGGCCGGTGTACAAAATCGCGGAAGAAGGCGAGCACTTCCGGGTCGGGGTTGGAAAGGTCCATTTCCTCATAGGGGCCGTAGTCCATCTCAATCAGACGCTCGTCGAGAATCGGCTGACGGCCGGGAACAAGGATCTGTGCCGTCTGCACGGCCCGCTTCAGAGGGCTTGAATAGACGGCGGAAAAGGACACGTCCTTCAGCCGAAGCGCGGCCTCTTCTGCCTGGGCGATACCGGCACGGTTCAGCGGGTGATCGCTTCTCCCCTGGAGGACCCGGCGGCTGTTCAGTTCTGTCTGTCCGTGACGGACGATATAAATCATGGAGCTGCCCCCTGCTTTACCGGACCCGGAGGTCTTTTTTCGCATGAGGATATTGTAGCAGATTCGGCCCGGATCGACAAGAATGCCGGATGAAAAAACGGCAGGGGAGCTCTGAAGGCAGAATTCAGCAATTAAGACTGTTGCCAAAAGGCAAAGATTCCTGTAAAATGGCTTAAAAGCATATCCATAATGGATACTGTTTCCGAAAAACCATACGGAAAGGAGAAAAATATGGCAAGAGAAATTCTGTTTAAACTCGGCGCCATGATCACCGACCGCCTTCCCTACAAGTTCGGGTTAAAGAAACTCACGGAGGAGGATCCGGAGTATATCATTCTCGACCGGGCGCTGGAGAGCGATGAGCAGGCGGAGATCATGCTGAAGATGGGTCTGCGCAAGCCCAAGACACTGGCGGAGCTCAGCAAACTGACCGGCAAGAGCGAAGCGCATATTGAGGAGCTGCTGGAGAAGGCGGCACGGACCGGTGCGGTGGAGTATAACTGGTCCAATCCCAGCAAGACCAAACAGTACTATGTACAGGTCTTTGTCCCCGGCATTGCCGAAATGACGAATATGACGCCCTTCCTGATGGAGAAGTACCCGGAACTGGGCGACAAATTCAACGATATGACCTATCTGCCGCTTGCGGGCATTACGCATCTGGTACCGCCCGGCGGCGCCGGCATCGGCATGCACGTGATCCCGGTGGAGGCTGCCATCCCCGCGGAAAACCAGGTGATGGACCATGAGCGTCTGTCCAAATGGCTGGAGAAGTACGACGGACATATTAACGTGGGCTACTGTTCCTGCCGCAACGCCCGGCGCATCAAGGGCGAGGGCTCCGGCGAGATGCAGGATGAGTGCTGCATCGGCGTCGGTGAGTTTGCCGACTACATGTATGAAACCGGGCGCGGCCGCAACATTACCAAGGAGGAGGCGCTGCAGATCCTCAAGCGGGCGGAAGAGAACGGCTATGTCCACCAGACCACCAACATTGACGGAAAAGACAAGATTTTCGCCATCTGCAACTGCGACCTGGGCGTGTGCTTTGCCCTGCGCACCAGCCAGCTCTTTAACACGCCGAACCTCTCCGCCTCGGCCTACCGGGCCCATGTGCAGAAGGAAAAGTGTGTGGCCTGCGGCAAGTGCGTGGAGGTCTGTCCTGCCGGTGCCGTAAAGCTGGGCCAGAAGCTCTGCACCAAAAACGGCGAGGTCCAGTATCCGAAGCAGAAGCTCCCCGATCTTACCTGGAGTGAGAAGGACTGGAACCGCAACTATGTGGCGGACAACCGCAAGAACTGTCACGAGAGCGGCACCGCCCCCTGCAAGACCGCCTGCCCCGCCCATATCGCCATTCAGGGCTACATTCAGCTGGCCAAGGAGGGCCGCTATCTGGATGCGCTGAAGCTCATCAAGCAGGATAACCCCTTCCCCTCGGTCTGCGGCTATGTCTGCAACCGCCGCTGCGAAGACGCCTGCACCCGCGGCTCGCTGGATAAGGCCGTGGCCATTGATGAAATCAAAAAGTTCATTGCCGAGCAGGATCTCAAGAGTGAAGACCGCTATATCGCCGAACCCCATTACCGCCGTCCGGTGGATATCCCCTATGAGCAGAAAGTTGCCGTTATCGGCGCCGGCCCTGCCGGTCTCAGCTGCGCCTATTACCTGGCGAATATGGGCTACCGGAACGTCAC
This sequence comes from uncultured Clostridia bacterium, assembly GCA_946620645.1. GTDB lineage: Bacteria > Bacillota > Clostridia > Oscillospirales > Oscillospiraceae > Limivicinus. The sequence goes on from CAMONN010000001.1 coordinate 26,843, forward strand.
GGTTTTCGACCGCAATCCCCAGCCCGGCGGCATGCTTGTCATGGGCATCCCCAGCTACCGTCTGGACCGCAGCGCTCTCAAAGGTGAGATTGAGGTCCTGGAGAAAATGGGCGTCCACTTTAAGATGAACACCGAAATCGGCAAGGATATTACCATCCAGCAGCTCCGGGATGAGGGGTACAAAGCCTTCTATGTGGCCATCGGCGCCCAGAAGAGCTCCGGGCTGAACATCCCGGGCGAAGAGCTGAAGGGCGTCTTCGGCGGTGTGGACTTCCTGCGTCAGGTGAACCTGGGCAAGAAGCCCAAAATCGGCAAGAAGTGCGCCGTCATCGGCGGCGGCAATGTGGCGATGGACGTCTGCCGCACGGCGGTCCGTCTCGGTGCGGAGACTTACGTCATCTACCGCCGCAGCGAGGCTGAGATGCCTGCGGACAGAGAAGAAGTCGCCGAGGCACTGGCAGAGGGTGTGAAGTTCTGCTATCTGAACGCCCCGGTTGAAGTGCTGGGCAAGGACGGCAAGGTCACGGGTCTGAAAGTGGAGCTTATGGAACTGGGCGAGCCGGACGAAAAGGGACGCCGTAAACCGGTGGGCACCGGAAGGTTTGAAACCCTTGAGGTCAGCTCCGTCATCGCGGCGGTGGGTCAGGTCATCGACTGGGGCAAGCTGGATACCGGCGCTCTCGAGATCGGCAAAAAAGGCAATGCTGTCGCCGACGCCCGTACTTACCAGACCGCCCAGAAGGACATCTTCGTCGGCGGCGATGTGTACACCGGGCCGAAATTCGCCATTGACGCGATTGCCGCGGGCCGCGAAGGCGCGGAGTCCATCCACCGCTTTGTGAACGACGGACAGGATCTGCTCATCGGAAGAAATCTGCGTGAATTCTATGAGCTGGACAAGGACAGCATCGTTGTCGGAGTTGACTGCTTCGACCGCCCGGCCCGTCAGCCGGTGCTGCACGATGCATCAAAGGCCAGATCCTTCGAGCATGACCGCCTCACCTTCACCGAGGAGCAGGTCAAGGCGGAGGCAAGCCGCTGCCTGGGCTGCGGAGTCAGCGTGGTGGATCAGAACAAGTGCATCGGCTGCGGTCTTTGCACCACCAGATGCATGTTCGACGCCATTCACCTGCAGCGGGATATGCCGGAGGCCACCAACATGGTTGCCTGCGAAGACCGGGTGAAGGCCCTGCTGCCCTATGTTGCGAAAATGGGCGGAAACATTGTCATCAAAAAACTGACAGGCAGATCATAACGGCAATACAGCGGCGGCCGGCCCCTGAAAAGGGGCCGGCTGTTTTTATGTAAGGCCAGGGAACCCGGACCGGACAGATCCCGAAGCTGTCGCTTTTTTGCGACTCGATTTGAGTATAATGGCAGATGAAAGGAAAAATGAAAAGCGCCGGCAGGCGGGAAAGGGGACAGAAAATGTGCGGATATTACTCAAGCAACGGGTTCTGGGGTCTGGTAGACGGGAAATACAGGCTGTTCGCTTCGGAGGAGGACTATTACGACATTGCGGAAGACGGAAAGGAGGATGCGGCATGAGCGTCAGAAAACAGGCGGAAAGAATCGGTTTTCAGGTTGTGGGAGAGCTCACGCGGAATACAGATCTGGAGCCTACTCATCTCTACCAGTGCTACCTGGATGAAGCGGCCAACAAGTACATTCTCCGGCGCGGGATTCTGACAATTGTGGCCGCGGACGGCAGAGTGCTGTGAGAGGGCGGGGTTTTTGGCGGAAAGAGAAAAAAGGACTTGCAGGCCGGGCGGAATTCCGATACAATCAAAACAGTCAAATCCTGTTTTATGATCAATTCGGAAGGGGAAACGAGAACCATGAAAAGCATCCATACTGAAAACGCTCCCGCTGCCATCGGCCCTTACTCTCAAGGCTTTGAGGCCGCCGGACTCATCTTTACCTCCGGCCAGATCGCCATTGACCCGGCTACCGGCAATGTTCCCGAAGGGATTGCCGCCCAGACCGAGCAGAGCTGCAAAAACGTGATGGCTATTCTGAAGGCGGCGGGCTCTTCTGCCGAGAAGGTGGTCAAAACCACCTGTTTTCTGGCGGATATCGCGGATTTTGCCGCCTTTAACGAGGTCTATGCCCGCTACTTTACTTCGAAGCCGGCCAGAAGCTGCTTTGCCGTAAAGGCGCTGCCCAAGGGCGTTCTCTGCGAAATCGAAGCAATCGCCGAAAAATAAACCGAACCGGCGGGTTCAGATAAAATCCGCCGGCAGGGACAGTTGAGACCAAACAAGTTAACATCGCATCCTCCACCCGCGGAAAGCGGGACACGGAATCGGGTGAAATTCCCGGCGAGTCGGTCACTGTGAAGCCGCGGCCGCCGTATGGGCGGCCTGTGGATGAGTCAGATACGTGGGGGGATGCGGTGCTTCTGCCGGAACCGGAAGCACGTTTCGGGATGCGGGAAGCCGCATCCCGGTTTGACGTGCCTTTTGGAGGCACGTCTTTTCTTTTTGGAGGCAAAGCGCTTATGGTTCATTTTGTCGGAGCGGGGCCGGGGGCCCCGGATCTGATTACACTGCGGGGGGCAAGGCTCCTGCGGGAGGCGGATCAGGTTATTTATACCGGGAGCCTGGTGAATACAGAGCTTCTGTCCGGCTGCCGGGCAGACTGCAGAATTCTCAACAGCGCCGAAATGACGCTGGAGGAAGTGATCGGGGCCATAGAACAGGCAGAGGCGGAAGAACGGATGACCGTGCGCCTGCATACCGGAGATCCCAGCCTTTACGGCGCCATCCGGGAGCAGATGAACAGCCTTGACGCGCTGGGAATTGCCTATGACATAACGCCGGGTGTCTCCAGCTTCTGCGGAGCTGCCGCGGCGGTGCAGACAGAGTATACGGTCCCGGGCATCAGTCAGACACTGATTCTGACCCGCATGGCGGGGCGTACCCCGGTACCGGAAGGGGAGAGCATCCATGCGCTGGCATCCCACGGCAGTTCCATGGCGGTGTTTCTCTCCGCCGGAATGCTGGCGGGGCTGCAGGAGGAACTGCTCCGGGGCGCATATACGGCGGACACCCCTGCGGCTCTGGTATACAAAGCAAGCTGGCCGGATGAAAAGCTGCTGCGCTGCACGGTGGGCACCCTGGCGGAGAGCGCGGAGAAGGAGCGCATCACCAGGACGGCGCTGGTCCTGGTCGGGGATTTCCTGGGAGGACGCGGAGCCCGCAGCCGCCTGTATGCCCCGGATTTCAGCACCGGATTTCGAAAGGGAACCGGGGAGGGGGAGCAGAGACCCGCAACGGGAGAAAGCGGGAGCGCTCTGCGGGAAGGAGAAACACGGTCATGACAGTGACGCTGGTTGGCTGCGGCTGCGGAAGCCTGACCCGGGAAGCGCAGGAGAGCCTGGAGAGCGCGGAACTGCTGATCGGCGCCGACAGGCTGCTGCGGCAATACGGAAAAGGGAAAAAGACAGCGGCGGCAGTGACGCCGGAAGCCGTGCTGGGCGCAATCCGGGCAGAGGGCAGCGGGTCAGTCTGCATTCTGCTGAGCGGTGACAGCGGCTTCTATTCCGGGATGCGGCGGCTTGCTCCCATCCTGGAAAAAGAGGCGGAGACGGAGCTGCGGGTTCTGCCCGGCATCTCCAGTGTCCAGGCCTTCGCGGCTCGGCTGAGGCGGCCCTGGCAGGACTGGGAGCTCTGCTCCGCCCACGGAACGGACTGCGATGCAGTGGCGGCGGTGTGCAAGGGAAAGCCCGCCTTTTTTCTGACCGGAGGGCGGCAGGGCCCCGCACAGCTCTGCAGGGAGCTGGCGGACGCCGGGCTGGATACACTGCCCGTAAGCGTCGGCGAGAACTTCGGAACGGGAGAAGAGCGCATTCTGACGGGTACAGCCGGCGCCTTTGCGACACGGGACTTTGCCCCTCTGAGCGTACTGCTGGCGGAGGCAGCCCCGCGGCCAGAGAATCGAACGCCGGGGCTTCCGGATGAGAGTTTCCTGCGGGAGGATAAAATCCCCATGACCAAGCAGGAGGTCCGGGCTGCGGCACTGGCGAAACTCGGGGTCGGACCGGAAGATGTCTGCTGGGATATCGGGGCGGGAACCGGCAGCGTTGCCGTTGAACTGGCGCTGCAGGGGCGGGCCGTGTATGCGGTGGAGAAAAACAGCAGGGCCCTTGAACTTGCCGGAGAAAACCGCCGGAAGCACGGGGCGTGGAATCTCCGCCTTGTTCACGGCCGGGCACCGGAGGCCCTTGCCGCACTTCCGAAGCCTGATGCGGTTTTCGTGGGCGGCAGCGGCGGAGCGCTGCGGGAGATCCTGGGTGCTCTGCCGGCTGCAAATCCCCAGGTGAGAATCTGCGTGGCGGCCGTCACCCTGGAGACAGTACATGAGACGCTGGAAATCCTTCGAAATCCGGGGTTTGAAACGGAAATCTGCCAGATTGCGGTCAGCCGCGGCAGAATGGCCGGAGATCGGACGCTGATGGCGGCGCAGAACCCGGTGTGGCTTATCAGCGGACGGGGAAAATGATGAAAATGCTGATGATAACCGCCATGCACTCGGGCGCCGGAAAGACGGTGATGAGCTGCGCGGTGATGGCGGCGCTGAAAAACAGAGGAATCCGTATCCAGCCCTTCAAATGCGGGCCCGATTATATTGATCCCATGTTCCATGAACGGGTGACGGGCGTTCCGGGCAGGAATCTGGATCTCTTTCTCCAGGGAGAGGCCGGTGTCAGACGCACACTGAAGCGCGCGGAAAGGCAAACGGGCGCGGGATATGGCCTGGCGGAAGCCGCTATGGGCTACTATGACGGGATAAACGGCACCGACCGGGCCAGCGCATGGGACACTGCGAGGCGGCTCGGGCTTCCGGCGGTTCTGGTACTCCGCCCTGAAGGGGGAGGTGTCAGTCTTGCCGCACAGGTAAAGGGAATGCTGAGCTTCCGGCCGGAGAACGGAATCCGCGGGCTGCTGCTTTCCGGCTGCAGCGCGGGGCTTGCGGCATACCTGAAACCGATACTGGAGCGGGAAACCGGGCTGCCGCTTCTGGGCTTTCTGCCGTCTATGCCGGAGGCCGAGGTGGAAAGCCGGCATCTGGGACTTTTAACAGCGGGTGAAATCCGGGACCTGCCGGCGAGACTCTCCCGCCTTGCCGCTGCGGCAGAAGAGCATATAGACATGGAGATGCTGCTCTCCCTGTTTGAAGAGCCCCGGAGGGTGTGCTGCGAAGAGAGGGAAGAGTCCTTCGGACCGGCGCCGGCGCGCTGCCGCATTGCGGTGGCGAAGGATGAGGCGTTCTGCTTTATCTATGCCGACACCCTGGACGCCCTGCGGGAGGCAGGTGCAGAGCTCTGCTTTTTCAGTCCTTTGCACGACAGGAGGCTGCCGGAGTCTGCTGACGGGCTCTATCTTCCCGGAGGGTATCCGGAACTGTACGCGGGGGCGCTTTCCAGAAACGGGGAGATGCGCAGAAGCGTTGCGGAAGCCATACAGCGGGGAATGCCTGCGGTGGCGGAATGCGGAGGATTCCTGTATCTGCAGGAGAGCCTGGAGGACACGGAGAGAAAAGTTTTCCCCATGTGCGGGGTTCTGGCGGGAAAGGCCTTCAAGACTGGGAAACTGCAGCGGTTCGGTTACCTGAAGCTGACGGAGGACGCAGATTCGCTGCTCTTTTGCAGCGGAGAGGAGATCCCTGCCCATGAGTTTCACTACTGGGATACGACAGCGCCCGGAGCGGCGCTCCGGGCGGAAAAGGAAAACGGAAGAGCCTGGCGCTGCGCGGTGACGGGGAAAAGCCTGTACGCGGGCTTCCCGCATCTGCATTTTGACGGGAAGGCGCCGCTGGCGGCACGGTTTGAAAGGGCCTGTGAGGAATGGCGAAGAGAGAAGAACAGCTAAAGCGGCTGATTGCTGCCGTCACACCGCCGGACGAGACCGCCCGGGCGCGTGCGAAAGAGCAGTGGGACAGCCTGGCGAAGCCGCTTTCAAGCCTCGGGCTGCTGGAGGACGCGGTTACAAAACTGGCGGCGCTGCAGGAAACGAGCTGCGTGCAGGTCTCGTCTCCCCGCCTTGCGGTCTTCTGCGCGGATAACGGCGTTGTTGCCCGGGGTGTTACGCAGTGCGGGAGCGAGGTGACGGCAAAGGTTGCCGTTGCCCTTGCGGAGAACCGGAGCAGCGTGAGCCCTCTCGCAGCTGCGGCGGAATGCCCCGTGATCCCGGTGGATATGGGTATGCTGGATTTCGGGGGACATCCCGGAGTGCGGAACCTTCGCATCCGAAACGGGACCGGTGACATTTCCTGCGGCCCCGCCATGAGCCGGGAGGAATGCCTGAGGGCGATGCTCTCCGGAGCGGAGCTTGCGAGAGAGCTGACGGAAAAGGGAACCGATCTTCTGCTGGTGGGGGAAATGGGCATCGGCAATACCACCACGGCAGCGGCTGTGACGGCGGTGCTGCTGGAGCTGCCCCCCGGGCAGGTCGTGGGCAGAGGGGCTGGACTTTCCGATGAAGGACTTGAGCGCAAGAGGGAGGCCCTCCGGAGAGCGCTGCGTCTGAACTGTCCGGATCCGCGGGATCCGGTGGACGTGCTGGCAAAGGTTGGAGGGCTGGACCTTGCGGCCATGTGCGGGGCATATCTCGGCGCGGCCGCCTGCAGGACGGGGGTCCTGCTGGACGGCATTGTAGGGATTGTGGCAGCACTCTGCGCCTGCCGCCTCTGCCCGGCGGCGGGAAAGGCGCTGCTGGCCAGCCATGTTTCTGCTGAGCCGGCCGCACCGCGGATCCTGGAGGCGGTCGGACTGGAGGCGCCCCTTCACGCGCGGCTATGCCTGGGAGAAGGCAGCGGCGCGGTACTGATGCTGGAGCTTCTGAAGATGGCGCTGGGGCTTTACCGCAGCGGGCAGAGCTTTACGCGCCTCGGTATAGAGCCCTATGTGCCCCAGACGGAGGAGAAGACATGCTGAACCTGATCCTGGGCGGAGCCGGCAGCGGGAAAAGCGCCCTGGCGGAGGCGCTGGTGCAGAAATTTCCGGGTCCGCGGGTTTACCTTGCCACCATGACGGCGACGGACACAGAGAGCCTGGAGCGTATCCGCCGCCACCGGGAAATGCGGAAAGGCAAGGGATTCATGACCCTGGAGCGCGGCGAAAACCTGGCCGGGGTGCAGGTGCCTGAGGGAGCAAACGTGCTGCTGGAGGACCTTGCAAACCTGCTGGCGAATGAGATGTTCGGCCCGAACAACGGAGGCCCGGATGCAGTGTGGCGGGGGCTTGAGGGCCTGCGGAGCCGCTGCGCGAGCCTTACCGTGGTGAGCAGCGATGTTTTTTCCGGAGGAAGAAACTATGAGGAAGAAAGCCTTCGATACCTTCGGAATCTGGCGGAACTCAACCGGCGGCTTGCCGGCGGGGCGGAGCTGGTGGTGGAAGCGGTGTGCGGGATTCCAAACGTGCTGAAGGGGAAGCTGCCATGATGATACTGGAATCTGTCATGATCGCCTTCTCCATGTTCTCCGCCATCCCCATGCCCCAAAGGGAATGGAACGAAAGGAACATGCGCTACAGCCTCTGCGCCTTTCCGCTGGTCGGAGCGGTGATCGGCGTTTGCGGGTGGGGCTGGTGGCGGCTCTGCCTGCGCTTCGCCCTGCCGCAGCTGCTGCGGGGGGCGGGGCTCTGCCTGCTGCCGGTAATGATTACCGGGGGGATCCATCTGGACGGCTATGCCGACACCTGGGATGCCCTGGCCTGCCACGGCAGCAGAGAAAAAAGACAGGAAATTCTGAAGGACCCCCACCTCGGGGCCTTTGCCGGGATCCGGCTCTGTATGTATTTTACGGCGACCCTTGCCCTTTGGACTGTGGCGGAAGAGCTGCCGTTGACGGTGCTTATGGGAATCTTTGCGCTTTCCAGAACGCTGTCGGGTCTGGCGCTGGTTACTTTTCCCCTGCGGGAGGGCAGCGGCCTGGCCAGGCTCTTTGCGGAAGCCGCAGAGAGAAAGGGCGTGCGTATGGCACTGCTTACACTTGGAGCGCTGCTGCTGACCCTGCTCTGCCTGAAGGGGGCCTGGCCGGCGGTGCCTGCCGCGGCAGGGGTATTCCTGGTCTGGCGGCGTATGTGCGTCAGAGATTTCGGGGGGCTTTCGGGGGACCTTGCAGGCTGGTTTGTTCAGACGGCTGAGCTTTGGATGCTTGCTGCCGTGATCCTCCGGCAGCTGATAAACTGAGCGTCCGGCGGGGAGCGGAAAAATGATATTCATTACAGGCCCGCTGTATGCGGGGAAAAAGGATTACATCCGGGAGGCACTCCGCCTGAGCGAGGAAGACTTTCACGAAAAGGCGGTCTGGGATGTGGAGGAGCTTGCCCTCACAGAATCCCCGGAGCTGCTGGCGGAAAAGCTTGCCCGGTACGAAATTGTCATTGCAAATGAAATAGGCGGGGGACTGGTCCCGGTTACACCGGAAGAACGGGAAAAACGGGAAGCAGCAGGCAGGCTTTCCTGCCGCCTGGCCGGGAAGGCGGAAACGGTTATCCGGGTTTGCTGCGGCCTTCCGCAGCTGCTGAAGGGGGACTGGCCGTGACGCTCTGGATGATACGGCACGGATTGACGGGCCTGGGAGAAGAGGGAAAGTACCAGGGACGTCTGGATGACGGTCTCTCACAGAAGGGAATTAAGGCGCTGGGAAGAGCGGATTTCCGTCCGGGCCGGCTTTTTGTCTCCCCGGCACTGCGGGCCAGGGAGACGGCTGCGATTCTTTTTCCGGATACCAGGGCCCTGGTGCTGGAGGATCTGCGGGAGATGGACTTCGGCGCCTTTGAGGGACGGAGCTGGAAAGACATGGAAAACGACCCGGACTACCGGAGCTGGGTGGACAGCGGCTGCAGGAAGCGCTGCCCGGGGGGCGAAGACATGGCGATGTTTGCCGAACGGGTGAATGCCGCGATGGACACCGTGCTGAGGGATAAGACGGACGGCACGGTTATCGTCGCCCACGGCGGTACCATGATGGCGGCGCTCAGCCGACGGGGAAGACCGGAGCGGGAGTACTGGAACTGGCAGCTGCCCTGCGGCTGCGGATGGATGCTGGATTATGACCCGGATGAGGACTGCCTTCGGGTACTGCGGGAGGTTTCGTTTTTAAGATGAGGATTCTGAGGGCGGCGGTCTGCGGTTATGGCACGGATCTCCTGCTGGGAGACCCGGAATGGCTTGCACCCGCCCATCCGGTGGTGCTGATGGGAAAGGGCATCCGGCGGCTGGAAGAACAGCTGCGGCCCCGCTTCCCGAAGACGCCGGAAGGCGAAAGCCTGGCGGGGGCGGTGCTGGCGCTGTGCATGACGGCCGGAACCGGGCTGGGAAGTCTTGCGGCCCTGCGGCTGCTGAGGCGCCTCTCCCGGCCGCTGGGTTTTGGCCTGGAGGCACTCTGGTGCTGGCAGGCGCTGGCCGTCCGGGACTTGAGCGTTGAGGCGGAGCGGGTCCGGAGCGCACTGGAACAGGGCGGACTGGAGGCGGCCAGGGCTGCCGTCTCGAAGATCGTCGGCCGTGATACCGCTGAGCTGGAGGAGCCCGGTGTGCTCCGGGCCGCGGTTGAGACGGTGGCGGAAAATTTTGCTGACGGCATTGTTGCGCCGCTTTTTTACATGATGATCGGCGGGGCACCTCTTGCGCTGTGGTGCAAGGCGGTGAACACCATGGACAGCATGATCGGATACAAAAACGACAAGTATCAGTATTTCGGCCGGGCGGCGGCGAAACTGGACGATGCGGTGAACTTCCTTCCGGCACGGCTGGGCGCACTGCTGCTGATGCAGGCGGCTTTTTTCTGCGGCGAGGATGTCAGGGGCGCTTTCCGCATTTGGAAGAGGGACCGGCGAAATCATGAAAGCCCCAACTCCGGACAGTGTGAGGCTGCCATGGCGGGAGCGCTGGGCCTGCGGCTTTGCGGGCCGGCGAGCTATTCCGGAAAGCGGAAGGAGAAACCCTGGATCGGTGACGATCTGCATGAGATCAGGCCGGAGGACATTCACCGCGCCTGCCGCATGGATGAGGCAGGAAGCGCGATTGCGCTCCTGAGTTTTGGGATATTAAGGCTGATGGTGAAGGGATGGAACTGATTCATGGCGGAGACCGGGCCGGCTACAGGATGACCTATGGCCGGGAGCCCCTGGACTTTTCGGTAAATGTCAGTCCGCTGGGGCTTCCCCGGGGAGCCCTTCGGGCGGCGGAAGAGGCGCTGAAGAGGACCGGTCAATATCCCGACCCGCTTTGCCGGGAGCTTCGGGACGCGCTGGCAGAATACCATGGAGTTTCCGCAGAGCGGATTGTGTGCGGAAACGGGGCCTCGGAACTGATTGACCGGATCTGCCGGACCAGGCGGCCGAAAGAGGCAGCGGTTTTGACACCGGGCTTTGCGGAGTATGAGCGGGCACTGAGCGCACAGAACTGCAGGATTGCAGAAATCCCGCTGATAAACGGAGAGGATTTCCGGGTGAGCGAGGAAACCGTGCGCGCGATACCGGAAAGCTGCGAGCTGCTGTTTCTCTGCAATCCCAACAACCCAACCGGGCTTCTGGCGGAAGAGGGGGCAGTAAGGGCCCTTCTGGAGCGCTGCCGCGAGACGGGGATGCTGCTGGTGGCGGACGAGTGCTTTCTGGATTTTACGGAGAAACCGGAAAGGTACAGTCTGATTCCGGCGCTGGAGCATGGCCGGAACCTTGCGGTCCTGCGGGCGTTTACCAAGACCTGGGCCATGGCGGGGCTGAGACTCGGCTATGTTCTCTGCGGGAACCAAAAGCTGGCGGAAGCCCTTCAGGACGCCGGGCAGCCCTGGCCGGTCTCATCGGTGGCGCAGGCTGCGGGAGCGGCTGCCCTGGGGGAGCGGGACTACCTGCCGAAGCTTCGGAATCTGATTACCGCCGAGAGAACGCGGATGATCCGGGGGCTGGAAACCCTGGGATTCCGGGTCATCCACGGGGAGGCGAATTTCCTTCTGTTTCAGACGGAGCACAGGGATCTTTTCCACCGGCTGGCGGAAAAAGGCATCCTGATCCGGGACTGCGGGAATTTTCCGGGCCTCGGCAGCGGCTGGTTCCGGGTCGCTGTGCGGACGCCGGAGGAAAACAGCCGGCTGCTTCAGACGATGGGGGAGGTGCTTTGAAGATGGCCAAGCGCATCATGGTGCAGGGAACCATGTCCGGTGCGGGCAAGAGCCTGCTGGTGACGGCGCTTTGCCGGATCTTCCTTCAGGACGGCTTGCGGGTTGCCCCCTTTAAGAGCCAGAATATGGCGCTGAACAGTTTTGTGACGCCGGACGGGCTGGAGCTTGGCCGGGCCCAGGCGGCGCAGGCGGAGGCAGCGGGACTGGAGTGCGATGTGCGCATGAATCCGGTCCTCCTCAAGCCCACCGGCGATACGGGAAGCCAGCTGGTTGTCATGGGTGAGGTCCGCGGACACTATGACGCGGGGGAATATTTCCGGATGAAACGGGAGCTGGTTCCGGTCATCCTTTCGGCGTACCGGAGCCTTGCCGCGGAAAATGACGTGATTGTTATTGAGGGAGCGGGATCCCCGGCGGAAATCAATCTCCGGGAACAGGATATTGTCAACATGGGCCTGGCCGGGCTGGTGAATGCGCCGGTTCTGCTGGCGGGTGATATTGACCGGGGCGGCGTGTTTGCGCAGCTGTACGGAACGGTTGCCCTCCTACGGCCGGAGGAACGGGCCCGCGTTATCGGAACGGTGATCAACAAGTTTCGCGGCGATGTCGGGCTCCTGAGACCGGGGCTCCGGCAGCTGGAAGAACTGACCGGCGTTCCGGTCCTGGGCGTAGTACCCTGGCTGGATGCAGATTTGGACGATGAAGACAGCCTTGCCCCGCGCCTTGAAGGGAAGAAAACAGACCGCCCGCTGGATATCGCGGTGCTGAGGCTGCCGCATTTATCGAATTTTACGGATTTTTCCCCGCTGGAAGCGCACCCCGCCCTCGGCGTGCGCTATGTCCGGCAGCGTGAAAAACTCGGCCGGCCGGATCTGATCATTCTGCCGGGCACCAAGAACACCATGAGCGACCTGCTGTGGCTGCGGAGAAGCGGACTGGATGAGGCGGTGATTGCTGCAGCTGCCGGAGGGACACCGGTGCTGGGAGTCTGCGGCGGATACCAGATGCTGGGCGGGAGGCTTTCGGATCCCGTGGGAGTGGAGATGAAAGGATCGCTTCCCGGCCTGGGGCTGCTTCCGGGCAGTACTGTGTTTACAGGAGAGAAAACCCGGGTCCGCAGGAAGGCTGTCTGCACGGCAGAGCTGATGGCGGGGGCTGCGATCACGGGATATGAGATTCACATGGGCAGAACCGACGCCGGCGGCGCGGGAAGCTTCTGCCGCAGGGAAGACGGGAGTGAAGACGGAGCCGCCTGCGGACAGGTGTTCGGAACCTACCTGCACGGACTGTTTGACAGCGGAGAGGCCGTGGAAAAGCTGGCGGAGTACCTGGCGGCGAGGAAAGGAATCAGGCTGCCTCATGTCCGGGTGGAGCCCCGGATTGAATACCGGAACCGGCAGTACGACCGGCTGGCGGAGGCGGTAAGGCGCAGCTTGGACATGGGGAAAATTTACCGGGCCATGGAGGAATTTGGCGATGAAGCGGCTGCCGGGGGAAATTGAAAGAGAAAGCTTTTCCATAATCCGTTCGGAACTGGAGGGGCGCGGGATCCGGCTGCCGAAGGAAAGCGAGGCGGTGATTCTGCGGTGTATTCACACAAGCGCCGACTTCGATTATGCGGAAAACCTGAGGTTTACCCCGGAGGCCGTTTCCCTCGGGGTCCGGGCCATGCAGAGAGGAGCTTCTGTCGTGACGGACACCAATATGGCTCTCGCCGGCATCAGCAGGCCAGGTCTTGCGAAGCTGGGGGGCGCGGCGTACTGCTTTATGGCGGAGGAAGAGGTTGCCGGGGCGGCGAAAGCGGCCGGAACCACCCGGGCGGCAGCTGCAGTGGATTTCGCCGCGGAGCGGTTTCCCGAGGCGGTCTTCGCCGTCGGCAATGCCCCCACTGCCCTGCTTCGCCTTGCTGAAAAAATCGATGAAGGACTGAGGCCGGCCCTCGTTGTCGGAGTGCCGGTGGGCTTTGTCAATGTGGTTGAAAGCAAGGAACGGATCCTGCAGGTCTGCAGGGATAAGGGGATTCCGGCAATCGTGGCGCTGGGCCGCAAGGGCGGCAGCGGTATTGCGGCGGCAGTCTGCAATGCGCTGATCTACACGGCGGCGGGAATGCTGGACCCAAAGGATCGAGGCTGGAAATGAACTATCAGTTTTTTCAAAACCGGGACTGCGAGTTTTTCCCCTGCCATCAGGGGGTTCGGGAGGAAGACTTCAACTGTCTGTTCTGCTACTGTCCGCTCTACGCCCTCGGCGAAGACTGCGGCGGGGACTGCAGCTATACCGGGGGCGGCGTGAAGAGCTGTATGAACTGCGTCTTCCCCCACCGGAGAGAGAATTACAACGCCCTGCTTGAGCGCCTTCAGGCAATCCGTGCTCTCGCAGGGAAACGGGGAGACGGCCATGAGGTTTGAGCACTATATTCGCAGCGGGACAAAACGCCTGCGCTGCGGATATACCACCGGGACCTGCGCCGCCCTTGCGGCGGCGGGCGCCGTGATGCTGCTGCTGAAGGGGGAAGCGCCGGAAATTCTGGAGCTTATGACGCCGAAAGGGCTTCCGGTGGAGACGGAACCCGCTTTCTGCCGCAGAGAAGGCGAAGAGGCCCTGTGCGGTGTCTGCAAGGACGCGGGCGACGACCCGGATGTGACAGACGGCCTTCTGATCTGCGCCCGGGTGCGGAGAACGGAGACAGGAATCACCGTGGACGGCGGCGAAGGCATCGGCCGCGTTACAAAGCCCGGACTGGACCAGCCGGTGGGTGCGGCGGCCATCAACTCTGTGCCCAGGAAGATGATTCTTGAGGCGGCCGGGAGTGTCTGCGAAGCCTGCGGCTATCGGGGAGGCCTGGCCATTGAGATTTTTGCACCCGACGGGAAAGCGACGGGTGAAAAAACCTTTAACCCGCAGCTGGGCATCGAGGGAGGAATTTCCATCCTCGGCACATCGGGCATCGTCGAGCCCATGAGTGAGCGCGCCATTGTGGAGACCACCGCCCTGGAAATCCGGCAGGCGGCGGAGAGCGGCTCCCGCAGGATCGTTCTGCTGCCGGGGAATTACGGCCTGGACTACCTGACCGGCGAACTCCCGGAGCTTGCAGCGGTACCCCGGGCGAAATGCTCAAACTACATCGGGGATGCGATCGACTGCGCCCGCCTGGAGGGCTTTCAGGAGCTTCTGCTGGTGGGGCATGTCGGGAAACTGGTCAAACTGGCAGGCGGCATCATGAACACCCACTCCAGGGTCGCGGACTGCAGAAGGGAGCTCTTTACCGCCCATGCGGCGCTCTGCGGAGCAGACGCCGGGACCTGCAGGATGCTGATGCAGGAAGTCAGCAGTGACGGCTGCCTCAGAGTCCTGGAGGAGGCCGGGCTTCGCGATGAGGTTCTGCGAAGCCTTCTGGAGGCCCTGCAGCGGCAGCTTTCCCGCCGCGCCGAGGGCATGCGGGCGGGGGCGCTGATGTTTTCCCGGACAGCGGGATTCCTCGGGCTTACGGAGGAGGCGGAGAGTCTGCTGCGGGAATGGAGGACGGGACAGTGAACGGGGAGAGAAGGCCGGCGGGAAGAGGAACCGCACTGACCGCCTTTACCACCCGGGGAACCGTACTGGCTGAAGCGCTGGCCGCGGCCCTGGACGGACATCTGCGGACCGAAGATGAGCCGCTGGCGAACTGGGCCCGGCGGAGCTTTGAAAGCTGCGAGGCGCTTGTTTTTGTCGGGGCCGCCGGCATTGCAGTGCGGACCGTGGCGCCGCTGATCCGGAACAAGACGGAAGATCCGGCGGTGGTCTGCGTGGATGAGACGGGACGCTGGGTGATCCCGCTCCTTTCCGGACACCTGGGGGGAGCCAACGCTCTGGCGGAGAGGATTGCCTCCCTCACCGGCGGCGAGGCGGTCATCACTACGGCGACAGATCTGAACGGCGCCTTTGCGGTGGATCTCTGGGCGAAAAAACAGGGAATGAGCATCCTGCAGCCGGAGAGAATTAAACGGATTTCAGCCGGAATTCTCCGGGCGGAGACCGCAACGTTTGTCTGCGACCGGCCGATTGAGGGAGCGCCGCCGGAACATGTGAAGGTAGAGCGCGGCACCGACGGGGATCCCCCGGCGGATGTGCGTGTTTCTTTCCGCGTCATAAGCTCTTCCGCCCTGCAGCTGGTGCCGAGAGTGCTGACGCTGGGCATCGGCTGCCGGCGGGGGACAGAGGCGTCCGTACTGGAAGCGGCGCTGGAAGACTTTTGCACGGAACGCCGGATCCTTCCGCAGGCAGTGGAACAGGCCGCAAGTATTGACCGGAAGCAGGATGAAGCCGGCCTGATCAGCTTCTGCGAGAAGCATGGCTGGCCGCTGAGGTTTTTCAGCGCCGGGGAACTCGGAAGTCAGGAGGGGAGCTTCTCCGGCTCCGCCTTTGTGGAAGCGACGGTGGGCGTGGACAATGTCTGCGAGCGGGCGGCAGTTTGCGGGGCGGGCGGAGAGCTGATAGAGAAAAAATATGCCCGGGCCGGGGTGACCTTTGCCCTGGCCGAACGGCCGGCTGTCTATGATTGGAGCACCTGATATATGGGAAAACTGTATGTAGTGGGAATGGGACCCGGCAATGAGAAGAGCCTTTCCCTCCGGGCCCGCGACGCCCTGGAGGCGGCGGAGAGGATCTGCGGCTATACCGTCTATGTGGACCTTATAAAACCCCTGTTTCCTGAAAAACAGTATCACAGCACCGGCATGACCGGTGAACTGGAACGCTGCCGCTTCTGCCTGGAGCGCGCGGAAGCCGGGGAGACCCTTGCGCTGGTCTGCAGCGGCGATGCGGGGGTCTACGGAATGGCGGGGCCCGTACTGGAGCTGAAACCGGCGTATCCCGGGGCGGAGGTGGAGATTATTCCGGGGATCACGGCAGCCCTGTCCGGCGCTGCGCTGCTGGGAGCGCCGCTGGGGAACGACTTCTGCGTGATTTCTCTGTCGGACCGTCTCACCCCTTGGGCACAGATTGAAAAACGGCTGAGAAAGGCGGCGGAGGGAGAGTTTGTCCTCTGCCTGTACAATCCCGCCTCCCGGCACCGGCGGGACCATCTGCGGCGGGCCTGTGACGTCCTGCTGGAGATCCTGGACCCGGATACTGTCTGCGGCCTCGCACGGCAGGTGGGCCGGGAGGGAGAGTATTTCGAAATCACAAGTCTGAAGACTCTTCGGGATGCGGACGCAGATATGTTTACTACAGTGTTTATCGGGTCTGCCCGAACCGTGGAGCTGGCGGGACGCATGGTAACACCCCGGGGGTACCGCAGATGAAGGTGGTGATCTTTGGCGGCACCACCGAAGGCCGGGAGCTTTCCGCACTGCTGCAGCAGGCCGGAGCGGAGGTGACCGTGTGTGTTGCAAGCGAATACGGGGAAGAGGAGCAGGGACGCGTTGCCGGGGTTCAAACCCGCGTCGGCCCGCTGAGCGGGGAAGAAAAGCAGGCGCTGCTTGAAAAGGCAGCGATCTGTGTCGATGCAACCCATCCCTATGCGACGCATGTGACGGCCTCGGTGAAGGAGGCCTGCGGGAGAGCGGGGGTGGAGTATCTGCGCCTGCTGCGGGACCCCGGCGAAAGGCCGCCTGCCGGCGGCAGGAACACGGTCATGTTTTCAGGTGCGGGAGAGGCCGCAGGGTGGCTGCGTGAGAGGGAGGGGAACATTCTCCTGACAACCGGGGCCAGGGAACTGCCGGCGTTTGCAGGGCTCCCGCCCGGACGGATTTACCCGCGGGTACTGCCGAGTCATGAGAGCCTGAAAGCCTGCGAAGACTGCGGTATTCCGCACCGGAACATTATCGCCATGCAGGGACCCTTTACCAGGGAACTGAACACGGCGCTGATCCGGCAGTTTGAGATCCGCTTTGTTGTCACCAAGGACGGCGGCGGGCCGGGCGGTTTCCGGGAAAAGGCGGAGGCCGCCGAGGAAACAGGAACGTGGCTCCTTGTGCTGCGCCGTCCGGAAGAACAGGGCCTTTCCTTCCGGAATGTCCTGGACCGGTGTATGCTCCGGCTCGGAGGTGAAAAATGAAGCCCGCCGGGCTGCCTTCGGCGCTGCCGGAGGGCGGTCCCGGCCATGAAATCCGGCAGATCCATAGTTTTATATTTTAATTATTCAAGGAGGAAAAAAGAAATGAAGAAACTGCTCACTGCAATAGTATGCGCCTTTCTGCTGACCGTGCTGCTCACGGCCTGCGGAGGCGGGGCTCCCGCTTCTGTGCCTGCGGAGGAACCGAAGGAGGAGACTGCCGCACCAGCGGAAGAAGCCTCCGCCGCTGCGGAAACGGAGGAAGAGGAGGAGAATACGGGCGACGCCTCTCTGGATGATCCTCTGAATCAGGACGGAATCGGAGAAAAGGAGCTTCTGGTGGTGTCCTTCGGGACGAGCTATAACGACAGCCGCCGTCTGACGATCGGCGCCATTGAAAAGGCGCTTCAGGCGGCATACCCCGACTGGAGCGTTCGCCGGGCTTTCACCAGTCAGATTATCATTGACCATGTGAAAAGCCGTGACGGCGAAGAGATTGACAATGTGACGGAAGCCCTGGACCGCGCTCTGGCTAACGGCGTCAAATATCTGGTGGTTCAGCCCACCCATCTGATGACCGGGTTTGAGTACACTGATCTGGAGAATGAACTGGCGGAGTACGCCGATGCCTTTGAGCAGATTGTACTGAGCAAGCCGGTTTTAGCCAGCGAGACCGATTTTACTGTTGTTGAAGAGGCGCTTGTTGCCGAAACGTCTTCCTATGACGACGGAGAAACCGCCATCTGCCTGATGGGCCACGGGACGGAAGCCGAGTCCAATGCCGTTTATGCCAAGATGCAGGCGGTCTTCAAGGAATCCGGGAACGAGAACTACTATGTCGGAACGGTCGAAGCGGAACCTTCCGTGGAGGATGTGCTGGCGGCGGTGAAGGCAGGAAACTACAGGCGGGTCGTGCTGCGCCCGATGATGATCGTCGCGGGAGACCACGCCAACAACGACATGGCCGGGGATGACGAGGACAGCTGGAAGAGCATCTTCAGGAAAGCAGGTTATGAGGTTGAATGCGTGGTGGAGGGCCTTGGCCAGATGGAAGCGATTCAGGCCCTGATTCTGATACACGCCGGCAATGCCATCAGCCAGATCAAGTAAATGAGTTACACTTTCAGGAAATATCTTGCGGTCCTGCTGATCTGCCTGGCGGCCATTCCAGTCCTTGCAGGCTGCGGCCGGAGGAACGCAACCCCGCCGGAGAGCCCGGCGGAGGACAGGCCTTCTGCGGAAGCCGTACCCTCTCCCGCGGTAGCCGACTCTTCACAGATGGCACCGGTGGAAGAGGTCGTGGAAGAGGGAATGGTCCCGGTTTATGCAGAGAGTCTTCTGGAGGGGGACTACCCGGTGCAGGTGGAATCCAGCTCCTCCATGTTTCGTATTGAAAGCGCCCTCCTGCATGTAAAGGAGGGCGGCATGAGCGTGACGCTCACCATGGGCGGAAAGGGTTATCTTTACGTCTACCCGGGGAGCGCGGCGGAGGCCGCGGCCGGGGAGGAAAGGACCCGCATCGCTGTTCAGGAGAATGGGGAAGGAGACCATACTTTCACCATCCCGGTAGAGGCCCTGGACCAGGGAATCCCCTGCGCGGCGTTCAGCAAAAAGAAGGAACTCTGGTATGACCGGACGCTGCTGCTGCGGGCGGACTCTCTGCCGGCGGAGGCGTTCCGGGAGGGCTTCCTGGTTACGGCGGAAAGCCTTGGCCTCGGGGACGGGGAATACACCGTCGCCGTGGCCCTCTCCGGAGGAAGCGGGCGGGCTCGGGTGGCCTCTCCCGCCGCTCTGAGCGTAAAGGACGGGAAGGCCCAGGTCCGGATTGTCTGGAGCAGCGGCAACTACGACTACATGAAGGTCAGCGGCGAGCGGATTCTGCCGCTGGAGAATTCGGAACCCTCGACGTTTCTGATTCCGGTGGCCTGCTTTGACCGGCCCATGCCGGTGATTGCCGACACGGTCGCCATGAGCGAGCCCCACGAAATATCCTATACCCTCCGGCTGGACTCCGAAAGCATCAAGGAGTCCGGCAGGGCGGATCATATGGATTTGCATTACGCCGAACACTTCGCAGTGGATTATCTCCCCGGCGGCGCGGCGAAGCTTACCGTCGGCGGAAAGGAAGTATTTCTCCTGCTGCCGGCGGATGCGGAAGTGCCGGCGGGGCTGGAAAACACCCCAAGAATTACCATCCCGGCGGACAATATCTACCTTGGCAGCTCTTCGGCTGCGGACCTGTTTCTGCAGGCAGGCGCCCTCGACCGGGTGAGATACACCGGGACCGCAGCGGAAAACTGGAAGATTCCGGCCCTGAGACAGGCGGTGGAGAGCGAAGAAATCCTGTATGCAGGCAAATACAGCGCCCCGGACTATGAGCTGCTGCTCGCGGAAGGATGCGGACTGGCGCTGGAAAACACCATGATTCTCCATGAGCCTGCCGTAAAGGAAAAGCTTGAGCAGCTGGGCATCCCGGTGCTGACGGAGTATTCCAGCTATGAAGCGCATCCGCTGGGCAGGGTGGAATGGATCCGGCTGTACGGCCTGCTGAGCGGTCATGACGCCGAAGCGGAGGCCTTTTTCGCCGGGCAGGAGGCGCTGTTTCAAGAGGTGGAAGCCCTGACACGGGATGGCGGCGAGGGGAAGACCGCGGCCTTTTTCCACATCTCGCCCAACGGCGGCGTGGTGGTGCGGCGGCAGGCGGATTATGTGACGCGAATGATCGAGCTCGCCGGCGGGAGAAGCGCGCTGACGGAGCTTCCGGAATCGGAGAATGCCCTTTCCAGCGTCACCATCCAGATGGAGGCATTTTATGCCCAGGCCCGGGATGCCGATGTGCTGATCTACAACAGCACCACGGCAGGGGATGTAAGGGATATGGAGCAGTTCCTCTCTCTGAGCCCTCTGCTGAAAGATTTTAAGGCTGTGCAGGAAGGCGAAGTCTGGTGTACGGATATGAGCATGTTCCAATGCTCCTCTGCCGCAGCGGGGATCATCGCCGATCTGAGGGCAATACTGAGCGGGGAAGCGGATGAAGGCCGGCTGCATTATCTGCACAGAATCGCATAACGGAGGGAGACGCGGAAAGTGACGGAGCAAAGAGAACGCAGAATACAGCGCATTATTCTCTGCTTTACGGCGCTGGTGCTGCTGATGCTGGCGCTTGCGGCGCTGAATCTGGCATGCGGCAGTGCGTCCCTCTCCCCCGGGGAGCTGCTGACGGCGCTGGGTTCCGCCGGAGGAAAGAGCACCGCTTCCCGCATTGTGTGGGATATCCGCCTTCCGCGACTGCTGGCGGCGGCGCTGCTGGGGGGCGCGCTGTCGGTATCGGGGTTTCTGCTGCAGACCTTCTTTTCAAATCCTATTGCCGGCCCTTTTGTGCTGGGCGTGTCCTCCGGGGCGAAACTGACGGTGGCGCTGACGATGATTTTCTGTCTCAGCCGGGGGCTTCCGCTGAGTGCCGCCGGGATGATCGCGGCGGCTTTTGCCGGCTCGGTCCTGGCAATGGGGCTGGTGCTGCTGGCGGCCGGGAAACTGCGGGGCATGGCGCGGCTGATCGTCTGCGGAGTGATGATCGGATACATCTGCTCGGCCATCACTGATTTTGTCGTGACTTTTGCGGAGGACTCCAATATTGTGAACCTGCACAACTGGTCCCTGGGCAGCTTCTCGGGAATCGGATGGCCGGAGCTGCGGGTTGCTTCATTGACGGTAGGCGCTGCACTGGTCTGGACGGTTTTTCTCTCAAAATCCATGGGCGCCTATCAGCTTGGGGAGTCCTACGCCGGAAGCATGGGTGTAAACCTCCGGCGGTTCCGGACAGCGCTGATTCTGCTCTCAAGCGTGCTCTCCGCCTGTGTAACGGCCTTTGCGGGACCGATTTCCTTTGTGGGAATCGCGGTTCCCGGGCTGATGAAAGGTCTGTTCAGGACGGCAAAACCGCTCCTGATGATTCCGGCCTGCTTTCTGGGCGGGGGCTGCTTCTGCCTGCTGTGCGACCTGATCGCGAGGACGGTTTTTTCACCGACGGAGCTGTCCATCAGTTCCGTTACGGCGGTTTTCGGCGCACCGGTGGTCATCGGGATGCTGCTCAGACGGGGAAAGAAGACGGCACCATGAATACAGACACTTTAAGCACCCTGAACACTGAAGATGCCGGGCGCGGCGGCAGCCGGGAGGTCCGGAACCGCGGCAGGCAGGAAGAGGCCCTGCTCCGGACAGAGAACCTCGCCGTGGGCTACGGGAAACAAAACGTTGTAGAGGGAATCGCCCTGAGGGCGGAGCCTGGAAAAATCCTCTGCCTCATCGGGCCGAACGGAGCGGGAAAGTCCACCCTCCTGCGCACCCTGATCCGGGAGCTTCCGCCGACGGCGGGCGCCGTCTGGCTGGAGGGGCGAAACCTGAACGGATACGGGGACCGGGAGCTGGCGACAATGCGGGCGGCTGTGCTGACGGGGCGGCCGGAGCCGGAGATGATGCGCTGCGAGGAAGTGGTGGAGGCCGGCCGGTACCCCTATACCGGGCGTCTTGGAATTCTCAGCCGGGAGGACCGGGCGCGGGTGCGCGAGTGCATGGAGCAGGTGGGCATCCTGTCTCTGGCGGACCGGGACTTCCAGTGCATCAGCGACGGCCAGCGCCAGCGGGTCCTGCTGGCGAGAGCCCTCTGCCAGGAACCGAAGCTGCTGGTCCTGGACGAGCCCACCTCTTTTCTTGACATCCGGCACAAGCTGGACTTCCTCCAGCTGCTGCGGGATCTGATCCGGGAAAAACAGATCGCTGCGGTGATGAGCATGCACGAGCTGGAGCTGGCGCAGCGGTTCGCGGATACCCTGATCTGCATCCGGGACGGGAGAATCGACCGGGCGGGGCCGCCGGAAGAGGTGCTGACGGGGGGCTATATTGAGAGACTCTACGGCATGGACCGGGGAACTTATGACTGCCTGACAGGAACCGCGGAGGCCGGACGGCTGACGGGTGCGCCGAAGGTGTTCGTTATCGGCGGCGGCGGCAGCGGAATCCCGGTATACAGAAAGCTTCGCCGGCAGGGGATCCCCTTCGCGGCGGGGGTGCTGCAGGAGAACGACCTGGACCTTCCCGCGGCAAGGGCGCTGGGAAGCCTGGTGATCACGGACCGGGCCTTCGAGCGCATCAGCCCGGAGAAGGCGGAAGAAGCCCTCAGGGTCCTGGAGCGGTGTGAGAGCGTTATCTGCACCGTATCCTTCGGGGATCAGAACCGTGAAAACCGGCGGCTGATGGAACGGGGGAAGGAACTGGGAATACTCCGGACGGCTGACGGAATGGAAGAGGCCTGAGCTTCCGGGAGTTCCGGAGAAGGGCGGACGGCACCGGGAAAAGCCGTGAAGCCCGCGGGCAAATAGACGGTTGCATCCGGAGAAGATTCGGGCTATAATACTCCGGGTTTTCCCCGGCAGCCGTCTTTTTCGGAAATCGTATCAAGAGAACCGGACAGCCCGCAGGGAACCATGAAAGAAAAGGAGAAAAGCGAAAAATGAAAAAACTGTTTTCCAGCCTCCCTTTCCGGCTGATTGTTGCCATTGCCGTGGGCGTTCTGCTTGGGCGTGTCTTTGGAGAAGGTGCCATGAAAGTAGTGGTATCCCTTCAATATGTACTGGGGCAGCTGATCATGTTCTGTGTGCCGCTGATTGTCATTGGCTTTATCGCCCCGTCGATTACCAGAATGGGCAACAACGCATCCCGCCTTCTCAGTATTGCGGTGGCGATTGCCTATCTGAGCTCCATCTGCGCCGCGTTTATGAGCATGGCGGCAGGCTACGGGCTGATACCGCACCTGTCCATCGTGACGGATGTCGAGGGCCTTCGTGAGCTGCCGGAAGTGGTTTTCCAGCTGAACATCCCTCAGATTATGTCCGTTATGAGCGCGCTGGCCTTTTCTCTGCTGATCGGTCTGGCAGCGGTATGGACAAAGAGCGAACTGACCTGCAGCCTGCTGGAAGAGTTCCAGAATATTGTCCTGAAAGTTGTGGAGCGGGTGGTGATTCCCGTTCTGCCGGTTTATATCTGCTCCACGTTCTGCAACCTGAGCTATGAGGGCATGATTACTCACCAGCTTCCGGCATTCCTGCAGATTATCCTGATTGTCATGCTGGGGCATTATATCTGGCTGGCTGTGCTGTACCTGATTGCCGGAGCCTATTCCCGTAAAAACCCCTGGGAAGTGCTTCGCTACTACGGGCCCGCGTATCTTACCGCAGTCGGGACCATGTCCAGCGCCGCAACCCTGTCGGTTGCGCTGGACGGCGCGCGGAAGAGCAGGGTGCTGCGCCGCGACATGGTGGACTTCGGCATCCCGCTGTTTGCGAATATCCATCTGTGCGGCTCCGTGCTGACGGAAGTCTTCTTCTGCATGACGATTTCGAAAATGCTGTACGGACGGCTGCCGGGCGTCGGCACCATGATATTGTTCTGCCTGCTGCTGGGCGTTTTCGCTATCGGCGCGCCGGGTGTCCCCGGAGGCACGGTTATGGCCTCGTTGGGCCTCATTACCGGTGTGCTGGGCTTTGACAGCGCGGGAACCGCGCTGATGCTCGCGATCTTCGCCCTGCAGGACAGTTTCGGCACCGCCTGCAACGTAACCGGCGACGGTGCGCTGACCCTGTTCCTGACGGGCTATGCGGAGAAGCACCACATTACCGAGGTTCGGAATTCTGGAAAACCGGACGTCCGCCGGCCGCATCTTGCAAAATAAAGGGCGAACCGCCGGCTGCATTTCAAACAAACAGAGCCGCCTCCCGTTTAAAACGGAAGGCGGCTGTTTTCATAGCAGGCGTCACAGTAGTTGGAAACGCTCCCGATGGGAAGCTCTTTCCCGCAGCCCCGGCAGCGCCGGATGTACTGGGATTTATTCTCCCGCATGAGCTCGGCAATGCGGTCGCAGATGTCGCTGCGCTCCTGCGTGCAGTCATCGGGGACGCCGATGCGGCGCAGCAGCTGGTGGCGTATGTCATAGGCCTTGTACTGGAGCTCACAGTCCAGCAGGGTTTCGGTGCCAAAGGGAGGCGGAGGAACCGACCGCCCGCGCAGGATGGCCCGCGCGCATTCCGTCCAGTAGCCCACCAGCTCCTCACTGCGGGTGTCCACGGGACAGGTGATCAGATCAAAGACCAGCTCCCGCCGGCGTGCTCCGGGGTTCATGCCCTTCAGGCACCTGAGCAGGATCCGGGCGTCTTTCATGTCCTCCCGCAGGAATTCCCGGTGCCTCTCCATCTGCTGCCAGGTTCGAAGCAGCAGGTCCAGCGGATAGCCGGTGTCCAGAACTTCCCTGGGAAAGGCAATGCAGGCGGCCCGGATGTTGGGGACGCGTTTTCCCAGCTTTTCCTGTATGACGGTTTTGTTTCCCAGCACCAGAACCTCGCCGAATTCGTTCAGGCCGTAACGCCCGGCCCGGCCGCCGATCTGGTTGACCTCGGCGGTGGTAAGGGTGCGGAAGTCCTTCCCGTCGAACTTTTCGGTCTCCGCGAAAATCACCCGCTTAATCGGCAGGGAAATGCCGAGGCCGATGGCGTCGGTGGCGACGACGATGTCGGTTTCACCGCCGGTATACTTGCGCACCTCGTTCCGCCGGGCCTCCGGCGGCAGGGCGCCGTAGATGACGCTGGCGCGGAAGCCGTTTTTTTCCAGAAGGGCGGCGGTGGACAGAACGCTCTTGCGGGAAAAGCAGATGAGCGCGTCGTCCGGCCGGAGGTCCCGGTAGCCGTGACAGACCCCGCCGTAGCGCAGCGGCGCGAGACGGTGATGCTGCACGACGCTGTACTGATCGGAAAAGCGGGTAATGAGCTCCTCTACGTAGTGCTGGGCTTCCGGCGCCATGCAGATGTGAACCACCTCGGCATCCACCAGGCAGATGGCCTTCAGCCAGGCGGCGCCCCGGTCGGGATCGGCAATCAGCTGGGCCTCGTCGATCACCGCGGTTTTGAAATGGGTGTGATAATCGCAGAGCTCAATGGTGGAGGAGACAATCTGCGCGTTCTCCACGGAGATGGCCTCTTCGCCGGTCAGCATACTGCAGGCAATGCCGGCAGCGTTGATGCGGTCGAACATCTCCAGCGCCAGAAGACGCAGCGGACCCAGATAGGTGCCCGGGGTATTCTTCTTCAGGTCCTCAATGGCGTCATGGGTTTTGCCGCTGTTGGTGGGGCCCACATGCAGGACAAAGCTCCGCTTCAAGCTCCGGGCGCGTTCAATGTAGGCCTCCGGGGAATAGGCCTCAAACAGGGCGCGGATTTCGGCAATCTGCCGCTGCTCCCGCCGGGCGGCCTCTTTTTCCTCCCGGAGACGGGCCAGCGCGGGGCTCTGGAGGGCCTTTTCAATCTGCTCCTCCGGCCAGACGCCGACGGTCCACCAGGCGCCGCCCCGGCCCCGGACTTTTTTGAGCTGGGGGCGGGGAAGGTACTGCTGTATCTGATTTCGGGTCAGCCCGTACTGGCGCATAATCTGTTTCTGGGTCAGCGGGCGGTTCTTTTTGGACATTGAGTTTCTCCTGAAGGTCGGGACTCCGCCGATGCCGGCGGGGTGGCGTCATTTTACATGATTCTTGCCCATTCTGCAACTGTAAACGGAGATCCCGCCGCCCTGTATCCGGCGCCCGCATCCGGAGAGGGAGCAGGGAGACGGCTGCAGGGGGATTTTTGTGACCGGAACGGTTGCACGCCGGCCCGGTTGCGGGTATAATACCCCCATATCTTTGAGAAGAAAGAAGGGCCTGCCCATGATGCTGCTGTCAGAGAATATTACGAGAGCGCCGGACGGCACGCTGCTTTTTGCCGGACAGAGCGTCCCCGCCCTGGCGGAGCGCTACGGCACGCCGCTGTACCTGATGGACGAGGAGCGCATCCGTCAAAACTGCCGCCGTTATACCGCCACCTTCCGGGAGTGTTTCGGTGAAGACGCCCTGCCGGTCTACGCCAGCAAGGCGGCATCTTTCCGGCAGATGTACCGCATCGCCGCGGAGGAGGGTCTGGGGGCGGACGTGGTATCCGCCGGCGAAATCCACACCGCCCTGACGGCGGGCTTTCCGGCGGAGAAGCTCTTCTTCCACGGCGACGGGAAGACGGATGCAGACATTCACTACGCGGTATCGGAACGGGTGGGCTTTTTTGTTGTGGATAACCCCGAGGAGCTGGAACAGCTGGCGCGGGAAGCCGCCCGGCAGGGGATCCGGCAGAAGGTGCTGCTGCGCATTACGCCGGGCATTGACCCCCACACCTACAAGGCTGTGACCACAGGAACCGTGGATGTGAAGTTCGGCGTTCCCATGGAAACCGGCCAGGCCTTCGCCTTTGTGAAACAGGCGCTGGGGCTGCCGGCGCTGGAGGTCCGGGGCCTGCACTGCCATGTGGGCTCCCAGGTCTTTGACGAGACGGTGTTCGAGGACTGTGTGGACGTGATGACCGCCTTTATGGCGCGGCTGAAGCGGGAGCTGGGCTATGAGACCGGGATGCTGAACCTGGGAGGAGGCTACGGTGTGCGGTATCTGGACACAGACCGGCGGGTTGACATCCCCGCCAGAATCCGCAGTGTGGCCGCCCGCCTGAAGGCCCGCTGTGAGGAGCTGGATCTCAGCCTGCCGTTTTTCGTGATGGAGCCGGGCCGCAGCATTGTGGCGGACGCCGGTATGACGGTCTATACGGTGAGCAGCGTCAAACGCATTCCCGGCTACAAGTATTACGTGGTGGTGGACGGCGGCATGGCGGATAATCCCCGTTACTGCCTCTACGGGGCGCCCTATACGGTGCTCCATGCGGACCGGGAAACCGCGTTCTACGCCGTCTACGACCTGGCAGGCCGCTGCTGTGAAAGCGGGGATATCATCCAGCCGACGGTGAAGCTTCCGGATGACACCCGGCGCGGCGACCACATCGCCGTGTGCACCACCGGGGCCTATAACTATTCCATGGCCTCCAACTACAACCGCCTCGGCCGCCCGCCGGTGGTAATGCTGCGGGATGGGGAGAGCTGCCTTGCGGTCCGCAGGGAAACCCTGGAAGACCTGACGGCGCTGGACTGCTGAGACCCGTTAAAAGGCCGGACCTCCCGGAGGGGCCTGCGCCCGGAGGAGAGGCCCGCGAACCGGCGCGGAGGGAGAAAATGGCGGTTGCATCCGTTCCCGGTTCGGACTATAATAAATTGTTACGGCTCTTCACGCCCTGCATGCCGCGGACAGACGTTCACGGAGGGAAAGGGGCGAAGACATGACGGAAAAGAGATTACACATGAAGATGATCAAGAGAAGATGGGCCGGTGTCCTCCTGCTGGTTCTTGCAGCGGCGGTGCTGTGCGGCTGCGGCCTCGCCGGGAACGGTTCTTCGGCGCCGAGGCTTCGCTTTCCGGGGCGCGTCAGGGCGAGAGCGGACGACACCCGGCTGAGCCTGGAAAAGCTGACCCATCAGGAGGTTCCCGAGGCGGCGGAGCTGCTGATGCAGATGACGGCGCTGGAGGAGCTGGACCTGGGCAGCGACGGCCTGTGGACCGGGGACGGAGAGGCGGCTGATGCCGGAACTCCGGCGGCCCCCCGGGACCTGACCCCGGAAGACCTGCTGACCCTGCGCCGGGCCGCGCCGGAGGCGGCGTTTCTCTACCGCTTCCGCCTCTACGGCCGGGACTTTACCACCGCTGACGAGGTCATGGACCTGAAGGATGTTACTGTAACGGATGAGGCGGCTGCCCTGGAGGAAATTCTCCCGCTGATGGAGCGCTGCCGGACGCTGGACATGGATTCCTGCGGAGTTTCAGACCAGGGGATGGTCCGGCTCCGGGAGGCCTGGCCGGAGATGAATGTAATCTGGCGGGTGAAGGCCGGGGACGGCCTCAGCTTCCGGACGGACAGCACGGAGCTGGATCTCTCAAGCCTCTCCCACCGGGATGTGGCGGAGACGGCGGAGGCACTGAAGCTGATGCCGGACCTGAAAACCGTGGAGCTGGGCACCGA
>CAMONN010000002.1 GCA_946620645.1 uncultured Clostridia bacterium
CCTTCACGGTGCCGCCGCTCAGGGGTATTTTTTTCGCGCAGCCGCACAGCGAGAGGCACAGAAGCAGAAGGACGCCCAGCCGGAGAAGGGACACCGGGGACCGATACAGACGGCGGACCCTCATCGGTCATCACCTGCTCTTCCGGAGTCGTTTCCCATTTTCACGATAAAGAAATCATCCACCGGGCCCATACAGCCCTCTTCCGGGAAACAGGGCATGGCACGGACCCTGGGATCCTGCTGCATGCGGTTCCAGCTTTCGGTATCGGCCATCACAGCGGGACTGTTGAGGATATAGCGGAAATAGGCCGCATAGCTGTTGTAGTTATAGGAGGCGAGAGACTTCTCAATCGGAGAGCTCTCTTCACAGCCGGTAATATCGTAGGTGGCTTCAAATCCGGGCATCCGCACCCGCAGTTCCGGACTGACGCCGACAAAAACCAGAGGGGTTTCCCCGCTGCGGTAATCGGGGTTCGAATCCATCATGGTGAGCACGCGTGTCATCAGGGACAGAGTGGCGTTCTGCTCCAGGTTCTTGCGGGTGTAGACCACGTTGGCGGTCTGTATGTTGGCGCAGAGCAGCAGAGTTGTGAGTGCTGCGGAGAGAACACGCAGAATCGGGCGGGCCTTAAAAAGCTGCCCTGAAGAAGCTCCGGAAAGCGGTGACGAAGCTGAAGAGCCCGGTACCGCGGCATCGGATTCGGATGCAATAAAGTGGGGCAGCAGGCAGAACAGCCAGAACAGCCAGAAAGCGGTTTTCATCAGGTCGTGGACATCCAGTGTGAAAGCGAGCTGGGCGGTATTCATCCCCAGGGGCAGAAGCAGCGTCAGCGCGGCCAGCAGCAGCTTTTCTGCCGGACCGGTGTCCTTCCTGCAGAACCAGCGGACCAGCGGAATCAGCGCCAGCAGCGGCAGGAGAACAGCGAGGACCAGAACCAATGGCTCAATGTGGGACTTTGCCGGATTCCAGAAAGCCCAGGCCCAGGTTTGAAATGTGTGGAGGATTCTTCCGGTCAGCGGCAGGGCGGCCGTCTGGCCGACGTCATTGTAACTGCCCATGGCAAGGTTGATGCCCTTCAGGGAGCACATCACCCGGATGCCCGCCCAGTAGAGCAGGCCGCCCAGCGCCAGCATGACGATGGACCGCAGGCCCTTTCGAAACACCGGGCGGAAGGCCTCTCCCCGAAGAAGCGCCGCGATGCTGAGGAGCATGATCAGCGTGACAGGAACCGACACCATGCTCTGATAAATTGAGATGCAGGCGGCAATGAGCAGCGACCCGAGCAGCGCGCCCGGCAGGCGGTACCGGTCCCAGAGCAGCACCGCAAGCACCCCCAGCAGCAGACCGAAACAGTCGGCGTCCATTTCGTACAGGAACGTGGCAGTCATGGCAATGGTTGAGAGGTTGGCTGCCAGAATGCCGCCGGCCAGCACCGTAAACCAGGGGCTGCGGATCCGGAAGAGCTTTACCGTCAGAAAGCCGGCAAGGCTCAGCCAGAAAAGGCTCAGGAGGCCAAGCATCCAGGGCGCCGCAATGAGGCCCCGGACCGTGCGCCGGTAGAGAACGATTCCCGGCCGTCCCAGCTGCATCTTCCAGTAGGTTTCGACCGGCTCCACAACGAGCGCGTTCAGCATATCATGGGAGAAGCCCGCCCTTAAAAAGCCGTAGGCGTGGGCGGCTAGACCGAAGAAAAAGACCGCAGCAAAACTGAGCAGAAGCAGACGCTTCTGCTCTTCCCTGCCCAGGCGGTCGTCCTGCCAGCCTTTAAGAAGAGTTGATTCCAACATGTTACAAGACCTTCCTGTTCTGCAAAGCCCCGGGGGCATACGGGCCCCCGCTGATCATCGGTCCTCAACCGGAATGGTGATCGTGGTGATGATGGTGCTCGGTGGAGCCGTCTGAAAACAGCATATCCATCCCGTGGACAATGGCGTCGATTACGGCCAGAAGGTTTTCCCTGGCGGCCTTCTCACTGCCCGGGAGGTTTACAATCAGGGTTTTTCCGCGAATGCCGGCAGCGCTGCGGCTCAGGCAGCCCCGGGGAGTGATCTGAAAACTGGCCCAGCGCATGGCCTCGGGGATGCCGCGGGCTTCACGCTCAATGACGGCGAGGGTGGCCTCGGGGGTAATGTCGCGCTGAGAAAACCCGGTTCCGCCGGTGGTCATGACCAGGGCGATGTGCTGCTCGTCGGCACAGCGGATCAGCTCCGCCTGAATCTGCTCCTTCTCATCCGGCACGATGGCGGTGTGCACGACCTTAAATCCGGCATCCTCCAGAAGCCGGCAGACGGCCGGACCGCTGGTGTCCACGCGCTCTCCCCTTGAACCCTTGTCACTGACGGTAATGACAGCTGCGGTGTACTGCATGGTGTGCTCCCCTTTCTGCATTCGGTGTCAACAGCGCTTCTGCGCCTTCTTCTCATTGTAGCATGCGGGGCGGTCAAGAGCAAGAATTTCCTGTGAAAGTTGGCTTCCCGTGCCGCCGGGGGATGGAACCGGTTTTTCCAGGAAGACGCCCGGGACCGGACTGCTGTGCTGCTGTGTCAGGGACAGCCTTTGTCAGGATCCACAAAAAAGATTTGTCATTTTTGTACAGTTTTCCGTCTTGAATCCTCCCTGGGTTTCGTTTATTATGTAGACGATGAAAGATTCATCCGGCCGGTCAGCCGGATGAGCGCCGATAGGAGCCATAGAGAAAGTACTCCACAATCAGGTCTGTCCCACCTAACGGGAATTGCGCGAGTCGCAGATATTGTGTTATGGGTGTTTCGTTTGTTTGGTTCCTCGGTCTACTCTGCAGAAAGAGAGGTTAAAAGATGTTAGATACCAAGAATTTTGAGAAGTAAGCCCTGACCGGTGTGTGATGCGGTCAGGGCTTACTTCTTTTTTACAAGCTATTTGTGCCTGCTGCAGAGCAGGTTTTTTTGCGGCATGGTTCACAGCAGGGCGATCAGCTGTGTCACTTCATCCTCCGTTGTGGCCCAGCTGGTAACCAGGCGCATCGTGGTGTGCTCGGCATCCGGGTTTTCCCAGAAGCTCATCAGGATTTTTTCGGACAGCTCTTCAAGCTTTTTTCGGTCCAGCGTGAAGAAGATCTGGTTGGTCGGGGAGTCAAAGGCAAGGCGGTAGCCCTTTTGGCGCAGGGCGCTGCGGATCCGGTCGGCGGCTTCAATCGCCGTCCGCCCGATCCGGCCGTACAGGTTGTCGGTAAAGAGGGCGTCAAACTGCTGCCCGGCAATGAAACCCTTCGCCAGGACCGCACCGTGCTGCTTGCAGATGGAGAAGAAGTGGGGGATTGAGTCATGCCGGGGGAAAACGACGGCCTCGCCCAGGAGTGTTCCGCATTTGGTGCCGCCGATATAAAACACATCGCACAGGCGGGCAAGGTCGGGAAGACGGACGTCGTTCTCCGGACAGGCCAGGGCGTAAGCCAGCCGCGCGCCGTCCACATAGAGCCGGAGGCCGCAGCCGCGGCAGACCCGGCTGACGGATTCCAGTTCCGACAGGGAATAGAGCGTCCCGATCTCCGTTGGCTGAGAGAGATACACCGCTCCGGGCATGACCACGTGATCGTGATTTGCATCATTCCGGAAAGCGTCGACACAGGCCTGAATCTGCGCTGCAGAGAGCTTTCCGTCTTTTCCGGGAAGGGCGAGAACCTTGTGGCCGCCGTGCTCGATGGCGCCGGCTTCGTGAATGCAGATGTGGCCGGTTTCCGCGGAAATCACGCCCTCATAGGGCCGCAGCAGCGCGTCCAGTACCGTTGCGTTGGTCTGGGTTCCTCCGACCAGAAACCAGACATCCGCTTCCGGAGCCTGGCAGGCCTCCCGGATTCTGGCCCGGGCGGATTCGGAGAAGTCATCCTCCCCGTATACGCCGGATTTCACCAGGTTGTTGTCGGTCAGCCGTTTTAAAACGGCGGGGTGTGCGCCCTGCATATAGTCGCAGGACAGGTTCAGTTTTCCGGCCATCGCTGTTCCTTTCTCATTTCTTCCGCTTTTCAAAAACCCTGCGCGTCCCCTATTCGGACAGCATCAGCTTCTGATCCGCGGAGCGGATTTTTTTCTGCACCCAGTAGTATATAAGCTCAATGATACAGCAGCTTACCCAACCCACCGGATAGCCGAAGCCGACAAGCAGCGGGGTGTTGGCCACAAAGCGTGTCACAAGGAAGAGGTAAATCTGCCGCAGCCCGACGAAGGTGGAAAGCATAATAATCATCGGCCCCTTGGAGTCGCCCCTGCCGCGCAGCGCGCCGGCCAGCACGTGGTTAATGCAGTTGAATACCAGGAAGAACACGTTGGCGCGCAGGAAAAGGGCCCCGTACTCAATGACCTCGGGATCCGGTGAAAACAGCCGGACGGCCGTGGGGGCATAGGCGAACAGCACAGCGGCGATGCCTGCCGTAATGGCGCTTGCCAGCACCAGCGCCGATACCGTGCCCCGGTCACTCCGCTGTTCATTGCCGGCGCCGGTGTTCTGGCTTACAAAGGTGGTTGAGGCCATGGCCATACTCTGCATCGGCAGCAGGATAAACTGGTCCAGCTTGTTGTAACTGCTCCAGCCTGCCATCACGCCGGAGCCGAAGACGTTAATATAGCCCTGTACGAAGATATTTGAAATCGAGGTCACGGTCGTCTGGAGACCGGCGGGCATTCCGATGGAAAAGATCTTTCGCAAAATCAGACCGTCAATGCGCAGATCCTTCCAGTCCAGGCGGTAGATGTCCTGCGTCCGGGTCAGCAGGACCAGGATCAGGACCGCAGATACAAACTGGGAGAGAATTGTTGCGATGGCGGCCCCGGCGATTCCGGCTTTCAGGACCAGAACGAAGAACAGATCCAGTACAATGTTTAAAAGGCTTGTCAGAATGAGATAGTACAGCGGCCGCGTCGAGTCGCCGACGGCCCTCAGGATACCGCTGCCCATGTTGTAGATGAGCAGGCCGGAGAGGCCGCCGATGTAGATGCGCAGGTACAGTGTCGCATCCTGAAACACATCCTCCGGAGTGTTCATCAGCATCAGCAGCGGCCGGACCAGTGCCACCCCCAGCACCGAGAGCAGCAGGCTCAGCACAAAGGTTGCGGCCATCGTCGTCTGCACGGCGGTGTGCAGCTTTTCCGGATTTCGGGCGCCGAAGTACTGTCCGATCACTACGCCTGCACCGATGGAAAAGCCGTTAAAGAAGAACACCAGAAGATTTACGATCATGGTGGTGGAGCCGATGGCCGCCAGGGCCTGTTTTGAGACGTAATTCCCCACGATGACAGAGTCCACGGTGTTGTACAGCATCTGAAAAATGTTCCCCAGCATCAGGGGGAGTGCGAACAGAACCAGCTGCTTCAAAATCGGTCCGCTGGTCATATCGCGTACTGTGGAGTTGTTGGTTTTATTTCGTTTCATCTGTTGCAATACACCGGGCGTTCCGACCTGTGCGCCGCTTTTCTTTCCTGTTTCTGTGCAGCCGCCATTTTACTCCCCGCAGTCGGACCGCGTCAACTGAAATCTCTGCGCGGGAAGGTCTGTCCTCCGAAACCGGCAGCCCGGGAACATTGAATTCTGCAGGCTCCTGTGATAAGATGCCGCTATCCTGCTTTCTGGAGTTGGCTATGAGCTTTGACATTATTCTTCATGAACCGGAGCAGCCCGGGAATACCGGGGCGGTGGGCCGCACCTGCCTCTGTGCGGGAGCCGGCCTGCACCTCATCCGCCCCCTGGGCTTTCAAACCGATGAAAAAAGCGTACGCCGGGCGGGCCTGGATTACTGGCCGCGCCTGAATGTACGCGAATATGAGAATCTGGACGCCTTTTACGCCGCTCATCCCGGCGCACGGGTCTGGTATCTGACCACGAAGGCCAGAAAGACCATTGCCGAGGGGGATTACCGGGATGGGGACTTTCTGATGTTCGGGAAGGAAAGTGCGGGCCTGCCGGAGGAGCTGCTGATTCGGAATCCGGAATTCTGCGTCCGGATCCCGATGGCAGCCGGTGAACGGTCCCTGAACCTGTCCAACGCCGTGGCCGTCGCCCTGTACGAAGCGCTGCGGCACACCGGCTACGCGGGGCTCGAGACCCGGGGAAGTCTCCACCGGCTGTCATGGTGAGCCTTCCGTTCGCATCCGGCAAGTCTGAAAACAGAGCCACCCCGGTTCCATTTTGGGACCGGGGTGGTCGTATGATGAGCAGTGCCGGTTTAAGCCGGTTCTGCAGTCTGGCGCTTTGAGGCTACAATCTGCCAGACCATAGCGGCGGCAAAGAGCACGATGCCGATGACGTCGGTGATGACGGACGGATCCAGCATCAGCAAACCGCCGGCGGCGAAAAGGATGCGGACCAGGGGATTAATCCGGCAGAAGAGATGGCCGTTCAGGGCGGCGGAAACGCCGAATATTCCGATGAGCGAAGTGATGACCACCAGCACGACCTGCAGCGTGGAGGTGTTCACAAACAGCATGGCCGGATTCATGGCGAAGATGTACGGAACCACGAAGGCGGCGATGGCAAGCTTGGTGGCGTTGACGGCGGTCTTCATGGGCGGCGCATGCGCAATGGCGGAACCGGCATAGGCAGCCAGAGCCACCGGCGGTGTAATATCCGCTACAATGCCGAAGTAAAACACAAAGAAGTGTGCTGCAATCGTTGACACCCCGAGCTGAATCAGGATCGGAGCGCAGGTGGAAGCCATAATGCAGTAGTTGGCTGTGGTGGGCACGCCCATGCCGAGGACAATGCAGCAGAGCATTGTGAAGAACAGCGCGATAAACAGGGACCCGTGGGAGAGCGTGATAACGGCGGTAATGATCTGGGAGGCGAGACCGGTGATGGTAATGCAGCCGCCGATCATACCGGCAACGCCGCAGGCGGCGGCGACCGTAACGGAGCTTTTGGCGCCGTTTGCCAGCGCATCAAAGAGAACCACGGGCGTCATGACAGCGCCCTTTTTCAGCATACAGGCGAGGGCACAGGCGATACTGATGAAAAGCAGGGCGAGCTTTACCGTGCCGCCAACGTTCAGGAAAAGATAGAACAGCAGAGAGGCGATTCCGGTAATACCGAGAATGACATTGTCATGGGCGTTGGAAACCGAAACCGCGAAGAGGATGGCGATCGCGGCGGCAAAAGCCATGGTGCTGTTGCCGGAGGAGACCAGGTAAACCAGAATTACCAGCGGGAGAAGCAGATATACCCGGCGCAGCAGGTGCTTCAAAACGGGAAGACTGTCCTTGTCAATCCCCTTGAGGCCGAGCTTTTTGGCTTCAAGATGAACGGCGATAAAAATCCCGGTAAAGTACAGAATAGCCGGCAGGATCGCCCGGACAATGATATTGGAATAGGGAACGCCCACATACTCCGCCATCAGGAAGGCGGCAGCGCCCATAATAGGCGGCATGATCTGACCGCCGGTAGATGCCGCGGCTTCAACAGCGCCGGCAAACTCCGGCTTGTATCCGGTTTTTTTCATCATCGGTATCGTGACCGAGCCGGTGGTTACAGTGTTGCCCACGGAGGAGCCGGAAACCATGCCGCAAAGAGCGGAGGAGATGACGGCGACCTTTGCCGGACCGCCGGAAAAACGGCCGACGAGAGAGTTTGCAAGGTCAATAAAGAACTGGGAAATGCCGGTTCTTTCCAAAAAGGCGCCGAAGACGATGAAGACGATGATGAATTTGGAGCAGACCTGTACAGGCGTGCCAAGGATGCCGCCGCCCTGTACGTGATAGAACAGGCTCTTTGCCACATTCCGGACTGCGCCTGCCGCCCCGAGATTTTTGGTAAACGCATAGTAATACAGGGCATAGATTGTGAAAACGCCTGCCACACACAGGATGGGGATGCCGACACTGCGGCGGCAGAGCTCCAGCGTCGCAAGAATTCCGACAATGGCGATGGCGATTTCATAGGGATAGATCCGGGACATGCCAAGCCGAACCGTAAGGCTTTTCGCATTGACCACAACATAGAAGAACGCTGCGGCGCCGGCCAGCATGAGAATCCAGTCATACCAGGGAATGTGGTTTGGCCGGTGATCCCCTTTTTTTGCGGGAAAGACCAGATATCCGATGAGCAGAATGCCGCCGAAAAACGACGGGTATCGGACCAGGTCCAGCCAGGTGGCAAAAAGCGTGACATAAATGACGAACAGCGAAAAGGCGGCAAGGATTCCGTAGACAACCCAGCGCTGCCAGCCCTCCCAAAGACGGGTATTGGACTCGCGGTCGTATTTTTTCATGACCGCATCCACGGCGGCCTGGTCAAATTCGGCTTCGTGGACGGGAACCTTCTGATTGGTTGATGACATAAGGGGACCTCCGTGGCGGTGGTTAAAATGCGGAGTGCCGCCCGTAATGAGAGGCACTCCGTAGGGTCGTCAAATCAGTTGAGAACAGGTCAGGCGGCAGTGTCAACCGTAATGCCGTTCTCTGCATAGAACTTGGCAGCGCCGGCGGCAAAGGGAACCGCAATTCCGTCGGTGGCGAAGTCAAGAGAAAGCTCGGCTCCCTTGGCGTGAAGCTCGGAAATAGCCGCGGCATTGTTGTAAATATTGGAAACAATGTTATAGGCGGTGTCGTCATCCAGATCAGCGCGGCAAACCAGCGTAGCCTTTACAGTGACCGTTTCGGTGTCTTCATCAAAGCCGTTGTAGGTGCCGGCGGGGATGGTGTAGGAGGCGTACCAGGGGCAATCGGCAAGCAGCTTTTCCATGTGCTCATCATCGATGGAAACCAGATAGACCTGCTTCGAGGTTGCAAGGTCGACAATGGCGGTGGTCGGAGCGCCTGCGGTGAGGATTGCGGCATCGATCTTGCCGTCCTTAATGCTGTCTGCGGAATCGGCGAAGGACTGATACTTCGCATCGACATCGTCAATGGTCATGCCGTACGCGGCGAGAATATCCACCGTGTTGAAGTAGGTACCGGAACCGACGTCGCCCACGCAGATGGAGCGGCCCTTCAGGTCAGCGACGGACTTGATGTCGGGGTTGCAGGTAAAGATCTGCACCGTCTCGGCATAGAGGCCGCCCAGAACGCGGAAATCACTCATGGCGCCGCCGTCGGCAAAGGAATTGGTGCCGTTGTAGGCATATGTCATAACATCGGACTGTACCGTAGCCAGGTCATAGGTCTTATCTACCACAATACCGGTGATGTTGGCAGCACTGCCGCCGGTGGAGACGACATTGATGTTCGTGCCGGCATTCTGATTCAGATACCCTGCCACTACGCCGCCAAAGGCGTAATAGGTGCCGGATTCACCGCCGGTGCCCATGGTCAGTGCAGAGGCGGCCGCGGGAGCGGCATCGGCTGCCGGGGCTGCGGTTGCCGCAGGTGCTGAAGAGCCGCCGCAGGCGCAGAGGGCAAAGACCATCATGGCTGCCAGCAGAAGAGCGATCATTTTCTTCATTTTGTTTTCCTCCTGTACTTGCTTGAATTGGGAATGTACTGTATCATAATACAACAAATTGAAAAAGAATGCAATAGTAAATGTGTTGAAATATGAAAATATACCTGTATACACAGGAGAAACCGACGATATGAATGTGAAACTGATCGCTTTTGACCTGGACGGTACCCTGCTGGATGACCGGAAGAGGCTGCCGGAAGGCAATCTTGAAGCACTGCGGGCGGCGAGAGCTGCCGGTGTGGAGCTGGTTCCCGCCACCGGACGGATACTGCGCGCCATGCCGGAACATCTGATGGAGCTGGGCCTCTTCCGCTACTTCATCTTTGCAAACGGCGCCTCGGTCTATGATCTGAAGGAGAATAGAAATATAGCCGAAGCCGGTCTGCCTCCGGAGCTGGCACTGCGGATCTGTGAATATATGGACACCCTGCCGGTTGTGTACGACTGCTACCGGGGCGAATGGGGATATATGACTGCCTGGATGTACGACGCCTCACCGGAGTATTTTGCGGAGGAGCCGGAAATCCTGAAGCTGGTGAAGAACCTTCGCAGACCGGTACCGGACCTGAAAGAAAATATCCGCCAGGTGAATCTCCCGCTGGAGAAGCTCCAGATGTACTTCCGGCCGGAGCAGAAGGAGGAACGTGCCAGACAGCTGGAAGAACTCCCGAGACGCTTCCCGGAAATCCTGGCCACCAGTTCTCTGAAGAACAACATTGAAATCAACAGCGCCGATGCCGGGAAGGGGCGGGCGCTTCTGGCACTCTGCGCCGTCCTCGGCATCGATCCGGCAGAGACGATGGCCTTCGGAGACGGGCTGAACGACATCGACATGCTTCAGGCGGCCGGGCGGGGAATCGCCATGAAAAATGCGGATCCGAGGGTCAAAGAAAAGGCGGACGCCGTTACGGAGAACAGTAATAATGATGGCGGTGTGGGGAAGGAGATTTTCCGCTCTCTCTGACTTCCATGCGGCATTGTTTCCTTCGGGGCGACCGGAGAAACGGGCGGTCAAATAACAGTTGACGCTTTGAATCCGCCATGTTAAACTGAACACAATAATTACTTCAAAAATTTGTTGTTTAAAGACGGAAACAAAGGAAAGGAAGGCTTGCGCGGTATGAAGACCCTGTTTCGAAACGGAAGTATTTATGACGGAACCGGCTCTGCGCCGGTTGCGGGAGATGTGCTGATTGAAGATGACCGCATCCTGAAAGTCGGCGGGAGTATTCCAGATGAGGCGGACCGGGTCATTGAGCTTGGGGGGCTGGCCATCTGTCCGGGGCTCATTGATGCCCATTCCCATAACGATTTCTTTTATGACCGGGAGGATTCGGAAAAATTTTACAGGCCCTTCGTCGAGCAGGGCATCACCACCCAGATCACCGGCAACTGCAGCTTTTCTCCCTTTGGTATGGAGCCGGATACGCCCCATCGGGAAAAGATCGGCGGGGGACTCTTTGACGCGCAGCACCCCGGAAGCTTTGCGGACTTCAAGGCCCGGGCGGAAGGGAATCTGTTTGTGAATCTGGTGCCCCTCATCGGGCAGGGCTCTGTCCGGGCGGGAATGACAGGCTATGATCCCGCACCCTATACGCCGGAACAGATTGAGCGGGAGCTCACCTATGTGCGGGAGGCCATGGAAGGCGGCGCTTTCGGCGGTTCCTTCGGCTTCATGTACGAGCCGGACCGCTATGCGAAGGAGGATGAAATTATCGCCTTCGCCCGGGAGATTGCGAAGTACGACGGTATTGTCACTGTCCATCCGAGAGCCTGCTCCATCGTCAGTGCGGATTACCCGCTGCTGACGAAAAAGTCCCATCTGGAGATGGGGCTGGACGAGGCGGTGGAGATCATGCACAAATCCGGCTGCCGGCTGGTATACAGCCACCTGATCTTTACCGGGGCCCGGAGCTGGAAGCTGAAGGACAAAATGCTGAAGGTCTTCCACCGGGAGCGGGAAAAGGGAAACCCCATTGCGTTCGATAACTACGCTTTCCATTACGGGGCCTCCGTCATTACGGTGGTGTTCCCGGAATGGTATGCCCAGCTTTCAAAGGAGGAAGCGAAGAAGCCTCTGAACCGGCGTAAGCTGGAGCTCACCATCCTGATGTACCGGAAAGTGCTGGGCATTGACTGGGATGACATGGTAGTGGCATATATTTCAGATGAACATCCGGAATACGAGGGAAAGACGATTCCGGAATGTGCGGCGGAAGAGGGCCTTTCCAACCTTGACATGTATCTGAAGCTGGTGGACCTGTCCAATCGGGCGGGGAGCATTTACCTGGGCAAGTACTATAATGATGAGATTGTTCGCAGCCTGATGGAAGATGACCTTTCCGTCTTTATGACCGACGCCTGGGTGGAGGATAAAGGACTGCAGAACATCGCGGCCTTCCAGACCTTCCCGCAGTTCTTCCTGCTGGCGAAACGTTACGGAATTCCGGCGGAGAGAATTGTCCGCAAGATGACAGGTGCAACTGCTGACCGCTACAGGATTCCGGACCGCGGCTATCTGAAGCCGGGCTTCAAGGCCGACATTACAGTGCTGGATCTGAAGAACCTGAAGGTCAATGAAAAGAAGCCGGACTTCAAGCCCGGCGGAATTGTGCATGTCTTTGTAAACGGCAAGCCTGTTCTGGAAAGCGGAAGCTTCACCGGCGCCCGCGCCGGCGAGGTGGTGCTGAAGCACTGAATACCCATCAGACATCAAAATGGCCGCACGGTCCTGCCGTGCGGCCATTTATTCTGTGGAAGACTCAGAACAGCCCGGTAATGCGACCGTTTTCGTCTACATCGATCTTTTCAGCAGCCGGCACTTTCGGCAGTCCCGGCATGGTCATAATATCGCCGGTCAGGGCGACAATGAAGCCTGCCCCGGCAGAAACCTTCAGGTTCCGCACAGTGACCGTGAATCCCTTCGGCGCGCCAAGGAGAGCTGCGTCATCAGAGAAGGAATACTGAGTCTTTGCCATGCAGACGGGGAGAGACGCAAAGCCCAGCTCTGTGAGCTGCTGCGCCTGCTTCTTCGCATTCGGCGTGAGGGCAACTCCGTCAGCGTGATAAATGCGTTTGCAGATGGCCTCCAGTTTTTCTTCAATCGATGTGTCAAGATCGTAGGAGAACCGGAAGGAGTTCGGCTCGTCACACAGGCGCACAACCTCTTCCGCCAGAGCTTTTCCGCCTTCGCCGCCTTTCGCCCAGACTTCGCTGAGGGCAACGTTCACGCCCAGCTCGCCGCACTTGGCCGCTACCAGGTCAAGCTCTGCCTTTGTATCCGTGGGAAAAGCGTTGATGGCGACCACGCAGGGCAGGCCGAAGACGTCCCGAATGTTGGCAACGTGCTGGAGCAGATTGGGCAGCCCTTTCTCCAGGGCCTCCAGGTTCTCAGTGTTCAGCTCAGTCTTCGGAACGCCGCCGTGGTACTTGAGCGCCCGGACTGTCGCCACAATGACGACGGCATCAGGGTGCAGGGCCGACATACGGCACTTGATATCCAGAAACTTCTCGGCACCGAGGTCCGCGGCAAAACCGGCTTCTGTGACCACGTAGTCTGCCAGCTTCAGGGCCGTATGTGTGGCGGAAACCGAGTTGCAGCCGTGGGCAATGTTGGCAAAGGGACCGCCGTGGATGAAGGCGGGCGTGCCCTCCAGGGTCTGTACCAGGTTGGGCTTGATAGCCTCCTTCAGCAGCGCGGTCATGGCGCCCTCCGCCTTCAGATCATGGGCTGTGACAGGCCTTCCGTCATAGGTATAGCCCACAATGATGCGGGCGAGCCGCGCCTTCAGGTCCATCAGATCGGAAGCCAGACAGAGAACGGCCATAATCTCGGAAGCGACGGTAATGTCGAACCCGTCTTCCCGGGGAACGCCCTGAGCCTTGCCGCCGAGGCCGTCCACAATGTGGCGCAGCTGCCGGTCATTCATATCCACTGCGCGTTTCCAGGTGATCTGTTTGGGATCGATGCCCAGGGCATTCCCCTGCTGAATGTGATTGTCCAGCATGGCGGCAAGGAGATTGTTTGCCGCGCCGATGGCGTGGAAATCGCCGGTAAAGTGGAGGTTAATATCTTCCATCGGCACTACCTGGGCGTAGCCGCCGCCGGCGGCGCCGCCCTTGATGCCGAACACAGGACCCAGAGAGGGTTCCCGCAGGGCGACAACGGCGTTTTTGCCGATCTTCCGGAGGCCGTCGGCCAGGCCGACCGAGGTGGTGGTTTTTCCCTCTCCGGCCGGGGTCGGGGTGATGGCCGTGACAAGAATCAGCTTGGCCTTCTCGGGCCGCTCCCTCAGGGGGCGGGGATCAATTTTGGCCTTGTAGCGGCCGTAGTTTTCGACGGCGTCCTCCGGAATTCCCAGGGATGCCGCAACAGCGCTGATGGGCAGGAGCTCAGCCTCCTGGGCAATCTCAATGTCTGTTTTGTAAGCCATGACGAAAGCCTCCTGATCGGTATTTTTATATGCAGATTAACAGAAGAAGAGCGAAAAGTAAATGACTTT
The DNA here is from genome assembly GCA_946620645.1 of uncultured Clostridia bacterium. Classification (GTDB taxonomy): domain Bacteria; phylum Bacillota; class Clostridia; order Oscillospirales; family Oscillospiraceae; genus Limivicinus. The sequence goes on from CAMONN010000002.1 coordinate 13,906, forward strand.
CTGCGGAAGGATCACAAAGCCGCGGCTGCGGAGAAAGGACAGCGGCGGCCGATGCACTGGTTGTTCTGGGATGAATACCGGCACAGGACATTCTGCTTTTCCATCTCAACACCGAAATGCGCTTTAACGAAGTCGACGGCGGAGAGAATGGACAGGAAAGAATCCCTTTTACAGCAGCGGGGTCCCCCCACTTCACCGATCTTTCCCAGGGCTTTTGCCGTCATCTGATGGGCCAGGGCGAAGGGTTCGTTGGCCAGGGGGGTGGACTTTGAAATGATTGAGATAAACATTCCGGTGCTGATGCCTGCTCCGCAGGCGCCCCAGAATCCGCAGGCGCCGCCCGGAACACTTTTTCCCCGGCTGATCATTTCGGCCAGAGCTTCAGGCAGGTCAATCTCGCCTCCGGCGTTATGATAGGCGGTCAGCAGCGCCGCGCCGACCATGACATGGTGTTCGGGGCCGTGCATGTGGCAGAAGGGCATGTCCATCATTTTCTCGATGATGGCAATGGGATCTTTTGATGTTTCTGAAAGGCACACCCCGACGATGGAGGCCAGACCCTGTGTATGGCAGTCGTCACAGACATAATGACCATTGACACACCGGGTTTTGCTCATTACCTTTTTGTGGCAGATCTCGCATTCCATCAGGATGTCGGACTCCAGATACTCCAGAGGCGCCTTGCAGATCAGACATTCTTCCTTCACAGGCCTGTCATCCTTTCTTCGCACAGTTCGTTTCTGCCGGGAACAATACAAGCCCGGCCTCGGTTACGGCGGCATCCATGGGGATATCCCGCCCTTCGGTAAAAACACGCTCCAGGCGCTGGGCCTCGAAGGCGACCAGAACCTTTGCTGCATTGAGGCACTGGGGGAGAAAGCGGTCATAGTAGCCCCGTCCCATGCCAAGACGCCGGCCCTCCCCGTCAAAGGCCGAGCAGGGACAGAGAACGAGATCAATATCTTTCGCTTCAACGGCAGAGGACTGATCGGGGGCCGGAGACAGAATTCCGCAGAAGTCCGCCTTCCAGGCGCCGCCGGACTTCACAGCCAGCATACGGGTCCGGTCAGTGCAGACCGGGTAAAGAACCGTTTTGCCGTCCCGCTCCGCCTGGTCCGCCACGGCGCTCAGGTCAACTTCGCTCCCGAAGGCCCGGAACAGGAAGATGGTGCCGGCGTTTCGGTACAGTCCGGAGGAGAGGACAGCCCGGCATACGGCGGCGGAATCCGCCGCCCGCTTCTCCGGCGGCAGGCTGTCACGGCGCTGGAGAGCCATCTGCCGCTGCAGCCGTTTTTTCTCCTGGGGGAAGAGGGTGCGTACATGTCCCGCAAGATACAGGGAGCCGAAGGCGAGGACGGACTCCAGGGTTTCGAGGGACTGACGAACCCCGTCACGGATCCTGTCACAGACGGAGGCTTCCAGGCCGAGGCTGCGCACTTCCTCCGCCAGCTCCGCCGCGGGCAGGGCCCTGGGGCTGTCCGGGGTCACGCAGATCACCTGAGAAGCAAAAGGCGCGACCGACCTCAGCATCTGCCGGTAATCCTTATCCCGCAGTACGCCCAGAAGAACACAGAGCTTCTGACCGGGGAGATATTCCCGGAGATTTGCTGCGAGGGCGTCGGCGCACTGTGGATTGTGTCCGCCGTCGAGAATGAAGAGGGGATTGCGGTCCAGGACCTCGAACCGGGCTGGCCAGGTTACCCTTCGAAGGCCCTCCGCAACTGCGCTCTCCGGGATGTCCCAGCCCTTTTCCCGCAGAGCTGAAAGGGTCTCCAGCGCCGTGCCGGCGTTGCGCAGCTGGTGCTGCCCCAACAGCGGGAGCCGGTAATCCCGGCCCTTCCAGGAAAAGAGCTGTCCTTCCAGGCTGTGGGAGTGTTCCTGCAGGTCTTCGGCGCGGGAAACACGGAAAGAGGCCCCCTGCTCCAGGCAGACCGCCCGCAGGGTGTCCATTACGTCCGGGACGGAATCGTAGCAGACGGCTGTGCAGCCGGGCTTCACGATACCGCCCTTGGTCCGTGCAATTTCCGCAAGGGTGTTTCCCAGATATTCAGTGTGCTCCAGCCCGATGTTGGTGATGACGGCGGCCTCGGGACAGTCGATGACGTTGGTGGAATCCAGTGCTCCGCCCATACCGACTTCCAGTACCACAATATCGCAGCGCTGCTCCATAAAGTACTGCATGGCGATGGCGGTAACCAGCTCAAACTGACTGGGATGATCCTCCATGCCATCGGCGAAAGCACGCACCTGTTCTGTAATACGGGCAAGATCACTGCCGTCGATATTCTGTCCGTTCACTTGCATGCGTTCACAAAAGTCCTGAAGGTACGGCGAGGTGTAGAGCCCCACGCGGTACCCCGCCGCCCGGAGAACGGAATCCAGCATGGCGCAGGTGGAGCCTTTGCCGTTGCTTCCGGCCACGTGGATGAACTTCAGCCTCTTCTGGGGATCTCCCAGGGCCTGCAGCAGTCTGCGCGTACGGTCAAGGCCCAGCCGGGTGGTGCTCCAGGTGTAATTTTCAATATATGCGATGGCTTCCTGAGCGGTCATGGGCATCTCCTCAACGGGTGATATTCTTACAGGGAACGGATCAAATCAGACTGCGGAATTTTTTCGAAATTATAACAAACTCCCGGTATAAATTCAATAAGAAAGCACAGCAATAATCCCTGCGGGCGGCGGTATAGGGGCGCCCGCTTAAGAATTCTGAATTTCCGGCGCGTTTCATTGCTTTTCCGATCTGTATAGCGTAAGATACCGCTACCGGATAATGCCCAAGTGTTTCCGGCGGTCCGCAAAAACGAAACTTTAAGGAGGACAAATCATGAAAAAGATCCTTTCCCTGCTGCTGACCCTGCTGCTGATTCTTTCTGTGCCCACCCTGGCCTTCGCGGATTCCGAGATTACCGTGACCGGCACGGGTGAAGTTCAGGTCCCTGCAGACATGGCGATCGTATCCCTGGGAGTCACCGTGACGGACAAGGAAGTCCTGAAAGCCCAGAAGCGTGCAAATCAGGCGGTCGCGGATATCCGTGAGGCGCTGATTGACCTGGGCATTGAAGAAGAGAACATCAACACGGACTACATTAATATTTATGCGCAGTATGACTATTCCGCCGGTACCGAAGTGCTGGCCGGATACTATGCCGGCTCCACCCTTGCCATCCGGGTCACGGATATGGAACAGGTGGGCGAGGTCATTGATGCCGCTTTTGCCGCGGGCGCCAACACCCTCAACGGAATCACCTTCTCCGCTACCGACACGAAAGATGCGAAGGCGAAGGCCTTGAAGGCCGCTGTGGAGGATGCCCGGGAGAAGGCCGAGGTGCTGGCCGCAGCATCGGACCTGGAGCTTCTCTCCATTGAAAGCATCACGGAAGGAGGCACCTTCAGCTACGACCGCGGCGTGATGAATAATTTTGCCAAAGAAGAAGCGGCTGCCGGAACGATGAACAGCAGTACGGTTGTCCGTGCGGCAAAACTGACCGTGAGTTCCAGTGTTACCGTGAGCTTCAAGGCGGATTGAGCCGGAAACAAGGACGGGCTGCCCGCAATTTTAAAAGGATACAGAGAGACCATTCGGCGCTGTGCACAAATGCACAGCGCCGATTTTGTGCAAAGATCCAAATTTCCTGTGAAATAAATGGCAACTCTTGACCGTTAATTTAGCATATTGTATAGTTGTATTACAAATCTACAAATTTCAAACTCTATCATCCTGAAACAGGAGGCATCATCTATGAACGTATTGATGATCGGCGCGGGCGACATTGCGAAGTCCCATGGCCGCGCAGTTGTGAAACTCGGCGGTAAGGTCTTTGCAGCCTATGACGTCAATGAGGCCGGCCTGAAGCGCTACGCCGAGGAATTCGGCTGCGAGATGCTGACCTATGAGCAGATTGAGGAGAACGTGCCCAGGGCGGACTATGTCGTGCTCTGCACGCCCCCGACGAAGCGTCTGGACTATGTGGAGATGGTGCTGAAGCATCACGTGCCCCTTTATATGGAAAAGCCCATCGCCACGAGCCTGGAAGACGCCCGGAAGATTAAGGAGATGGAACAGAAGTACGACGGTAAAATTATCGTCGGCTTTGCGCATTTCTACCGGCCGGCTTTCCAGAAGATGCTGGAGCTTGTGTCCAGCGGTGCCCTCGGCGATCCGATCAGTGTCTTTGACAACCGCGTTGGCCCGGGTTACGGCTTCCGGGGCACCTGGTTCCAGCCCTCCTGGCGTACCGACCCGCGCTTTGCCTGCGGTTTCACCATTGAGTCCATTTCCCATGAGTGGAATCTGCTGACGGCCCTCTGCGGTGAGTTTGAAACACTGTCGGCCAACACCTGGTGCACGATTGACAGTCTCCCGACCTATGACACCAACTTCTCCGCCACAATGAAAATCAAAAAGGGAGGCATTGCCACCATCAATGCCAGCTGGAGTTCGGACCTGGGCGGCAATTTTAAGGGGTACATCGGTACCAAGGGCACCTGCTTCCTGAAAGGCAGCGACATGTTCGAGTTTGACGAGGTGACCTGGAAAACCTCAGAGATGGCGCAGGCGGAGACGCTCCACTTTAACGATTCCTACAAGCATAACCAGGACGGCGTCATCTTTAACATCCACGAATACTTCCAGGACTGCCTGAAGAACAACAAACCCATCCGGACCCCGCTGGACGAGGGGATCAAGGTGCTGAAGCTTTCCACGCTGGCGCTGGAGTCCTCCCGTGAGCATACCGAAATCATACTGGACGAGAGGATGTGACCGCAGAATGGACCGCAAAGAACTGATTCAGCTGAAAAACAAGGCAACCGAACTTCGTATCCGCATTGTTGACATGATCTGGAAAGCCCAGTCCGGGCACCCGGGCGGGTCCCTGTCGGTGGCGGATTTTATGACGGCCTGCTACTTTAAATACATGAATGTGGACCCGGCCAACCCCCGCTGGGCGGACCGCGACCGTTTTGTACTTTCCAAGGGCCATGTGTGCCCGGCTCAGTATGCGGCGCTTGCGATGAAAGGCTTCTTCCCGTTGGAGGTTCTGGATACGCTGCGCAAGGAGGGGTCCCCTCTTCAGGGTCACCCCAGCATGAACAAATGCCCCGGTATCGATATCTCGACCGGCTCCCTGGGACAGGGCCTGGCCTGTGCGGTTGGCATGGCGCTGGCGGGTAAAATGGATAAAAAAGACTACCGTGTCTTTGCGGCCGTTGGCGACGGCGAATGCAACGAGGGAGAAATCTGGGAGGCCTGCGGCACCGCCCATAAGTACAAACTGGATAATCTGGTTGTCTTTGTCGACTGGAACAACCTGCAGCTGGACGGAACCTGTGAGGAGATCATGCCTCCCGTAAACCTGGCGCGGAAGTTCGAGGCTTTCGGCTTTGAAGTGTTTGAGTGCGATGGAAATGACATGGCTCAGCTGGTTGAAGTGATGGATAAGGCCCTCGCCTCAAAGAACGGCCTGCCCAAGTGCATTGTGGGCAAGACAGTCAAGGGGAAGGGCGTCAGCTACATGGAGAACGTCTGCGGCTGGCACGGCACTGCCCCCAATGACGCGCAGTATCAGCAGGCGATGGAAGAGCTCAACGCGCTCTACATAAAAGAGGAGGCCTGAACATGGAAACCAGAAAGATCGCAACCCGTGACGGTTTCGGCGAGGCAATTGTAGAAGCGGGAAAGAAGAACCCCAATGTCCTGGTTGTGGACATTGATATCGGCAAGAGCTGCAAGACGGCTGCTTTTCATAAAGAACTTCCGGATCAGTACCTGAACGTTGGCATCGCCGAGCAGAACGGCGCCGGAGTGGCGGCGGGCCTTGCCACCTGCGGGAAGATCCCGTTCGTAGTAACCTATGCGGCCTTCGGCAGCATGCGCATTTGTGAGATGATCCGGCAGGAGATCTGCTATCCCAACCTGAATGTGAAGATTGCCTGCTCTCACGGAGGTCTGACCCCGGCCAATGACGGGGCGAGCCATCAGGCGATTGAGGATATGGGCATTATGCGCACCCTCCCGAACATGACGGTTATCATGCCGGCGGACTACTATGCGGCCAAGGCACTGGTGAAGGCGGCAGCGGAGTTTGAAGGCCCGGTGTACCTGCGCTTTACCCGTGACGCCATTCCCGTTATCTATGATGAGAACGAGACCTTCGAGATTGGAAAAGCCAAGAAGCTTTCCGATGGAGACGATGTTGCCATCATTGCGAACGGAGACACGGTGCGTCTGGCCCTCGAGGCGGCCCAACAGCTCCGGGAAAAAGGGATCGGCGCCCGGGTGGTCGATATGCACACCATCAAGCCTCTGGATGTCAACTGCGTCAATACCTGCATCGAACAGGTCGGTAAAATCATCACCGTGGAGGATCACAACATCCTGAACGGCCTCGGCAGCGCCGTGGCCGAGGTGATTGCCGAAGCCGGCAAAGGGAAGCTGAAGCGCATCGGTGTTCAGGACCAGTTCGGACAGTCCGCTCCCTATGAGCGGCTGCTGGAGATGAACGGCATCACCGTAGAGAACATTGTTGCCCAGGCAGAAAAACTGCTGAAATAATCCGTAAAAACCCGGGTAACCCGGAAAAATATAAAAAATTGGAGGAAAAAAATGAAGAAACTGATCGCACTGTTGCTCGCCGTTGTCATGGTGTTTGCACTGGCGGCCTGCGGAGGGAGCAAGGCCAATGACAAGATCACCATTAATATCGGCCACAGCGACACCACGCAGAACCTGATCCACATCTCCCTCGAGCACTTCGCCGCCGCCGTCAAGGAGCGCACCAACGGCAAGGTAGAAGTCGTCATCCACGCTGCCGAAGAGCTTGGCAGCAACAAGGAAATGATCGAAATGGTCAAGATGGGCAACCTCGATGCCATGATGCTGCCCTCCGGCCAGCAGGCGGACTTCTGCCCGAAGTTCAAGGCTCTGAGCCTTCCTTTCCTGTTCTCGGACTATGACCATGTGTACAGGGTCCTGGACGGCGAGCTGGGCCAGGAGCTGCTGGAAGGCCTGGAAGAGAACAACCTCATCCAGCTGGCCTACTGGGAGAACGGCCTGCGCCAGTTCACCAACAACAAGCGCCCCATTGAGAAGCCCGAAGATCTGCAGGGCCTGAAGTTCCGTACTCCGGAAGATCAGCTGACCATGGCCATCTTCTCCGCCTATGGCGCCAGCGCCGCCCCCTTCGCCTTCTCTGAGCTGTATCTTGCTCTGCAGCAGGGCACCTTTGACGGCCAGGAGAACCCGGTCTCCAATATCTACGCCAACAACTTCCAGGATGTTCAGAAGTATCTGACCATGGTGAACTATCAGTATCAGCCGAAGGACATGATCTTCTCCCTGAAGGTTTGGAACAGCTATCCCGAAGATGTCCAGAAGGTCCTGCTGGAGTGCGCAAAGGAATTCGGCGCCGAGCACCGCCAGGCCATCCGCGACAATGAGGCCACCTATCTGGCTGAGCTTGAGGCTGCCGGCATGCAGGTCGGCTATCCCGATGTCCAGCCCTTCATTGACAAGGCCCAGAGCGTGTACCAGGACTTCTATGCTCAGTATGACTGGGCGGAGGATCTTGTTGCCCGCATTAATGCTCTGAAGTAATCATTCTGTTAATCGCCGGGGAGGCGCCGGTTTCCGCGCGCTTCCCCTTTCCTTACGTGACCGTAAGGAATCTGCCAAGGAACCTTCCTGAAAAAAGAGAGGTGGAGTACAGCCCCATGAAAGCGTTTATCCACAAGCTGAGCCGGACTCTGGACAGGATTTCCGGTGTGATCTGCGCGGCCATTCTTGCCGGTCTCTGCATCATTATCGTATACTCCGTCATTATGCGCTTTATCTTCAACAACCCGGTGCAGTGGCAGTACGAGCTGACCCTGGTGGGCCTCTGCTGGGCCATCTTCATCGGAATGCCGATGACCTTCCATAAACAGGAACATCTTCGCTTGACCTTTGTGACCGACAAACTGCCTCCGAAGACCTGGAAAGTCTACATGGATGTCATTGATCTTTTGCTCATCGCCTTCCTGGCGGCGGGCATTGTCTGCAGTGTTTCGATCATTTCGTCGACCTGGTCGACCTATTATAAAACCATCGCCATTCGAAATGGGGTCTATTACCTGGCCTTCCCGGTGGGCTGCGCGTTTTCCATTGTTCACCTGGTTGACCTGATCCTGAACCGCAAACCGGAAGACGCTCCGGTGGCGAAGAAAGCGAAGGAGGTTGCCGTTCAATGAGTTTTGCAGGGTATGTTCTTTTGCTGGTGGGCGGTTTCCTGCTTTTGATGATACTGGGAGTTCCCATCGCCTTTTCTCTCTCCATTTCCGCCATCTTCACGGTCCTCGTCACCGGGAACTTTACCGTAACGGCGATCTTCCACCGCATGGTGGGTAATGCCAGCGGTTATACGCTGCTTGCCATTCCCTTCTTTATTCTGGCAGCGAAGCTGATGAACACCGGCGGCGTCACTCGAAAGATTTTCCGGGCCTGCTCGGCATGGGTGGGTTCTGTCCCGGGAGGTCTCGGCCATGCGAACATCGTGGCTTCGATCGTCTTCTCCGGTATGAGCGGCTCGGCGGTTGCTGACGCCGGCGGTCTGGGGCAGATTGAGGTTGACGCCATGATCAAAGACGGCTTTGACCCGGACTTCTCCGCGGCTGTGACGGCAGCATCCGCCACCATCGGCCCCATCATCCCGCCCAGCATCCCCATGGTGGTCTACGGCATGATGACAGAGGTCTCGGTCGGCGCGCTGTTCATCGGAGGCATCGTTCCCGGCCTCTGCCTGGCCCTTGCCTGCGGCGTTCTGGTTTTTGTGATGGCCAAGAAGCGCAACTATCCCGTAAAAAAGTTCAGCTGGAAAGAGGTCGGTCAGGCGACGAAGGAAGCGCTGCTCTCTCTCCTGACGCCGGTCATCATCATCGGCGGCATCTGGACAGGCGTCTTCAGCCCCACCGAGGCGGCCTGCATCGCGGCGCTCTACGCCTTCATCCTGGCTGTGCCCGTGTATCATGAGCTGGGCTGGAAGGATGTTTATCAGGCTCTTATTGAGACAGCCCGTGACAGTGCCGGTATCCTGTGCCTGATTTGCGGCGCCGCGGCCTTCTCCTGGTTGGTTACCATGCTGGGTATGACCCGTGCCCTCAGTACGGCACTGGTGTCCCTGACAGACAACAAGTATGTGATGCTCCTCATTGTGAACATCGCCTTCCTCATTATCGGCATGTTCATGGAGGCTCTTGCCGCGATGACCATTACGCTTCCCTTCCTGGTGCCATTGATGGCTGCATACGGTATTGACCCCCTGCATCTCGGTGTGGTGCTGGTGCTGAACCTGATGATCGGGCTCTGCACGCCGCCGGTGGGCACCAGCCTCTTCATCTGTGCGAAGACCGCGAAGATCAGCATCGAGAAGATGTACAAGGCAATTCTCCCCTTCCTGATTCCGCTGATTATCGTGCTGTTCCTGATTACCTATATCCCGGGTCTGGTGACCTGGCTGCCGGGCACACTCGGCTGATCGGAAAACGGACAGTGGAAACGCATGAAGAGACACGCAAAACCTGCGTGTCTGTTCGTGTTGACAAACATGGCAGGAGAATGATAGAACCTGCGGATAAAAACGCAGCCACCAGAATAATGAAGGGGTATCCATGAAGGAGTTCAGCCCGGTAATCAGCAATAAGCTGTACATTCAGATTTACAACCAGCTGCATCACGCCATTACTTCCGGCCGTTTTAAAGTCGGGGACAAACTCCCCAGTGAAAAGGAACTCTGCCAGATCTTCAACGTCAGCCGGGTACCGGTGCGCGAGGCTCTCTGTGCGCTGGAATTGAACGGCCTGGTCGATTCGGTACAGGGCGGCGGAGTTTATGTCCGGAAGCAAAGCGGTACGGATCAGGAGCTGCCTCAGGATGTGGAACCGCAGGATATCATCCGCGCCCGTATGGTACTGGAGCCTGATATTGCCAGAGAAGCTGCCCTGCATCTGGATGATGAAAGTCGTGCCGCGCTGCGGGAGATCTGCTCCCGCATGTGGAAGGAAGCGGAAGAGGGTATCATCACCAAAGAAACCGACCGCGCCTTTCACCTTGCGGTGGCGAACGCCAGTGGCAGCAGTCTGTACCCCAGGATTATGGAGCTGGTGCTGGGGGCTATGGAGCAGGAGCTCTGGGAGCTGATCCTGAGCCGCACGATTGCTACCAAAAAGTACCGGGACCAAAACAACCTGGAGCACATCAGAATTTGCGAGGCCATTCTGGAGGGCCGTGCGGATGATGCTTACGCCGGTATGAAAGCTCACATGGAAATGCTGTATGAGCGTTATTGGAGCGAATAAAAGCTGCCAGGCATAAACCGGAAAATACAGGCCGCTGAGGATTTCCTCAGCGGCCTGTTTAACAGTTGGGTTGTTACGTTTTAGAAGCCCGGCGCTTCTTACGCTGGAGAGGTCGACTTCCGCATCACTGGCGGCCCTGTATACCTCGGACAGGACGTCATCCTTTCCGGCGGGTTCTGTCTGCCTGCGGGGAGGTTCATACACAGAGCTCTAAACGGGAATTACGTCAACCACGATTAACAGCTCGTCTTCTACCCGGAAACGGATATCCAGGCCGGCAAAAGCCATGCCGTATACACGCTCCGGAGCGTCCTGATATTGAGGCCGGGGATCCTGGGCCAGCACCGAGAGCAGACCCGCGCGTTTCTCCTCCGGAACCCGCGTCAGCAGCGTATCCGGAAAGTCCACGGTGAGCTGCTTTCCCGGGTCCGGCGCAAAACCGGAGGCGGCGTCCGGAACACTGTCGGCATAAGGGATGTAGGGCTTGATGTCGTAAATCGGGGTACCGTCCATCAGGTCGGCCCCGGCGACAAGCAGGGTGGAACCCTGGGCGCCGCCTGTTTCACTGGCCCGTTGGACCCGGAGCAGCCGCACGCAGGAAAGCCCAAGCCCGTTGGGACGAAAGGGTGAGCGGGTGGCGAAAACGCCCATCCGCTCATTTCCGCCCAGCCGCGGCGGCCGCACGGTGGGAGACCAGGGTCTTCCCTCGTTCTCCGAAAATCCCCAGATCAGCCACAGGTGCGAAAAACACTCCAGCCCCCGCAGCGCCTCATCAACGCGGTATTCAGGGGTAAAAACGATGGTCCCCTGCAGTCCGCCGTCGAGGCCCGGCTGCCGCGGAATGCCGAACTTCGTTGGAAAATCCGTCCGGATATGCGCAATGGGGGTGATCCGCTTTTCCTCCGCAGCGGTGTCCAGGCTGCCCGTATGGACAGAAACCGGCTCTGTGAGCCTTCCCTTCTCCGGCACGGGAACTCAGCCCTCCGGCCTGCCGGACCCGGCAGGGTCAAAGGATGCCGCACCGGCCATCTCGATCTCATGCTGATAGAATACAAAGGTCCTTTCATCAAAGAGCACCCAGAGAATCCGGTCCAGCGCCTCGGGATACTGATTTACAAACTGCCGGGCAGTCCAGACGGCGATCTCTGCGGCTTCCTTCAGCGGGAAGTGATAAACTCCGGTAGAGATGGAGGGAAAGGCGACACTGCGGATGCCGTGCTCCATACAGAGCTGGAGGCTTGTGTAGTAACAGGAGGCCAGCAGCTCCCGCTCGTCGTGTTCGCCGTCCTTCCAGCGGGGGCCGGGGGTGTGAATGACATAACTGCAGGGTAGCCGGTAGGCTTTTGTAATTTTCGCATCGCCTGTTTCGCACCCGTGCAGCCCGCGGCACTCCTCCAGCAGCTCAGGTCCCGCTGCGCGGTGGATGGCGCCATCGACCCCGCCGCCGCCCAGAAGGCTGGTGTTTGCGGCGTTTACGATGGCCTCCACGCCATGGTCTTTTGTAATATCGCCCTGTACGGCGAGCACCTCGGTATTTTCCCAGATCATAGTCTGTCCTTCTTTCCTGTAACAACCGCACTGTCAGCGGACATGGGCCTTTCCCATTGTCCGATTCAGGCGGCGGAGAATGAAAATATTGTAGCATAATTCCCAAAAGTAGACAAGAAAAACAACAAAAAACGGAAATATTGCGGAAAAACCGGAGACAAAGCAGTTTGTTCTTGCAATGCGGGCGGCTGAGTGATATGATACGCACATAATTCAATACCAGCGATGCTTTCGGAATTCAGCAGAGGGAGACCGGAAGCGGAGGAACTCTGGAGAATCCCTTTAAGGGTGCCGAAGGTGCAAGGCGACAGGCCGAATCTCTCAGGCAAAAGGACAGAGCGGAAGTCAGCTTCCCGATGCCGCATACAGAATGCGGCGCTGCGGTGAGGCGGACGAAAACCGGAGTTGCTCATGTTCAGGGCAGCTCTTTTTGTTTTATGGAAGATCTGCAGTTCTGCTGGATTGAATGAATTCAGAGAAAAGGACGGAAAAACATGGAGAACTTTATTTCAACGGTGGAGGCCGTTAACGGCAAGCTTAACAGCTTTGCCTGGGGCCCGCTGATGCTTCTGCTGTTGGTCGGTACCGGCGTGTTTCTGACCGTCAAGGTGAACTGGCTGCAGGTTACCCACTTCGGCAGAATCCTCAAAGCCACGGTCGGAACCCTCTTTAAGAAGAAAGAGAAGACCGACCATGGTGCGAACATTTCTTCCTTCCAGGCGGTCTCCACCGCTCTGGCGGGCACGGTGGGAACCGGCAACATCGCCGGCGTGACCGGCGCCATCTTCACCGGCGGCGCGGGAGCGGTCTTCTGGATGTGGGTGGCCGCCTTCTTCGGAATGGTCACGAAGTATGCAGAAATTGTTCTGGCGATGAAGTACCGCGTGAAGGATGAAAGCGGCGCCTACCACGGCGGGCCCATGTACTACATCGAAAACGGAATCGGTAAAAACTGGAAATGGCTTGCGGTAATCTTCTGCATTCTGGGAGGCCTGGCATCTTTCGGCATCGGCAACATTGCCCAGAGCAGTGAGATCTCCGGCGCACTGGGAGATCTGTTCCACCTTCCGCCGCTGGCGTCCGGTCTGCTGATTGCCCTGGTGGTTGCGCTGGTTACCCTGGGCGGCATTAAGCGTATCGGCAAGGTGACGGAGCTTCTGGTTCCCTTTATGTCGGCGTTCTATATCCTGGCCGGCATTATCCTCATCGTCATGCGCATCGGTCAGATCCCGGCCGTGTTCGTCAGAATTTTTGCCGGTGCCTTTTCCTTCAAGAGTGTTGGCGGCGGCCTCTTTGGTTATACCATCATGATGGCGATGCGCCAGGGCTTTGCTAGGGGTGTCTTCTCTAATGAGGCCGGTCTCGGTTCCGCACCGATTGCCCATGCGGCATCCTCTTTAGAGGAGCCCTGTGAGCAGGCCATCTGGGGCGTGTTCGAGGTGTTCATTGACACCATCGTCATCTGCAGCATTACAGCCTTCGCGGTACTGCTGTCCGGTGTGCTGGATGTGGAGGGAGGACTCTCCGCCTATGCCTCCAAGGGGGCGGCAGCGGCAGCGGCCTTCAACTCCATTCTGCCCGGAACCCTGGGCGGAAAGATCATTGAGCTGAGCCTGCTGTTCTTCGCTCTGTCCACCATTCTTTCCTGGGCTTATTACGGAGAGAACTGCTGGGGCTATCTTACAAAGAACAACAGAACCTTCCTTCTGGTGTACAAGATCATCTTTGCGCTGGTCTGCATTGTCGGGGCTACCGGTTCCGGCACCCTGATGTGGGATATCGCCGACACGCTGAACGGCCTGATGGCAATTCCGAACCTGATTGCGCTTCTGGTCCTCTCCGGCGTGGTGGCGAAAGTTACCAGAGACTATTTTTCCGACCATATGCTGAAGAAGTAAGCGGAGTGACGCGACACGCGCACAGGCGCGGCGACTGAAATTCAAACCCGCCCGGACAATTCCGGGCGGGTTTCCTGCATGCAGGGGCAGTTCAGCAATTTCAGTTGACATTCTGCCGGTATATTTTTATACTGAGTAGAAACTGTAACAGATGGAGGCTGCGTGATGCTGACCGTTTCTTCCCTTGTTCTTTCTACGGCGCTGTTCCTTGCCATGGTGGCAAACCTTACCCTGAAGCCGAAGTTTTCTGCCAAAATCGCTGCGGGCTGTATGCTGGTCGGCGTGGTCGGAGGACTTCTGTTCTACGGCATCGGCTTTGCCGAAACGACCGGCAGCCTTGCGCTCAGCCTGCTTCGAACGCCCTTCAGTGTCATGCGTATGTTCGTCGGGATCAATGAGCTCTCGGCGATCGAGAATTCCACTCTGGTCTCAACCCAGACAGGGATTGTTGTTTTCTGGATTGTGCATCTGGCGGCCTTTTATTCCATGACCAGTGCCGCCCTGACGACCCTGGGCGCAAAAATCCTGCGGAGCCTCCGCCTGATGATGTCCCGGCGAGGAGACCTGACCCTGATCTACGGGATCAATGAGCGGAGCCGGGGGATTGCCAGAGAATGCCTCTCTGATCCGGGAACCTCGGTTATTTTTCTTGCGGAGGACGCTTCGGACAGCCTGGTGTCTGACCTGAACAACCTGGGCGCCTCGGTTCTTACCGGTGCGGAGGCCGTCGCATCATCGAAATCGGCCGTGAAAAAGCTCCACCTGAAAAACCGTACCGTCACGGTTTACGCTCTGGACGAGGACGCGGATAAGGATCTGCAGTACGCCCTGCAGCTGCGAAACGCGCTGGAGCAGGCCGGTATTCCGGCGGAAAAGACACGCCTGACCCTGCCCGGTACCGAAGATATTATCGCGTCAATGCTGCAGGTGTCTGAAAGCCGCTACGGCTTCGGCTATGTGAATGTTTATGATCCGGCGGAGCTGACGGCCAGAGCGCTGATCCGCACCTGCCCGCCCTGGGACTGCATCTCCTTCTGGGAAGACGGACACGCCAAGGAGGACTTCTCCTGCGCCATTGTGGGCTTTGGCAGCCACGGGCAGGAGGTGCTGAGGCAGCTGGTTATGAACGCCCAGTTTGCCGGAAGCAGCTTTCATGCCACAGTATTTTCTCTGCGCAGCCAGATGGAGGCGGGCTATCTGCTGACAGACTGCCCCGAACTTCAGAAGCAGTATGATATTAAGGGCATAAACGCCGATGGAAGAGGGAAAGAGTTTTATGAGTTTGTGGAAAAGAACCTTTCCACTCTGAAGCTGATTGCCATCTGCACCGGTAATGACGCCATGAACCGTGAAATTGCGGAAAATCTTCTGCTTTTTCTCCATCGGCGGCACGCCGAGAACATCTGCGTGGTACAGTGCGGCTCGGAGGGCGTTCGCTATCAGGCCTCCATCGGAAGCCCGATCATCCGCACAAAGATCTATACCCGGGCATTTCTGTCCGCGGAAGAGGCGGACCGCAACGCCATTCTGCTCAACAGCACCTACGATACCTCGAACCGGACCGACTGGGAAAAATGGGTGGCTTGTGACAGCTTCAGCAAGATGTCATCCCGGGCATCTGCGGAATTTCTTCCGGCCTTTATCCGAATTTCCGGAAGCACGAAAGAGGCCATGCTGAAGGGCGAATGGAATCCGACGCCGGAAATGCAGAAGGTGCTCGGTGAGACCGAACACCTTCGCTGGTGCGCATTCCATTACGCTATGGGCTATACCGCCATGACCGCGGAGCAGTTTGAAGCCAATGCGGAAACCTGGGCACGCCTTCAGCAGGATGGCGGCGGGAAGAATATCAAAATCGCCAAAGACACCCATGCCCGGCGCCACGCCTGTCTGGTGCCCTGGACGGCTCTGGACGAGCTGTCCGAAAAGGAGAACCGCCTGACGGGGCGCAACGTGGATTACAAACAGATTGACATCAACAATGTTCTCGCTCTTCCAAAGCTTCTTCAGCAGACGGAAAGGGCGGGAAAGAAAACAGGTCAATAACGGTATTGTCTGATCAGACAGCGCCGGGCTTGCCAAGCATGCGGAACATATTCTTCTTGTAGGCCTCAACGCCCGGCTGGTCAAAGGGATTCACGCCGGACATGTAGCCGGAAAGCGCGCAGGCCAGCTCAAAGAAGCAGACCAGTTCCGCAAGGCCTTCCTCATCCCGCGCTGAGCAGCTGATGACCAGGTTCGGCACGCCGCCGTCGATGTGCGCCTCACGGACGGCATCGGCCGCAACGCCGCAGATCTCCGCCAGATCGCGGCCCGAGAGGTAATTCAGGCCGTCGGCGTTGTCTTCGGAATTCGGAACCGGGCAGGAATAACGGGAGCGGCGGAAGCGGACAACGGACTCCATCAGATTCCGGGGGCCCTCCTGAATATACTGTCCCATCGAGTGCAGGTCGGCAGTGAACTCCACGGATGCCGGGAAAATGCCCTTGTTGTCCTTGCCCTCACTTTCGCCGTAGAGCTGCTTCCACCACTCCGCCATGAAGCGGAAACTCGGCTCATAGCAGCCCAGGATTTCCACACCGAAGCCCTTGCTGCAGAGGTTCTGCCGTGCGGCGGCGTACTGCCAGGCGGGGTTTTCACTGCTGCGCAGGTCCAGCGCGTCGAACTCGCGGATGGCGGCGTCAATGACTCTGCGAATATCGATGCCGGCCACTGCCATCGGCAGCAGCCCGACAGCGGAGAATATGCTGAAGCGGCCGCCGACGTCGTCAGGGACCACAAAGCTTTCCCAGCCGTTTGAGTCGGCCAGAGTCTTCAGAACGCCGCGGCGGGCGTCGGTGGTCGCAAAAATATGCTCATCGGCAGCGGCGCCGTACTTTTTCTTCAGCAGTTCCCGGAAGATCCGAAAGGCGACGGCGGGCTCCAGGGTAGTGCCGGACTTGGAAATAACATTCACATCGAAGTCCCGGTCACCGAGCTTTTCAAGCGTGTCGCAGAACGCGTCGGCGGAAAGTCCGTTGCCGACAAAAAAGACCTCGGGGTCTCCCTTGCCCGGGACCGGCCGCAGCAGTTCAATGGCGCCGCGGGCACCAAGATAAGAGCCGCCAATCCCGATTACCACCAGTGCGCCGGAGCGGGAACGGATTTTTTCGGCTGCGGCAACAATGCGGTCCAGCTCAGTATCCAGTATGGCTTTCGGCAGTTTCAGCCAGCCGGTAAAGTCCGCCCCCAGCCCGCTTCCGGATGTGAGCATCTCATGCGCGCGCGAGGCGGCGGCATAATCCGGGCCGGCCTTCGTAAAGAATTTCTGAGCGCCGGACAGATCAATCTGTATCATATCAGAGCCTCCTGTGTTTATTATCGTACCGCTTCATTATATAGTTTTTTCCGGGGAAAGCAACTGAAAAATACATTGAAAATGGTTTACAGAATACTGAATAAATTCTTGTAACTTATGAATAATCCATTTCAAAACAGTGAAAAAATATCGACATCAGCCGGGTTTTCGACTTTTTGAACCGGTTTTTCAACAGGCTGAAGTGCATAAAACCGCACATTCGGTAGACATAATCTAAAAAAGCTTCAGGGGTTTTCGGATTGACAAATCCCGATGAGAGATTTATAATACCCTTTGCAAATTGATATGGGCGCTGGGTTTTCCCGGCTGAGATGGAGTAATGGAGCTCTAACACCATGGAACCTGATCCGGGTAATGCCGGCGTAGGGAACACCGAACACGGTAGGTTCTTTACGGAACCCGCCGTTTTTTTTGAAGGAGGCGATGCAGAAAACGTAAGGCGCCCCGCAATTGCGGGAGCGGGCCGAGGGGAGCGCCTTGGGTCCGGGCCAAAAGACAGCGATGGGAAGCCGTGTTCCGGCGTGAGAGGAGACCAGCAAGTCTCGACCGCTCTTCCTTGCAGTGTAAGGAAGATTCCGCTAACGTTTTCTTCATCTGATTTCAAAAAAAGGAGTTCGGTTTCAATGCAAAAGACATCTGTAAAAAAATTGGCTCTTGCCAGCATGATGGTGGCGGTTGCCGTTGTCGGCAGCACGTTTTCCTTCCCGGTGCTCGGCAGCCGCTGCGCCCCTGTTCAGCATATGGTGAACGTTCTGTGCGCGGTATTGCTGGGCCCCTGGTACGGACTGGGGGTTGCTTTTGTGGCAAGCCTTCTGCGCAATCTTCTGGGGCTTGGATCGCTGCTTGCCTTTCCGGGCAGCATGTGCGGGGCTCTCCTCTGCGGGCTGGGTTACCGCTTCACCAGGAATCTTCCGGTGACGCTGCTGTGCGAGATCTTCGGAACCGGCATTATCGGCGGGCTCCTCTCCTACCCGATTGCGATTGCGTTTATGGGTAAGACTGCGGGAAGCCTCGCATTCTACGCCTATGTGGTGCCGTTTCTTGTTTCCACGGTGGGCGGAAGCATCATTGCTGGAATCATCGTGCTGGCGCTGCAGAAAAACGGCGCCCTTCACCAGATCCAGGCAAAGCTGTAAGCAGAAAGGGACGTAACCCGATGCCGGATTTTTCTCAACTGAATGAAATCAGGCGGCGTCGGCCGCTTCTCCACTGTGTGAGCAATCTTGTTTCCATTAACGACTGCGCCAACATCGCGCTTGCCGCCGGGGCAAGCCCGATGATGGCGCCGGCGGCGGTAGAAGCGGAGGAGATTACGGCGCGGTCCCAGGCAACGGTTCTGAATACCGGGACCCCGGATGAGGAGCGCTTTCGGACCTGCGAGGCCTGCTTCCTGGCAGTGGAAAAGTTTCCGCAGCCGGTGATTCTCGACCCGGTGGGCGTTGGGGCAAGCAGCTGGCGCCTGCGGCAGATTCTGGTGCTGCTGGATCACTTCCGCCCGTCGGTCCTGCGGGTAAACTTTGGGGAGGCCCAGGCCTTGTGCGGGGTTTCCGGCCAGGAGCAGGGCGTCGACAGCGTAAAGTTTGCGTCCGTGGAAGAACGGGCGGAGCTGGCCCGCCGTCTGGCAGGGTACAGGCATACGACAGTTCTGCTCACCGGAGAACAGGATCTGGTCTCCGATGGGAGCCGGGTCGTCCGGATTTCCGGAGGGAGCGGAAAAACAGGGCTGGTTACCGGCTGCGGGGATATGCTCTCAGTGCTTTGCGGGGCTTTTGCGGCGGTGGAGCCTGACATGCTGTCGGCAGCCGTGCTGGCCTCCGCGTTCTGGAAGTGCTGCGCCGCAGATGCGGAGGCGGCGTCGAAAACCCGCGGAATCGGAAGCTTTCACGAGGCGCTGTTTTCCGCCGCGGAAATGATGACAGCCGAAAAACTGGAGAAAACCAGCAGCATTCAGGCCCTGTAAGGGGCCGATACCATGAAACCGGCAGGGAGTGTTATTAAAATGAAAAGGGAAAGCCTGAAGTTATATGTTGTTACGGACCGAAGCTGGCTGAACGGAGAGAGTCTGAGAGACCAGGTGGAGAAGGCGCTGCGGGGAGGAGCAAGCTTTGTTCAGCTGAGAGAAAAGAATCTGGACCGGGAGCGGTTTCTGGCGGAGGCAGTGGAACTTCGCAGCCTTTGCAGACAGTATCAGGTTCCCTTTGTTGTAAATGACAACGTGGAGATCGCCCGTCTCTGTGACGCCGACGGCGTGCACATCGGCCAGGAGGACATGGCTCTTTCCGAAGCGCGGAAAATGCTGGGCGCCGGAAAGATCATCGGTGTAACCTGCAAGACGGTGGAAGAAGCTCTGAAAGCCCAGGCGGACGGGGCGGACTATATCGGATCGGGAGCCATGTTTCAAAGCACCGCAAAGCCCGGTGCGAAACCGATCACGGTGGAGCAGCTCCGGGAAATCTGCGCTGCTGTTTCGATTCCGGTGGTGGCGATCGGCGGGATTACACGGGAGAATGTGACCCGGCTGCGCGATACCGGGATTGCGGGAGTCGCCGTTGTCAGCGCCGTTTTTCAGCAGAAGGACATCGAGCAGGCGGCACGTGCCCTGTTTGAGACCGTAACACAGTTATTCTGAGGGAAACCCTCTGCGGAACATTGGGGGCACCACCTTGTTTCGCGTAATAAAATCATTGCTGTACTGAAAGGAGAAACTTATGAAAACAGCACTGACAATCGCTGGATCTGATTCCAGCGGAGGCGCCGGCATCCAGGCTGATATCAAAACCATGACCGCCAACGGCGTGTATGCCATGAGCGCGATCACGGCCCTGACAGCCCAGAACACAACCGGCGTCCAGGGAATCTTTGAGGTTCCGGAAAGTTTCCTCGCCATGCAGATCGACAGTATCTTTACCGACATCCGGCCGGATGCCGTCAAGATCGGTATGGTCTCCTCCGCCGGCCTGATAGAAGTTATTGCCGAAAGGCTTCGCTTCTACGAGGCTGAGAACATTGTGGTGGACCCGGTTATGGTGGCGACCAGCGGAGCGAAGCTGCTGAGCGACAACGCGGTGGATGCTCTGAAGACGCTGCTTCTTCCTCTGGCAACGGTTCTGACACCGAATATTCCGGAAGCGGAGGTCCTGTCCGGAAAGAAAATTCTGACGCAGGACGACATGGAAGAGGCTGCCAGGAGCATCAGTGAAAAATACGGATGCGCAGTGCTTTGCAAAGGCGGCCACAACATTAATGACGCCAATGATCTCCTCTTCGACGGTGAAGAGATGCACTGGTTTTACGGTCGGCGGATCGACAACCCGAACACGCACGGGACGGGCTGTACCCTCTCCAGCGCCATAGCCGCAAACCTTGCCAAGGGGAGAGACCTCTGCTCTGCGGTAGAACAGGCAAAGAACTATATTTCCGGCGCCCTTTCCGCCATGCTGGATCTCGGCAAAGGTTCCGGCCCCATGAACCATGCTTTTGCCATTGACGGCAATTACAGGTAGGGGGTGGAAGACGTGGAATCAAGACGTACTACGGTCTTTGAAAACGGTCTCATCTGGTTTGGGGCCGCCGTCTCCATTGCGGAGATTCTGACAGGAACCTACTTTGCTCCGCTGGGCTTCCGGAGAGGTCTGCTGGCCATTTTGATAGGCCACGTAATCGGCTGTGGGCTGCTGTTTCTGGCGGGCCTCATCGGCGGGCAGCGCCGTCTGAGCGCGATGGAGACCGTAAAGCTCAGCTTCGGCCGCATCGGAGGACTGTTTTTCTCGCTGCTTAATATTCTGCAGCTGTTAGGCTGGACGGCGATCATGATTTTTGACGGGGCCGCCGCAGCCGGGGAAATCCTGTCGGTTCCCACATGGATCTGGTGCCTGATTATCGGGGCGCTGATTCTGCTGTGGATTATGATCGGCATTCAGAATCTCGGAAAGCTGAACACAATCGCCATGTCGGCGCTGTTTCTGCTGACGGTGGTGCTGTGCTTTGTTATTTTCGGGAAGGGAAGTCTGAGCAGCGCGGCCGGCGATGCCATCAGCTTCGGCGCTGCGGTGGAGCTGTCGGTGGCCATGCCGCTTTCGTGGCTGCCGCTTATAAGCGACTATACGCGGGAAGCTGAGAAGCCTGTGAAGGCAACAGCCGTCAGTGCCCTTGTTTACGGACTGGTCAGCTGCTGGATGTATGTGATCGGCATGGGAAGCGCGATCTTCACCGGGGAGAGCGATATCGCCCTGATCATGGTAAAGGCCGGGCTGGGTGTTGTCGGTCTGCTGATTATTGTGTTTTCAACCGTGACGACGACCTTCCTGGATGCCTGGTCCGCCGGAATATCCAGTGAAGCGGTTTCCCCGAAGCTGAAGGGGAAGGCGGTTGCCGCGGTTGCGACGATCCTCGGCACTTTGGGGGCAATTTTCCTGCCGCTGGCGGATATTACTGATTTTCTCTACCTGATCGGGTCGGTTTTCGCGCCGATGATCGCGGTGCAGATTGCCGACACCTTTATCCTGAAACAGGATTGCGGAAAGCAGGCCTTCTCCGTCAGGAACCTTCTGATCTGGCTGCTGGGTTTTATAGCCTACCGGCTTCTGATGCGGGTCGACCTGATCTGCGGAAATACACTGCCGGACATGGTGATCACCATTCTGCTCTGTGTGGTCTGCGCTAAACTCGAAGGGAAAAAACAGGCCGGTTCCGTCGGCTGAGCGGGTGTAAGGATCTGTCTGACCCCGCATCTTGCGCAATAACAGAACGGACTCTGTCTACTGACAGAGTCCGTTTTTCTGCGGACGGTATTTTCTGTTATTCCGGCAACAGCCGGCCCTGAAGCAGCTTCGGCCCCGCCGAGAGAATTTTAACCCGGCGAAGCTGACCCCGCAGACCCGGCTCCGGGACCTGAACGCGCAGATAGGTGTCGCTGTGGCCGATACTGCCGGAGACGTCTTCGCTTTCAAACAGAACCGGAAGCACCTGACCGACGCAGGCTTCCCTGTAAGCCCGGCCGGATTCTTCCGACAGCGCCTTGGCCTCCCGGGCGCGGCGGTTTTTTACCGCGTGGGTAAGCTGACCGGGCAGACGGTCGGCGGGGGTGCCCGGCCGGCGGGAGTAGGGAAAGACGTGAAGCTCCGAGAAGGCGCATCGGCGCAGAAAGCCGAGAGTTTCGGAGTGGTCCTCTTCGGTCTCCCCCGGGAAACCGGTGATCAGATCCCCCGTCAGAGCACAGCCCGGGAAATACCGGCGCAGAAGCTCTGCGCGCTCATAAAAGAAGGCCGTATCATATTTTCGGTTCATGGCCTTCAGGATCCGGTCACAGCCGGACTGCAGGGAGAGGTGAAAATGCCGGCAGACTTTGCCTGTACCTGCAAGCCGGCGGCAGAAGTCCTCTGTGATCACCGTGGGCTCCAGAGAGCCGAGACGCAGACGCATGCCGCCGGAGACGGCGGAAACCGCCTCCACCAGATCTGCCAGATCGGGGGACCCTTCCAGATCAAGACCATAGGACGCAACCTCAATACCGGTGAGCACCAGCTCAAGAAAGCCTTCTCTCTGAAGTCTCTCGGTCTCTTTCACGGCGGCATCAACAGGCATGCTCCGAAGGCTTCCGCGGGTATAGGGAATGATGCAGTAGGTGCAGAAGTTCCGGCAGCCATCCTGTACCCGCAGCATTGCGCGGGTTCTGCCGGAAACGGCCCCCGCGGGCAGAAGCTCAATCTCTTTCCGGGAAAAGGGCCGGTCAATGTGCGTCGCGGTTTCGCCTGTTTCAACGGCCCGTTCCACCGCGTCTATAAAAGCCATACGGTCGCCGGTTCCGAAAAGGACGCCGGCTCCGATTTCAGCATTTTCTTCCGGGCTGAGCTGGGCATAGCAGCCGCAGACGGCGATAACGGCATTTGGATTTTCCTCCTGCAGGCGGCGAATGGTCTGGCGGGATTTGCGCCCGCTTTCGGCGGTTACGGCGCAGGTATTCACGATGACGGCATCCGCCGCTTCGCCCGGAGCAGCGGGGGTATGTCCGTCCCGGAGCAGACGCTCCTCCATGGCCTGGGTTTCAAACTGGTTGACTTTACAGCCGAGAGTGGCTATCATATACTTCATAGAAAACCTCACATAAGGAATTGCCACACCGGCCTGCGGACCGGTTCGCAGTGGCAGATACGGAGAGAACAATGCATTATCTGGATAATTCCGCCACCACGCAGGTCTGCCCGGAAGCGGCGCAGGCCGCAGTGGAGGCGATGACTGTCACTTTCGGTAACCCCAGCTCCACGCACACGGCGGGCCGGGAAGCCAAAAGACTGCTGGACCGCTCCCGCGCGTCGGTTGCAAAGGCCCTTGGCTGCCGGCCGGAGGAGCTGATCTTTACCTCCTGCGGCTCTGAAAGTGACAACTGGGCCCTTCTGGCCGGGGCGGAAAGCATGAAGCGCCGCGGCAGGCACATCATTAGTTCCGCAGCCGAGCATGACGCCATCCGCCGCAGCCTGGACTTGCTGGAGTCCCAGGGCTACGAGGTGACCCGCCTGAAACCGGGGGCCTCCGGGGCGGTTCCGGCGGACGCGGTTCGGAAGGCCCTGCGGGAGGATACTGTTCTCGTCTCGCTGATGCTGGTAAACAATGAAACGGGCTCGGTAACGGATATCAAGGCCGTTTCAGCGGTCCTGAAAGAGGCCGGCTCTTCCGCGCTGCTCCACACCGATGCGGTGCAGGCCTTCCTGAAGATCCCCTTTTCTCCCGATTCCCTCGGAGCGGACATGATCAGCGTCAGCGGCCATAAAGTACACGCGCCGAAGGGGATCGGGGCGCTCTATGTCCGGAAGGGATTGCGGCTGCGGCCGATGATCCTGGGCGGAAGCCAGGAGGAGGGGCGGAGGGCCGGAACAGAGGCCACCGCGCAAATTGCCGCCTTTGCAGCCGCCTGTGAGGCGGCGCTGCCAAAGCTGGAGGAAAATGCGGAGAAGATGCGCATGCAGCGGGAAGAGCTGATCCGCCGGCTTTCCGCCGACATTCCGGAGCTGAAGGTCCTGGGAGGCGGCGCTCCACATATTCTGTCGGTGTCCCTTCCCGGCTGGCGCAGCGAAGTGCTGATGAACTTCCTGGAAGCCCGCGAAGTATACGTATCAAAAAGCTCCGCCTGCAAAAAAGGCGGGCGGAGCCATGTACTGGAAGCCATGGGTCTGGACACAAGAACTGTAGACGGCGCCCTTCGCATCGGGCTGAGCCGCTTTACATCTCAGGAGGATCTGGACGCTCTGTGCCTCGGGCTGCGGGATGCCCACACGCAGCTTGCGCACCGCTAGGCGAAGTGTCACGGATGCCGGCACCCGGGTGGGTCCCGGGCCCGGGTTAATCGCTGTCCGTCTTCCGATCTGCTCCGATGTCTGTTTCAGGCGGGGTCTGGGATGGAAGGTCCTCCGTGACGGCGGGGGGCGCCGCTTTGCGCTTCTCCCGCTCGTGCTTCAGTTCTTCCCGCCGGACGCTGGCCTTTTTGACAACCTGCAGGGTGGCGGGGTCAATATAGTCTATTTCCTTGTAATCGGCGATCTCCCACGGGAGGTCGCTTTTTTTCAGCTTCCGGACGATGAGCTTTGTTGCCAGGGTATAGATGACGACAAAAACCGGTACGCCCAGCAGCATGCCCCAGAAACCGAAAAGACCGCTGCCGAGGATGATGGAGAACATTACCCAGAAGCCGGTAATGCCGGTTGAACTGCCGAGAATTCTGGGACCGATGATGTTTCCGTCAATCTGCTGCAGGATAACGATAAATACGATGAAAATCAGAGCTTTGGTGGGGTCCACCATCAGAATGATCAGTGCACTGGGCACCAGGCCGATGAAGGGACCGAAGAAGGGAATAATGTTGGTGACGCCCACAATGACACTGACCAGCAGGGTATAGGGCATGCGGAGGATGGCGCAGACAATATAGCAGATGATGCCGATAATCAGAGAATCCAGGAGCTTTCCAGTCAGAAAGCTCATAAAGGTGCGGTCCACAAACAGCATCCCGGCGCGAAGGCGGTCGGCCGTTTCCACGCTGAAGATGGAGTAGGTCAGACGCTTGAGGGCGGCCAGATAGCCTTCTTTGTCCCCGAGAAGATAGATGGACACGATTATACCGATGATCAGGTTGTAGATGCTCCTGGCGAAGCCGTAAACACCGGAGGTGACCGAGGTGATCAGATTTCCCAGCTGGGGCAGGAGCTTGGTTTCCAGCCAGTTGCCGACGTTGGCGTTAAAGTTGTCCAGAACTTCACCGGCGTACTGGTCCAGTTCGGGATAATCCTTCAGCAGTCCGTCCAGCCAGGTGGAAAAGTTCTGCGCATAGGTGCCGCTGTTCTGTACCAGAGTCTGAACACTCGAAAGCATCTGCGGGATGATGAGGTACACCAGGGCAACCAGAACGAGGATCAGGATAACCTCTGCAAACAGGATAGACAGGACACGGGCAAATTTTTTCCCGCCACTCTTTTTGCTCTTGCGGTAAAGCGCCCTCCCCAGCGGAAGAAACAGCCAGTTCTCCATGAACTTCATCAGCGGGGACAGCAGGTAGCAGATGACCACGCCCCATATAAAAGGCGCCAGAATCGACAGCAGCCTGCGGACGGCCTTGCCCAGGACGGAAATGTTTCCCAGTGCGAAATAGAACAGCAGGGATGCCGCAATCACACAGAAGGCGGTCAGGCCCCAGTTCATATAGGTTCTGTCCCATTTAAAACGCCGTCTCATTGAAGGCTCCTTTCCAGCTTGTCACTCCCATCCGAAGACGGAAAGATCAAAAGCAAGACCCCGTGTCAGTGGTCCCTATTGTACTATTTTGCTCCCCTTCCGTCAAGCGTTTTGCCCTGGCCGGAAAGCGGAAGGGAGGGACGGAGTGATAACATTTCATTTGACAGCGGGGCATGGTTCATATATAATTTTGCGGAATAACGTCATGAAATATCTGATAAACAGCTGCCGCATCCGCGGCGATATGTGAGGACGAAGGGAAAGCCATGACAGAAGACAGAGTCTATAACTTTTCAGCCGGGCCGTCCATCCTGCCGGAGCCGGTTCTGCAGCGGGCCCGGGCGGAACTGATGAACTATCGGGGTACCGGTATGTCGGTGATGGAGATGAGTCATCGGAGCGCCGCTTTTTCCGAGATCTTTGCTGAGACCAAGGAGAAGTTCCGTAAGCTGATGCGGGTGCCCGGGAGCCATGAGATTCTCTTCCTTCAGGGCGGAGCGACGCTGCAGTTTGCCGCAATCCCCATGAACCTGATGGAAGGCGGGACGGCTGACTATGCGATAACGGGGAACTTCTCAGGAAAAGCCGCGAAGGAGGCGGAGAAGTACGGCACGGTGAATATTGCCTTCAGTACGGAATCCTGCGGCCACAGCCGCATTCCGGCCCAGGAGGAGCTGCGGCTGACCCCGGATGCAAAGTATTTCTACTACTGCGCCAATAACACCATATACGGAACGGAATGGCAGTATGTTCCGGAATCGGGTTCTCCCCTGGTCTGCGACATGTCGTCAGACATCCTGTCCCGGCCGGTGGATGTGGGGAAGTTCGGCCTGATCTATGCGGGCGCCCAGAAAAACCTGGCGCCGGCGGGCCTGACGGTGGTTATTGTGGATAAAAGTCTTGCCGGGCGGGAGCTTCCGTATACCCCGCAGATCATGAGCTATGAAACGATGATCCGCCACGACTCTCTGCTGAACACCCCGCCCTGCTGGTGCATCTACATGCTGTCCCTGATGCTGGACTGGGTCCAGGAACAAGGCGGCGCAGCAGGTATGGAGCAGCTGAAAAAGGCCAGGGCGCAGCTGGTGTATGACTGTCTGGATGACAGCAGGCTGTTTCATGCCCATGCGGAAAAAGGCTCCCGCAGCGACATGAATGTGACCTTCCGCACCGGTGATGCGGCGCTGGATGCCGAGTTTATCGCCTTCGCCGCAGCGCGGGGGCTGGCAAACCTGAAGGGGCACAAGCTGGCAGGCGGTATGCGGGCGTCTCTCTACAACGCCATGCCAATCGAAGGCGCGGAGGCTCTGGTAAGGACCATAAAGGAGTTTGAAAGAAACCATGTTTAAGATACAGACCATGAACAAGATTGCCGCGGCCGGTATTGAAGCCCTGGAAAAGGCCGGCTGCGAGGTCGGGGAGGATATCCGTCATCCCAGCGGCCTGCTGCTGCGCAGCGCCGACATCCACGAAATGCGTTTTCCGGACAGCCTGCTGGCCATTGCAAGGGCCGGTGCCGGATACAACAACATTCCGGTGGATCGCTGCACGGAAGAGGGCATCGTTGTCTTTAATGCCCCCGGCGCCAATGCGCAGGCGGTGAAGGAGCAGGAGATCTGCTCGCTGGTGATGGCTTCCCGGGACATTCTCGGAAGCATTGCATGGGTGCAGAGCATCGCCGGAGAGGGAGAGCGGATTCCGGAACTGGTGGAGAAAAACAAGTCCCGGTACGCGGGACCTGAACTCCTGGGGAAAACCCTCGGCGTTGTCGGCCTGGGCGCCGTGGGCGCGCTGGTGGCCAATGTGGGCGTGGACCTGAATATGAAGGTTCTGGGTTATGATCCCTTCCTGTCGGTGGATGCGGCCTGGCGGCTTTCCCGGAAGGTTATTCACACCGAAAACCTGGAGGAGCTGTACGAAAACAGCGACTATATCAGCATCAATGTGCCCTTTACGGAAAGTACCCATCACATGCTGGATGCCGAGGCCTTTTCCAGGATGAAGGACGGCGTGCGAATCATCAACGAATCCCGGGCGGAAGTGGTGAACGATGAGGATATGACCGAGGCGCTGAAGAGCGGCAAAGTGGCAAAGTACGTGACGGACTTCCCCAATGAAGTCATCCTGAAAGCGCCGAACGTGATTGCCATGCCGCACCTGGGTGCCTGCACACCCGAGAGTGAAGACCGCTGTGCCGAGATGGCCGCCAATGAGATGCTGGACTATCTTGTGAACGGGAACATCCGAAACTCCGTGAACCTGCCGGATATTTATCTGAACCGGGCGGGAATCTGCAGGCTGTGTGTTATTCACCGCAATGTGCCCCGCATGATCACCCGGATCCTGGACTTTATCAGTGAAAAGGATATTAACGTCGAGCACATGATTAATAAAAACCGCGGCAAGTACGCCGTGACCATTGTGGACCTTGGCAGCGCGCTTTATGAGGAGACCATCAACGGCATCCGCGAGATGGATGAGGTGGTCCGGGTGAGGGTAATCTGAATGGGACATAAACGAAGTATCGGCATGCTGGTGGCCGTGGAGATGGACAGCATTTTTGCCCGTTACGGCACTCCCGGGGCCAAAGAAAAGCGGGGTGGATTTGATATCTACCGCTTTGAAAATGAAGAATATGTGCTGTACGTGATCCACAGCGGTATCGGAGAACTTGCGGCGGCTGCGGCAACAGAACTGCTGATCGACCGGTACGGCACTGAACTGGTGGTAAACTTCGGTGTAGTGGGCGGACTTACTGAGGCAGCGGCGCAGGCCACCCTGTGCGTGGTGACAAAGGTTGTGCACTACGATTTTGACGTCTCGGGTATTGACCCGGTGCAGCCGGCACAGTATCCGGGCTATGAGGATGCTTATCTCCCGGCGGATGAAGCGCTGGTGAAAAAGGCGCTCGCCCTCTGCCCGCAGCTGCAGCCGGTGATCTGCGCCTCGGCGGATAAATTTGTCGGGAATCGGGCGGACAAGGAACAGCTGCATGAACGTTACGGCGCCGACATCTGTGAGATGGAAAGCGCGGCGGTGCTGCTGACCTGCCGGCGCAACGGGGTACCCTGCCTGATGATCAAGGCCGTTTCCGACGGGCTTGCCGGAGGCGGGAAAGAGTACTATGAGGCACTGCAGGAGTGCGCGGATCTGGCCCTGTCGGTGACGGACCAGGTCATTCGGGGGTTGTGATGACAGAAAGGCTTTATTACACCGACAGCCACCTCTTTAATTTTACGGCGTCTGTGCTGGAGTGCGCCCCGGAGGAGAAAAGAGCGCCCGGTTCCGACGGACGCTGGAAAATTGTTCTGGATGCCACGGCCTTCTTTCCGGAGGGCGGGGGGCAGTCTGCGGATACGGGGACACTGACGCAGCTGGAGGCTGTGGAGGACGGCGCTCCGCGGTGTGTCCGGGTTTTGGATGCCCACGAGAAAAACGGAACGGTCTTTCACTACTGCGACGGTCCCCTGGAGCCGGGAACCCGGGTCACCGGTGTACTGGATGCCGAGCAGCGCAGGCGGAGAATGCAGAATCATTCCGGAGAGCATATTCTCTCCGGTACCGCGCATCGGATCTACGGGTGCGAAAACGTCGGCTTCCATTTGGGGGATGCCGGAATGACCATAGACTTTGACCGCGAGCTGGGTTCGGAAGAGCTTCTGAGGCTGGAAACAGAAGCCAATGAAGCGGTACGGGCCAATCTCCCGGTGCGTACCTTCTTCCCGTCGGCGGAGGAGCTTTCCCTTCTGGAGTATCGCAGTAAGAAGGAGCTTTTTGGAGATGTCCGCATTGTGGAAATCCCGGGAGTGGACCGCTGCGCCTGCTGCGCGCCCCATGTCAGCTTCACGGGGGAAGTGGGGCTGATTAAAATTCTGGAGGCCGAACGGCACCGCGGCGGGATTCGGCTGACGGTGGTCTGCGGAATGCAGGCCCTTGAGGAGGTTCGTATGCGCCAGCAGAGCGTCACGGACATCTCCACTCTCCTGAGCGCGAAGCGCGATGAAGTGGCGTCTGCCGTGCAGCGGCTGCTGGGCGAACGGGATGCACTCAAGGAGAAAAACGCCGCCCTGGCCATGGAGCTGGTGCGCTTCAAGGCGGAGCAGCAGGGCGAAACCGCGGGAAATATCTGCCTGCTGGAAAGCATGACGGACGAGGTGGCGGTGCGGGAGCTGGTCAACCTGCTGGTTCCGAAATGCGGCGGCCTTGCAGCGGTGTTCTTCCCGGCGGCCTCCGGCGGCCTGCGCTATATTATCGGCAGCAGAAGCCTGGACCTGCGCAAGGCGGCAAAGGCCGTCAACGCGGGGATCGGCGGCCGGGGCGGCGGACGCCCGGAGATGATTCAGGGCAGCGCAAGTGCATCATTTGAAGAAATCCAAACTTTTCTGGAGGCCTTTCAGAGCTGAAGGGCAGGATGTAAAAAACCGGCGCCGCGGGGTTGTTCCGCGGCGCCGGTTTTTGCTTATGAAGGGATTACATCAGATTCTGCAGGGAGTTGAACAGCGCGACATCGCTCTGCTTTACCCGGATGCCGGACTTCAGTTCTTCCCCGTCCGGATAGTGGGCGATGATCTCAATCTGAAGATCTTCCTTTACACCCTTCTGCAGGAGCTCCTTCAGGAAGGGGACGATGTTGGGGTGGTTGCCGCGGAAGGTGCTCCAGGCACCGCGGAGGCTCATCAGCGTCTGAATGTTGAATTTCATAACCGTAACCTTCTTTCTTATAGTGATGCGTTGCAGGCGGCCTGTTCGCCCTTAGTCTGCTACAGTATAGACATCCTCCCGCAGGTGCAGGAAGGTCGGAAGCTGGGCGCGGACTTCGTCAATGCGGTTCAGGTCGATCTCGGCTATGATCGTCTGCTCAGTCTCATCGGCTGCCGCGAGGGCGGCGCCGAAGGGGTCGAGAATCATGGAATGCCCCCAGCACTCGTAGGAAAAGCCATCGTACCGGGCGGCGGAGGCGCCGACAAAGAAGACCTCATTATCCACCGCGCGCATACGCAGAGAGGCTTCCCAGTGGGCGGGGCCCGTGGTCATGTTAAACTGCGCCGGGAGGCAGATTACTTCCGCGCCCCGTCTCGCCATGGCGCGAAACAGCTCCGGAAAACGCACGTCGAAACAGATGGCAAGACCGAAGCGGCCGTAACGGGTGTCGAATACGGTGATCTCCCGGCCGGGGGTGAAGGTGTGGGACTCAAAAAAGCGCATGCCGGGCAGATCCACATCGAACAGATGAACTTTCCGGTGTCGGGCAAGCAGACTGCCGTCGGAATCATAGACAAAAGAGCTGTTGTACAGCCGGCCGTCTTCAGCTTCGGGAACAGAGCCCCCCACCAGAATCACGCGGTTATCCCGCGCGAAACCGGCAAGCTGCCGGCAGACGTCCTCATGACCGCGGGAGGCCGCCTTCCGGAAGTATTCCCTGCTGTAGGGGCAGGAGAACATTTCCGGGAGTACCACAACGGCGGCGCCGGAGGCCGCGGCGTCCCGGATCATGCCGGCGGTTTTTTCCAGTGTGGCGTCATAGTCCGTTTCGGTCCGCAGCTGGCAGACCGCAAGGGGAAAACGTCCGCGGCTCATTTTTACAGCTCCCAGATGCGGTCGGCGTATTCCTGGATGGCCCGGTCGGCGGAGAAGAAGCCGCTTTCTGCGGTGTTGACCAGCGCCAGACGGGCGCGCTCATTCTGATCGGCCAGACGGGCATACATGCGGTCCCGGCACTCCACGTAGGCACGGTAGTCGGCGATCAGCATGTAGGGATCGCCTCCGTACAGCAGGCCTGATACCAGGTCGGAATAGCTCTTCCCGTCGGAGAATCCGCGGCTGAAGCGGGTCATCACCCGGTTGATTTCCGGATCATTGTTGGCGATGTCTGCGGGGCGGTAACCGTTGCGGCGCCGCTCGGCAATTTCATCGGTGTGCAGACCGAAGAGGAACATGTTCTCATCCCCGAGGCGCTCGTACATTTCAACATTGGCGCCGTCCAGGGTGCCGATGGTGACTGCACCGTTCATCATCAGCTTCATGCAGCCGGTGCCGGAGGCCTCCTTGCCGGCGGTGG
>CAMONN010000003.1 GCA_946620645.1 uncultured Clostridia bacterium
GGGGAGCATTCTATTCAGAAAGAGATCAGCGCTGTCAAAAGAAACAGGACTCTGATTTAAATCAGAGTCCTGTTTGTGGTGCGAGAGATGAGACTTGAACTCACACGTCGGTTGACACACGCACCTCAAACGTGCCTGTCTACCTATTCCAGCACTCTCGCATCCCCCGAAGGGCAAGAGCCATTATACACAGCGGGGAACACCTTGTCAAGATGGAATTTTACGTCTTCGGCGGCGGGGTTTTCCTTCCCGCAGGGCGCTGAGCAGGCAGATCAGCACAATGGCAAAGGCGATGATCAGTGCGGCGGCTCCATAGTTCATCAGCAGCAGGTAGCGCATTTTCAGATAGGCGTGGTAACCCAGCAGGGAGGCAAACTGTACCAGCAGTGCGGCCGGAAAGGTCCACGGAACCGCAAAGGCGAGAATCAGCGAGAGAATATCCGCACCGTAAAAGTAGCGCTCGTGCATATGAGGCAAAAAGAAGGGAATCCCGATGGCAAACAGCAGAGAGAGTGCCAGAATGGCCTTGTCATTGAGACGGTCCCGGTTCCGGAACGCTACAGCCAGAAGGTTCAGCATGTAAAAGAAAGCCAGTACAATGCCGGCGGTTGCGGCGGCCTTTTCATTAGTGAACTGATAGAAGACGGAGTAGATGGAGGGTGAGTTATAGTTCAGGCCGTTCCCGATGCTGCCGGTCTGGTTCCAGTACAGGGTGATGGTTTCCCAAAAGGGCCGCCCGAAGCAGACCGCGGGAAGAACCAGCAGGAGATAGGTGCCGGGGAAGGCCAGCAGGTGCTTCCAGGAAATGCGTCCGGTCATCAGAAAAACGGCGTAAACCGGAAGAATAAAGACAGCCTGGAGTTTAAAGCCGAAGGAAACGGCGGCCAAAACCACCGAGAGCCACGGGCGGTCTTCCAGCGCGCACCAGATTCCCAACAGCAGAGGCGCGACATAAAGGCTGTCGCACTGCCCCCAGACGGCGCTGTTGAGAAAGACGGTGGGGAGAAAAAGGGTGACGTAAAACGCGGCGAGCAGGCGGGGACGGCTTTTGGTGAAGCGGCCGCAAAGCAGCATAACCCCCCAGGCCAGCAGGATATCCGAGAGGGTGCTGAGCAGCTTGATCAGATAGAGATCGTCAAAGGGCAGCACCGAGTACAGGGCCAGAAAATAAAGATAAGGGATGTTGTAGTTGCCAATGGAATAACGCAGCGCGAGGAAGTTCCCGTTCTGCCGGAAAAACTCCACCCAGCGGGACAGAAAATTAATATAATCCAGCGTTTTATAGTCCAGGACAGCTGCGCGAAGCCCCAGGGCAAGCATCATCAGCAGGGCGGCAATGACGAAACTCAGCCGTTTTTTCAGCAGGCCGTACCGCGAAAGCAGGTACAGCCCCAGCACACCCTCTGCCAGAAGAACAACGATTAAGAAGACAAGATCCATGGGCACCTCAAACAAAAAAGCGGATAAAAGCGCATAAACACACAGAGCGTGTGTCAGCGCGGCAATAAAAAAGGCGAGAGCAGAAACTCCCGCCGTAAAATCAAAAAAAGCTTGACAACAGCAAGGCTGAAATGCTACAATACCTTGCTCATTATGCAAAGGGCAGAAGACCCTCCTGCCCCAATCTAAGAACAGTATAGCATGATCAGCAAGTAAAATCAACGCGGCGGGAGAGTTTTTTACAACCTACCCGGGCGTTCGTGATAAGGAGAGTGTGCCAATGCCAACTGATGTTCTCTACGGGAAAACGCTTCGCAAGAGTTTTGCCCGCACACCGGAGATCATGGACATGCCGAACCTTCTGGAGATTCAGAAGAGCTCTTATGAGTGGTTTCTGAATACCGGCCTGAAGGAGGTTTTCCAGGATGTGGACGCGGTGACGGACTACTCCGGCAACCTGGAACTGAGTTTCATTGATTATTCCATGAATGACGAGCCGAAGTATTCCGAAGAGGAATGCAAGGCCCGCGATGCCACCTATGCACGCCCCCTGAAGGTTCGGGTCCGGCTGCGCAACAAGGAGACGGAAGAAATCAAGGAACAGGAAATCTTTATGGGAGATTTCCCTGTTATGACAAAGGGCGGCACGTTTATCATCAATGGTGCCGAGCGCGTCATTGTCTCTCAGATTGTCCGTTCCCCCGGCGTCTACTTCGGCCGCGACGTGGACAAATCCATGCTCAGCGTCTACTCGACTACGGTCATTCCGTATCACGGCGCCTGGCTGGAGTATGAGACGGACGGCAACGACATGTTCAATGTCCGTATTGACAAAAACCGCAAGCTTCCGATTACCTGGTTCCTGCGGGCGATGGGCGCCTATGACGAAAACAAACCGTCCACATGGCTCAGCTGTGTGGCGGAGAAGACCGTTGGCGCCGTCACCAATGAGCGCCTGCGTGAGATTTACGGAGAGGATGAGCGCATCCTGTCCACCATCGATAAGGACACCGCCCGGGACCGGGATGAATGCCTTATTGAGATTTACCGCAAACTGCGCCCCGGTGATCCCCCGACGGTTGAATCGGCGGAAACCCTGCTGGAAGGGCTGTTCTACGACCGCCGGCGGTATGAGCTGTCCAACGTCGGCCGTTATAAGTTCAACAAGAAGCTGGCGCTCTATCCGCGCATTGTCGGCTATGAGCTGGCCTGCATGGTTTCGGATCCCGCTACCGGTGAAATCATCGCCGAAGAGGGTGAGGTTCTGACCCGGGAGAAGGCCCGGCAGATCGACGAGGCCGGCGTGGTCATGCTGGATATCATGGCCGACGGGAAAAAGGTTCGGATTTTCTCCAACGGCATGGTGAACATGGAGCACTTTGTGTCCTTTGACCCGAAGGAGCTCGGTGTGAAGGAAAAGGTTCGCGGCATTCTGCTGCGGGAGCTCATGGACCAGTACGAAGGGGAGGCGCTGAAGGATGCCATCCGCCTTCATATGGACGAGCTGGTTCCGAAGCACATCATTGCCGACGACATCTTCGCTTCTGTAAACTATCTCAACTGCCTGGCCCACGGCATCGGCGAGCCGGATGACATTGACCATCTTGGCAACCGCCGTGTCCGCTGCGTGGGTGAGCTGCTGCAGAACCAGTTCCGCATCGGCTTTGCCCGTATGGAGCGCGTCATCCGCGAGCGCATGACGCTGCAGGATCTGGATATTGTTACGCCCCAGAGCCTCATCAACATCCGCCCGGTGACGGCGGCCATCAAGGAATTCTTCGGTTCTTCCCCGCTGAGCCAGTTTATGGACCAGACGAATCCGCTTTCGGAACTGACCCATAAGCGCCGTATGTCCGCCCTGGGCCCCGGCGGTCTTTCCCGTGAGCGTGCCAGCTTCGATGTCCGTGACGTACATTACAGTCACTATGGCCGTCTCTGCCCCATTGAGACGCCTGAAGGACCGAACATCGGTCTGATCAACTACCTGGCCTCCTATGCCCGTGCCAATGAGTACGGGTTCCTGGTAACGCCCTACCGCCGTGTGGAGAAGGGCACCTGCCGCCTGACCGACGAAATCACCTATATGACGGCGGATCAGGAAGACCAGTATATTGTTGCCCAGGCATCAGAACCGGTGGATGAGAACGGCTGCCTGAAGAATGCGCGTATTACCTGCCGCCATCGCAACGATACAATCGAGGTCAACCGCGAAGACGTGGACTATATCGACGTCAGTCCGAAGATGATGGTCTCCATCGCAACGGCCATGATTCCCTTCCTGGAGAACGATGACGCGAACCGTGCACTGATGGGCGCCAACATGCAGCGTCAGGCGGTTCCCCTTCTGACCACTCAGGCCCCCATCGTGGCCACCGGTATCGAGCACAAGTGCGCCATCGACTCCGGCGTCTGCGTGCTGGCGGAAGATGACGGCACGGTGACCCGCGTGGATGCCACCCATATCGGTGTCCGTTATGACGGGCTCGGGTCCCGGGAATACAAACTGATTAAATTCGCCCGTTCCAACCAGGGCACCTGCATCAACCAGAGGCCGATCGTCTCTGCGGGTGATCGGGTCCTGAAGGGCGATGTTCTGGCTGACGGCCCCAGTACCTCAGAGGGTGAAATTTCCCTTGGCAAAAACATCCTGGTCGGGTATATGAACTGGGAAGGCTACAACTACGAAGACGCTATTCTTCTGAATGAACGCCTGGTCATGGAGGATGTGTTCACCTCCATCCATGTGGAGGAATACGAGTGTGACAGCCGTGACACCAAGCTCGGGCCCGAGGAGATTACCAGGGACATTCCGGGTGTCGGCGACGATGCGCTGAAGTATCTGGATGAGCGCGGAATTATCATGGTTGGCGCAGAGGTTACCGCCGGTGACATCCTGGTCGGTAAAGTCACACCCAAGGGCGAGACGGACCTGACGGCGGAGGAGCGGCTGCTTCGCGCCATATTCGGAGAAAAGGCCCGTGAAGTCCGCGACACTTCACTGAAGGTTCCCCATGGCGAGAGCGGTATCATCGTGGACGTCAAGGTGTTTACCCGGGAAGCCGGAGATGAGATGAACCCGGGAGTCAACCAGGTTGTCCGTGTGTATATTGCGCAGAAGCGCAAGATCTCTGTCGGCGACAAGATGGCCGGCCGCCACGGCAACAAGGGTGTTGTTTCCCGTATTCTCCCGCGTGAGGACATGCCCTATCTTCCGGACGGCACTCCTCTGGATATCGTTCTGAACCCCCTGGGCGTTCCCTCCCGTATGAATATCGGACAGGTACTGGAAGTTCACCTCGGCTATGCGGCTCAGGCGCTGGGCTGGAAGGTCGCTACCCCCATTTTCAACGGGGCCAATGAGGTTACCATCCGTGATACGCTGCGCCAGGCCGGCCTGCGCGAGGACGGAAAGAGTGTCATGTATGACGGCCGCACCGGTGAGCGCTTTGACAATGACGTCACTGTCGGCTGGGTCTACTTCCTGAAGCTGCACCACCTGGTGGACGATAAGATTCATGCCCGTTCCACCGGACCCTACAGCCTGGTAACTCAGCAGCCTCTGGGCGGCAAGGCCCAGTTCGGCGGCCAGCGCTTCGGCGAAATGGAAGTCTGGGCTCTGGAAGCCTACGGCGCTGCCTATACCCTGCAGGAGATCCTGACGGTCAAGTCGGACGATGTGACGGGCCGTGTGAAGACCTATGAAGCGATCGTTAAGGGCAACAACATTCCGACTCCCGGTGTGCCTGAGAGCTTTAAGGTTCTCATCAAGGAACTGCAGAGTCTTTGCCTGGATGTTCGCGTGCTGGATGAAGACGGAAACGAAATCGAATTGAAAGACGATGACGATGACGACTACATCCCGGCGCCGGAAACCGGCGATCTCTACCGTGACGAGGCGTACCGCC
This sequence comes from uncultured Clostridia bacterium, assembly GCA_946620645.1. Taxonomy (GTDB): domain Bacteria; phylum Bacillota; class Clostridia; order Oscillospirales; family Oscillospiraceae; genus Limivicinus. The sequence goes on from CAMONN010000003.1 coordinate 5,346, forward strand.
CGGCCGATGGAGAGGGTGACGAGGAGTTTACTTCGGAGGGATATGAGATTGACGATGTTCCTGCGGATGAACTCGGTGCCGACATGGATTACGAAGAAACTTATGATGACGAAGCAGAGGAGGATGAGTGATGAGTTATACACCGTTTGATGCCATTCAGATTGGCATTGCCTCTCCTGAAAAAATACTGGAATGGTCCTACGGCGAGGTTAAAAAACCCGAGACCATCAACTACCGCACTCTCAAGCCGGAGCGTGACGGCCTCTTCTGTGAGCGTATTTTCGGACCTACCAAGGACTGGGAATGCCACTGCGGCAAGTACAAGAAAATCCGCTATAAGGGTAAAATCTGCGACCGCTGCGGTGTCGAAGTAACCAAGAGCAAAGTCAGAAGAGAGCGCATGGGGCATATTGAACTGGCGACGCCGGTCAGCCATATCTGGTACTTTAAGGGTATTCCCAGCCGTATCGGCCTGATGCTGGATCTGACCCCGCGCATGCTGGAAAAGGTACTGTACTTTGCCAGCTACATCGTCATTGATCCGGGCTTTACCCCGCTGCAGCGCTGCCAGATTCTTTCCGAGCGCGAATATCGCGACATGCGCGAAAAGTATGAGGACGACTTTGAAGCCGGGATCGGCGCCGAAGCCATTCAGAAACTTCTTGCGCAGATTGACTGCGATGAGCTGGCAACGGAGCTTCGCGAGGAGCTGAAGAATGCCAACGGCCAGAAAAAGGCGAAGCTCGTTAAGCGCCTGGAAGTGGTCGAAGCTTTCCGGCAGAGCGGTAACCGCCCCGAGTGGATGGTCATGACCATTCTTCCGGTTATCCCGCCCGAGATCCGCCCCATGGTTCAGCTGGACGGCGGCCGTTTTGCCACCTCCGACCTGAATGACCTGTACCGCCGCGTGATCAACCGCAACAACCGTCTGAAGCGGCTTCAGCAGCTGAATGCGCCGGACATCATTGTCCGCAATGAAAAGCGCATGCTTCAGGAAGCAGTCGATGCGCTTATCGATAACGGCCGCCGCGGCCGCGCCGTCACCGGCGCCAACTCCCGCGCGCTGAAGTCACTCAGTGACATGCTGAAGGGCAAGCAGGGCCGTTTCCGCCAGAACCTGCTGGGCAAACGTGTGGATTACTCCGGTCGAAGCGTTATTGTTGTCGGTCCCGACCTGAAGATCTATCAGTGCGGTGTGCCGAAGGAAATGGCGATCGAGCTGTTCAGACCCTTCGTAATGAAAAAGCTGGTGGAAGACGGAGTCGCCAACAATATTAAGTCCGCCAAAAAGATGGTCGACAAGCAGAAGACCGAGGTTTGGGATGCGCTGGAGTATGTCATCAAGGAGCATCCGGTGCTGTTGAACCGTGCGCCGACACTGCACCGGCTGGGCATCCAGGCCTTTGAGCCGATTCTGGTGGAAGGCCGCGCCCTGCGTCTGCACCCCCTGGTCTGCACCGCCTATAACGCGGACTTTGACGGAGACCAGATGGCCATCCACGTGCCGCTCTCTGCTGAAGCGCAGGCTGAGGCCAGGGTGCTGATGCTCTCGGCCAATAACCTTCTCCGTCCGCAGGACGGCCACCCGGTTACCGTTCCGACGCAGGATATGATTCTGGGTTCCTACTATCTGACCATGGTGCGGATCGGCAAGGAAGAAAAAGGCGCCGAGCAGATGCTCGTTACCGATCCCGGCGATACCGGCCTGGAGGCCAACGCCGTTGCGGACGGCGATGAGATTTACGCCGCAAACCAGAAGGCGCAGGCTGAAAAGAAGCGTGAAGCCCGGTACCTGCCGCTGCGGATGTACCGCGACGCCAACGAGGCGATTATGGCCTACCAGGAAGGCTCCATCGGCCTGCACGCGCCGATCCGTCTGCGGGTTACCAAGACCGTTGATGGTGAAGAGGTCCGGCATATCATTACCACAACCGTCGGGCGCATCATCTTCAATGAGGCGATTCCTCAGGATCTGGGCTATGTGGACCGCAGCGACCCCGAGCAGGCTTTTGACTATGAAATCAGCTTCCAGGTGGGCAAGAAGCAGCTGGGCGATATCATTGACCGCTGCATCCAGAAGTACGGCTTCACGATTTCGGCCGAGGTGCTGGACAGCATCAAGGCCATGGGCTATAAGTATTCCACCAAGGGCGCCATCACCATCTCCGTTGCCGACATGACGGTGCCCAGCGAAAAGAACCAGCTGATTGCCGAGACAGAGCAAGAGGTCGTGAACATTGAACGCCAGTACAAGCGCGGCTTCATTACCGAGGACGAGCGCTACCGTCTGGTTGTTTCCGAGTGGGAGGAGACCACCAAAAAGGTGACCAACGCCCTGCAGGGGACGCTGGATGAATACAACCCCATTTATATGATGGCCAACTCCGGTGCCCGTGGCTCCATGAACCAGATCCGTCAGCTCGCCGGTATGCGCGGACTGATGGCCAACACAGCGGGTAAAACCATCGAAATCCCCATCAAGTCCAACTTCCGTGAGGGCCTTTCGGTCCTGGAGTACTTTATCTCCACCCGTGGTGCCCGAAAGGGTATGGCGGATACCGCCCTTCGTACTGCGGACTCCGGTTATCTGACCCGCCGTATGGTCGATGTCTGCCAGGATGTCATCATCCGTGAGGAAGACTGCGGGACCACCGAGGGTGTCTGGGCTCAGGCCGAGTACGACCGCGGCCAGCTTGTAAAGGATTTCGCCACGGCCATCCATGGCCGCTTCCCGGCAAAGCCTGTCATCGACCCGAATACCGGTGAGGTGCTCTTTGACACCGACCATATGCTGATGCCGCAGGATGCGGCTGTCCTGGAAGCTCACGGACTGAACAGGGTCTATATCCGCAGTGTCATGACCTGCGAGGCCCGTACCGGAATCTGCGCCCGCTGCTATGGCATTAACCTTGCCATCGGCCGGCCGGTGAACATGGGTGAGGCTGTCGGTGTCATCGCGGCCCAGTCCATTGGCGAACCCGGTACACAGCTGACCATGCGTACCTTCCATACCGGCGGTGTCGCCGGTGATGATATCACCCAGGGTCTTCCGCGTGTTGAAGAGCTGTTTGAAGCCCGCAAACCCAAGAAGATGGCGGTCCTTTCGGAAATCTCCGGCACGGTTACCGTGGAGGAGGCCAAGAAGGGCGTCATGTATCAGCTCACGGTGATGAACGAGGACGAGGGAGATACCAAGGTCTACATGGTGCCTCACAACTCCGGCGTTCAGGTACATAACGGGGACCATGTTGACCGCGGCCAGGCGCTGACCGCAGGTGCCCTGAACCCGCATGATGTGCTCCGTATCCGCGGCATCAATGACGACGAGTTCGGCCGCCAGGGTGTCCGCAGCTACATTACTTCCGAGGTCCAGAAGGTCTACCGGCAGCAGGGTGTTGACATCAACGACAAACATATTGAGGTCATTGTCCGCCAGATGATGCGGAAGGTCCGTGTGGAAGATCCGGGCAGCACCGATCTGCTGTCGGGCGCCACCATTGACATTGCCGTCCTGAAGGATGCAAACCGCAAGGTTCAGGAGCGTATTTCCGCCGGCGAGGAAGGCCTTACCCAGGCCACCTATACCCAGCTGCTGATGGGTATTACAAAGGCCTCGCTTGCAACGGACAGCTTCCTGTCGGCGGCCTCCTTCCAGGAGACGACCCGCGTGCTGACGGATGCCGCTATCAAGGGCAAGGTTGACCGGCTGGTGGGCCTGAAGGAGAACGTCATCATCGGTAAGCTGATTCCCGCCGGCTCAGGCCTTGCGGTGTACCGCGACTTTGAGGAGCAGACAGATGATACCATCGCGTCTGCGGTAGAGGAATATGTGGATCTCAGCAAGCTCGTCACCAAGACGAACGCGCTGTAAAAGAAGCATGATTTCATAACGATTCTGTCATTGCGAACCGTTGACGTCGGTCACTGGTTCGCAATGACAGTTCCGGGCCAGGGAGCGGCTTATGAGCATACTCAAAACAGTACTGAATATTGCGGCGCCTCTGCCGGATCTGACCGGGAAGGAACGTTTCCTGTTCATCGGCCCGCATCCGGATGATATAGAAATCGGCGCCGGTGCGACAGCCGCAAGGCTGGCCGCAGAGGGAAAGAAAGTTTGTTTTCTAATCTGCATTGACGGCCGCTACGGAACGGATGAAATCGAAAATCCTCCGGAGCCTGAAGAGCTGGCAAAAATCCGCCGCCGGGAAGCGGCGGATTCAGCTGCCCGGCTGGGTGTTGAGGAGCTTCGTTTTCTTGAACTCTGTGACGGCGGTTTTTACCGCAGAGAAGAGCTGATGACGGCGATGGCCCGGGCAATCGGAGATTTCCAGCCGGATGTTATTTTCGCACCCGACCCGGATGTTCGCAGTGAATGCCATCCGGACCACCGGGCGGTGGGTTCGGCCGCCAAGGAACTTGCCCTGTTCTCGGAAAATCCGGGTATTATGGCGCGGTACGGAGCCGAAACCGCCCGGGTACAGGCATTGGCACTGTATATGACTGCCAGGGCCAATCGCTTTGTGGGGACGGACGGATATCTGGAACGCCAGTTTTCGGCGATTTTTGACTGCCACAGGAGCCAGTTCCCGGAGGGGTGTGCGTCGGCAAAGGCCGTTCGGCTGTATCTTCGTCTCCGTGCGGTGGACTTCGGCCTGCGCAGTTTTCACCGGACGGCGGAAGGGTTTCGGGTTCTTGGGCGCATCCAGATGCACTGCCTTCCGGAGGCCGACTGAGAAGACGATATTATTTTTTTGAAGGGAAGCTGAGCGGGACGTGTATTCTGTTCCGAATGATAAAAAAACAACCTGGTATTATCGGGTGATCCGCTGGCTGGTATGGGTGTTTTCGCCCAAATACCGTCTGGAGGGCACCGAGAATCTGCCCCAGGAGCCCTGCGTCATCGTGGGAAATCACAGCCATATGTACGGCCCTATTGCGGGAGAGCTCTACATTCCCGGGAAACATTATGTCTGGTGCGCGGGGGAAATGATGAACTGGAAGGAAGTTCATGCCTACGCCTACCGGGACTTCTGGTCCGGGAAGCCGAAGGCCGTACGCTGGTTCTTCAAGCTTCTGAGCTACCTGATTACGCCGCTGGCCGTATGCGTTTTCAACAATGCCCATACAGTTGCCGTTTACCATGATACCCGGCTGATCAGCACCTTCCGTGACGCTATGGCAAAGCTCCAAGAGGGAAACAGCATGGTGATTTTCCCGGAGCACTATGATGAGCATAATAATATCGTGCACGACTTCCAGGACAAGTTTGTGGATCTCGCACGCTTCTATTACAAGAAGACGGGGACGGAGCTTTCATTTGTGCCCCTGTATGTCTGCCCGGCGCTGAAAACCCTGACCTTCGGAAAACCCATCCGCTTCCGGGCCTCGGCTCCAATTGCGGAAGAGCGGCGTCGTATTTGCGGCGGACTGATGGATGCGATCACGGAAATTGCGACATCGCTTCCCGAGCATACGGTCGTGCCCTATCCCAATGTTTCCAAGCGCTTTTATCCCAGAAATATTCCACTCGAGGTATGGACGAATGAAGAAAAAACCGGTTGACTACAGCGGGTTCTCTCTGCGGAGGCTGAATGAACCGCGCTTTGCCCATGTAAAGTTGCTGGGCGGCTGGATTTTCTATTTTGTGATGTACTTTATTACCGAGAACCTCATCCCGGCGGAACAATGCCACCCCATTCACTGCGCGCTGGATGATCTGATTCCTTTCAATGAATTCTTTGTCATCTTTTACGTCGGCTGGTATTTTCTGGTTTTCGGCACGCTGCTCTACACCTTCTTTTATAACACGGAGAACTTTAAAAAAGTTCAGACTTTTATCATTGTCACTCAGGTTATTGCCATGACCTGCTATGTGCTCTACCCCAGCCGGCAGGATCTTCGTCCCCAGGTGTTTGAACGGAACAACATTCTGACAGCCCTGATGGCTTTTATCTATTCCTTTGATACCAGCACAGGCGTCTGTCCCTCCCTTCATGTGGGATACTCTCTGGGCATTCTTTCGGTTGCGTGGAAGGATCCCGAGCTGAAACGTACCTGGAAAGTTCTGCTGACCTTTGTGGTGATTATGATTTGTCTGTCCGTCTGCTTTGTCAAACAGCATTCGGTACTGGATGTGCTGTGGGCACTGCCCATGTGTCTGGTGGCGGAGTGCGTCACCTTTGGGAAGGATTACTGGCTTCCGCGGCTGCGGGGAGAGAAACTGAGATAAACCGAACAGACTGACGGCAGGGAGACTGCAGAGGAGCTGAAGAATGGCAAGGGAACTGACAAAGGCGCAGCTGGTGGAGCAGAGCATAAACAAAAAATTTCACAAGACCCTCTGGCGGCCCTTTGTAAACGCCCTGAAGCAGTATGAACTGATTCAGCCCGGGGACCGGATTGCGGCCTGCATTTCCGGCGGGAAAGACTCGTTCCTGAACGCAAAGCTCCTGCAGATGCTCCAGCGCCACAGCGATGTGCCTTTTGAGCTGATCTATCTGATGATGGATCCCGGATACAGTCCCGAGACCCGCCGGCAGGTGGAGGCGATGGGTAAACTTCTGGAGATCCCCCTTACGGTGTTTGAAACGGATATTTTTGCGGTAACGGAAGCCGTCGGAAAAGACGGGGACGCCTGTTACCTCTGCGCCAGGATGCGCCGGGGCAGCCTCTACAGCAAGGCCAGGGAGCTGGGCTGCAACAAAATCGCTTTGGGCCATCACTTCAGCGACGTGATAGAAACAACCCTGATGGGTATGTTCTACGGCTCCCAGCTGCAGGCCATGCTGCCCATGCTCCACAGCACCAACTTTGAGGGGATGACGCTGATTCGCCCTCTTTACTGTGTCCATGAGGACAGCATCCTTGCCTGGTGCCGCTATAACGAACTGGATTTCATCCGCTGTGCCTGCCGTTTTACACAGAACTGTGACAGTGAGGAGACCGGCAGCAAGCGGAAAGAGATCAAGGAACTCATTGCCCGTCTCCGGGAGACCAATCCCAACATTGAGCAAAGCATTTTCCACAGCATTCACAAGGTACACCTGGACACCTTCCCTGGCTATAAGACGGATGGGGAGGAGTACAGCTTTCTGGAGAAATTCCGGGAAGAGGAAGAGCGCCGTGTCGGTACGGGCGCAAGGCTGCCCGGCTGTGCGATGTCGTGCGCTGCGAACAAGGAAAGAAACAGCTGATGGACAAACGGTTAAAACGAATTCTGCCGCGGGTGCAGAAACCGGCTCGCTATACCGGCGGGGAATATAATCAGGTTATAAAGGATCCGGAGTCCGTAGACATCCGGCTGGCTTTCTGTTTCCCGGATACCTATGAAATTGGCATGTCAAACCTGGGGATGAGCATCCTCTATCACACCATGAACAGTCTCCCCTTTGTCTGGTGCGAGAGGGTTTTCGCTCCCTGGGGAGACATGTATGCGGAAATGAAGCAGGCGGGAATCCCGCTGTATGCGCTGGAGAGCGGGGATCCGCTCTCTGAGTTTGATTCCCTTGCCTTCTCCATCGGCTATGAGATGGCCTATACCACCGTTCTGGATATGCTGGACATGGCGGGGCTCCCTCTGCGCACCGAAGACCGTCCGGACCTGCTGCCGCTGGTATGGGCGGGCGGAACAGCGGGCGTCAACGCCGAGCCCATGGCCCCCTTTATCGATCTTTTCGTGATTGGCGAAGGGGAGGAGATGAACAATGAACTTCTGACCCTGCTGCGGCAGGCCAAGCTGGAGGGCTGGAGCAAGCACGATTTTCTCTGCCGGGCAGCTCAGATCGGCGGTGTTTATGTGCCCTCACTGTATGAGGTGCGCTATCTCCCGGACGGGAGCATCGCCTCTGTGACGCCGAAGGACGGGGCGCCTGCAAAGGTGCAGAAGCGCATCATCCAGAATCTGGATTCGGTCCCGTTCCCAACGCACCCTGTTGTTCCCTCCACCGAGGTGGTGCATGACCGGGTGAGCCTGGAGCTTTTCCGGGGTTGTGTGCGGGGCTGCCGCTTCTGCCAGGCGGGGCATGTTTACCGGCCGATTCGCGCGAAAAAGAAAGAAACGCTGGTACGGCAGGGAATCGAGTCCCTGAAGAACACCGGGTATCAGGAACTGACCCTGCTGAGCCTCTCCACCAGCGACTACCGGGAGCTGCCCGCGCTCTGTGACGGGCTTTTAGATTACTGCGAGGAGCGCAGTATCGGATTGTCGCTGCCCTCCCTGCGGGCGGACAACTTCTCCATGGAGCTGATGCAGCGCCTGCAGAAGGTACGCAAAAGCGGGCTTACTTTTGCTGTGGAGGGCGGCAGCCAGCGGCTGAGGGACGCCATCAACAAGAACGTGACGGAAGAAGACCTGCTGAACACCTGCAGGATCGCCTTCGCCGGCGGATGGAATAACGTGAAGCTCTACTATATGCTGGGTCTGCCTACTGAGACGGATGAGGACATTCTGGGTATCGCCGAAATGGCCAACAAGGTGCTGCACTGCTGGCGGGAAAACGCCAAGAACAAGAACCGCGGTGTGCGGATTACCGTTTCCACCTCCTGTTTTATTCCCAAACCCCACTGCCCATTCCAGTGGGAGGCGCAGATCAAACCGGAAGAGTATATGCGCCGGGTAAACCTCCTGAGAGGGGCGATAACGGCGAAAAATGTGGTATATAACTGGCACGATGCCGAGACCAGTCTCATTGAGGCGGTACTCTCCAGAGGTGACCGGCGGGTGGCGGATGCCATCGAGCTGGTGTTTCGCAGGGGCGGGCGTCTGGATGCCTGGAGCGACTGGTTCTCCTTTCAGCGGTGGGTGGATGCTTTCCGGGACTGCGGCATTGACCCGGCCTTTTATGCCAACCGGGAAATCCCGGCGGATGCAGTTCTGCCCTGGGACCATATTGTCGTCGGGGTAAGAAAGGCCCACCTGCTTCGGGAGCGGGAGCGTGCCTACCGCGCGGAGCTTTCCCCGGACTGCCGGATGCAATGCTCCGCCTGCGGCGCAGCGGGACTCCTGACGGAGGGAAAGTGCGATGGATAAGCTGAGACTGCGCTTTGAAAAGACCGGGCGGGCAGTTTACATTTCCCATCTGGACCTGATGGCCACCATGCAGAGGGCTTTTTCCCGGGCGGGACTGGAATTGAAGTATTCAGAGGGCTTTAATCCGCATCCTCTGATTTCAATCCTGCTGCCGCTTTCCGTCGGTACGGCCAGCATCTGTGAACTGATGGACTTCCGTCTGAGGGAGTCGTCTGATTTCCAGGTGACACGGGAATTGCTCCAGACCCTCCCGGAACGCCTGACTGCTGCCCTGCCGGAAGGAATCCGCGTCCTTGAAGCCTATCCTGCTGAGAAGAAAAGCGCCCTGCTGAAGTGGCTGGACGTGAAGGGCAGACTGGAGTATGACGGCGGAGCACCGGCGCCGGAGGACCTGGCGGCGTTTTTCGCCCAGCCTGAAATTGTCATTGAGAAGAAAACAAAACGCGGTATGGGCATGTCCGACATCCGGCCCGCAATTCAGAACATCTCTTTTGAAAGAGACGGTACGACCGGGGACGCCATTCTCCTTGATGCCCGGATCTCTGCCCAGGAACCGACGCTGAATCCGGACCATATGGTGGCGGCCCTGCGGCAGCTTCGGCCGGAGCTTGCGCCGGATTTTGCGGAGTTCACCCGCCTGGAAACCTGGGACGCGGAAGAGAATCTTTATCGGTAGAGGCCTTTGCGCTCTGCCGCAAATATGGTGATCCTCCCTGATCATTTCGTGAATGTGCATGGAAAGGATGCGGCATGGGAAAGAAACGAATCGCCTTTTTTCAGGAAGATCTGGGCCCCGGCGGCATCCAGAAGAGCCTTTTTAACCTGCTGAGAAACCTGGACTACAGCCGGGTGGATGCCGAGCTCTTTCTGTTTGAAAAGGGCTGCTTCTATGAGGGCGGGCTCCCCCGGGAGCTGACGGTCCATGTAGTGGAAAAGCCGCCGCGGTTTCTGAGCTTTCTGCCCTTTGAGACGGCTGAAAAGCTTTGGCACCGGGACTGGGACCAGTTCGGCGAGTACGATCTGGCGGCGGATTTTAACAGCTATCAGTTTGGCTGCGCTGCCGGCACCCTGGGAGTCAGAGCCAAAAAGCGGGTCATGTGGATCCATAATAATGTGGAGATCAAGCAGCGGAATGAATGGAAGTACCGGGTGCTCTGGTATTTTTTCAAAGGCAAATTCCGTCGCTATGACGGCTTCATTCCCTGCTCGCCTGCCCTTACAGAACCGTTCCGGAGACTGTCCGGTCAGACGGATGCGGAATACAGGGTGATTGCAAACTATATCGACGTGCCCGAAATCCGCCGGAAACAGCGGGAGCCTTTGTCAGAAGAGCTTACTGCGGAGATTGACGAGGATAAAGTCAATTTTGTGGCGCTTGGCCGGCTCTCCCATCAGAAGGGTTATGATATCATGATTCCACTCTTCGCCTCCTGCTGCCGCAGCCGGGAGGATTTACAGCTCTATATCATCGGGGAAGGACCGGAACATGAGGCGCTGTTAAGGATGGCGGAGCAGGAAGCACCGGGATACATCCATTTTCTCGGGCAGCAGGCAAACCCCTATGCGGTCATGAACCGCATGGACGCTTTTCTTTCCACCTCCCGCTATGAGGGTCAGCCCCTGAATATAGAGGAGGCCAGAGTCATCGGCCTGCCCCTTTACTGTTCCAAAAATCTGGAGGCCTACTCGGAAGGCCTGGAAGGTTATGAAGAGGACGCCCTTGCCCGCGCCATTTGTGATGCCCGGAAAACCCCGAAGCGTCCGGATGATCTGGAGGAGTACAACCGAAAGATTTTGGAAAGCATTTACGCACTGGCGGAAGCATAGGCTGCCGCAAAGGATAAAAAGCTGCCCGTCGTGACCGCAGTTTAATCAGAGAGAAAGCTCCCCGGCGTTTAGCCGAGGAGCTTTTCACTTAATTCTGCGGGGCTGCGGACAATCGTCGTTGCTCCGGCTTCTGTCAGCTGCTTCTCTGTGCGGAATCCCCAGGTAACCGAAATGCAGTCCATCCCGGCATTGCGGGCGGTTTCAATGTCTACTTCCGTGTCGCCGATGTAGACACAGTCCGTGACTTCAAGCCCCATCTGACGGGCTGCGGAGAGCACGGTGTCGGGCGCGGGCTTGCGGCGCACAGCCGGGCTCTCTCCGATGACCACATCCATCAGATTCGGAAAGAAAACCTCAGCCAGCTCCTGCACGGCGGAATCCGGCTTGTTGGAGATGATAGCCTGCCGGATCCCCGAAGCCCTGAGCGCTTCCGTCAGCGGAAGAATACCGGAGTAGGGAGCGGTTTTGATACGGCAGTGGGCGTCGTACCAGGGCTTGTAAAAGGCGAGAATCTGTTCATAGAGTTCGTCGGAACAACCCTCCGGAACACAGTGGCGGATGAGATAGGCGGCGCCGTTGCCCAGGGATTGCGCAACGTGCTCCAGGCTGACTTCCGGCAGCTTGTATTCCCGGAGACTGCGGTTTACAGAGTCGGCGAGATCGCCCAGCGTATCCAGGACGGTGCCGTCCATGTCAAATAATACAGCCTGATAACGCATATTCTGTTCAGATCAGGATCCCGCGCTTTTTCGCATCGAAGGTCAGCTCGTCGCGGAAATCCGGGTGCGCGATGGCAATCAGCTGTTTGACCCGGGAGGACAGGGTTTCACCCCGCAGGTGGGCAAGACCGTATTCCGTTACAATATAATCCACGTCGTTTTTGCTGGTGGTAACGACCGCACCGGGGGTAAGGCTGGTCTTGATTTTGCTGATGGTGCCGCCCTTGGCCGTGGAGGTAAAGGCAATGAAACTCTTTCCGCCCCTGGACTGGCAGGCGCCGCGGACATAATCCACCTGGCCCCCGGAGCCGGACATAATCTTCGTCCCGATGCTCTCGGCACAGACCTGCCCGAAGAGATCTACTTCCAGGGCGGCATTGATGGAAATCATATTGTCATTCCGGCAGATGACCTCCGGATTGTTGACATAGTCCACCGGCATGATGGCGATGGAGGGATTGTCGTCAATAAAGTCGTTGATGGCTTTGGAGCCGAAGGCGAAGGTTGTGACGGTAATCCCGCGATGGATCTGCTTTCTGCTGTTGTTTACGGCGCCGCACTTGATCAGGTCCACCATGGAGCTTGTAAACATTTCGGTATGAATGCCGAGATCATGTTTAGACTGCAGTGCGAGACCCACAGCATCGGGGATGGCCCCGATACCCAGCTGGATGCAGGCACCGTCCGGGATCTGTTCCGCAATGAGATTTCCAATGATGCTGCTGGTCTCATCCAGTTTGGCGGGGGGCAGGGTCGGTAGTTCAAAGGTGTTCTCCACAAGGCCGGTAATCTGGCTGATGTGCAGCTGTTCACCGCGAACGGCGCGGGGGGTATTTTCATTGACTTCGACAAAAATACGCTTGGCTTTATCGATCATGGCGGGGGAGTAGGAACTGACGGAGCCGAGGCTGAAATAACCGTGCTTGTCCATGGGGGAGACCGAAACACAGAAAGCGTCATAGTCATAGTTTTCGCGGATATGCCGGGGGCAGTCGCGGTAGTAGTTGGGGATGTAGTCCGCCCAGCCTTCTGCAAGAGCCTTCCGGGCACCGCCGCTTGCGAACCAGGATTCACCCATGACTTTACCGAACAAATGACCGTCGGCGTAAAAGGGATAGGGGAAACTGTCCAGCAGCATCTGGACCCGTACACCCTTCAGGCCGCTGTTTTCCGCCCGCCGGCAGAGCGCGTCGATGATGGCGGGGGTCTGTGCAATGGCGGCATCCATGCCGATCAGCCAGTTGTCGCCCACCTGAGCGGCCACCTCATCGGCCGTCATTTTCTTTTGCTTGTATTGTGCCTGATAATCTGACATATTCATTACCTCTTTACCTGTTTACACAAACAAAAAGCCCGCAGTACACGGGCTTCTTGTTGTTCTCTTGATCAGCCGAAAACACTCAGCAGGAATCCTGCTGCGATGGCCGAGCCAATGACGCCGGCTACGTTCGGGCCCATGGCGTGCATCAGCAGATAGTTGCTTTTGTTGTACTTTCTTCCGACATCCTGGGAAACGCGTGCGGCCATCGGAACGGCGGAAACGCCTGCGGAACCAATCAACGGATTAATGGTGCCGCCGGAGGTTTTGTACATGATGATGCCGCCGATCAGACCGCCCACCGTGGAAATTGAGAAAGCGATCAGACCGAGAATGATGATCTTGATCGTGCTAAAGTTCAGGAAGTTCTGCGCAACCATCGTTGCACCCACCGAAGTGGCCAGGAAGATTGTGACAATGTTCATCAGTGCATTCTGCGCCGTGTCGCTCAGGCGGTCTGTCACGCCGCATTCACGAAACAGGTTGCCCAGCATCAGGCAGCCGATCAGCGGGGCGGTGGAAGGAAGAAGCAGGATGACGAAGGTGGCGACAACGATCGGGAAGATGATCTTTTCGGTCTTCGACACTTCGCGGCTCTGCACCATTTTGACCTTGCGCATCTTGTCGGTGGTCATCAGCTTCATAATCGGCGGCTGGATCAGCGGGATCAGCGCCATATATGAATATGCCGCAATGGCAATGGGACCGAGGAGTTCAGGCGCAAGCTTGGTGGTCAGGTAAATGGCCGTAGGGCCGTCCGCACCGCCGATGATGCCGATGGATGCGGCCTGCGGTCCGGTGAAGCCCAGCAGCACGGCACCGAAGAAGGCAACAAACACGCCCAGCTGCGCGGCGGCGCCGAGCAGGAGGCTTTTGGGGTTGGCAAGCAGCGGGCCGAAGTCCGTCATTGCGCCGACGCCCATAAAGATCAGCGAAGGGTAAATACCCGCCTTTACGCCGATATAGAAGAAGTCCAGCAGACCGCAGTTCGACATAATGTGGCCGTAGCTGTGATAATACGGGCTGGTGGAATCAAGGAACGCCTCCCACAGTTCGGGGTGGTACAGTGCGTTGCTGCCCATCCCGATAAAGTAACTCAGGTTCGACAGGAGACAGCCGAATGCGATGCCGCAGAGCAGCAGAGGCTCAAACTTTTTGACGATACCGAGATAGAGCAGCACGAAGGCGATGATGATCATGACAAGGTTCTTCCACCCGCCGTCCGTGGTAAAGAAAGCCGCAAAACCGGATTCAAGAGCCAGCTTTTGCAGGACACCCATTATATTCATGCGGGCCTCCTTTTAACCAAGCACGACGAGCGGAGCACCCGTTTCCACGACGGCGCCCTTCTGGGCGACAACCTGTTTGACCGTGCCGTCGCAGGGTGCGGCAACTTCGTTTTCCATCTTCATGGCTTCAATAATCACCAGCACATCGCCGGCTTTGACAGCCTGACCGACCGCGACCTTCACCATCAGCACGTTGCCGGGCAGAGGAGCGTCGACACGGGTTCCGGCGGCAAGCGCCTCGCCGGCGGGTGCGGCGGAAACTGCTGCAGGGGCTGCGGCCACGGGCGCGGCAGCGGGCGCGGTGTAAGCCGGTGCGGGGGCAGCGGGAGCGGCCAGTTCATACTCGTCTACGAGCATGGCCTCGCCTTCTTCGACCTCAACCTCATAAACGCGGTTATTCAGCGTAACTTTATACTTCATTTTCTGTGACCTCCCTGATGGAAATAAAGCGAAGTTCGTTGATGGGCTTTCCGAGCGTATCGGCCACAATGGCCATTACCATCGCAGCGTCACGGGGTTCAGTATTGTAGAGTTTAAACTCGCCTGCGGTGCCGGGTGCGGGGTCTGCCTTAACGGCAGGCGTGGGTTCCGCTTCCGCTGCGGCCTTTTCAGCAGCGGGCACGGCCTTTTTGCTGGTCATGATCTTGCCCATGACCAGCAGCACGCACATCAGCAGCACCAGCCCGAAGAACACTACGCAGTAGCCGAGCAGGGCGTAGCCGCTTGCCGTGGGGATCGAGATGTTGATTAAATCGTTCACACTGGTTCCTCCCGCTTACAGCTGCTCAATGGAGTAACGGACCTTCTTTTCCTCAGCCTCCTGGCGCTGCTGGAAGAACTTCTCCGCCACCTGCGGGAAAGCGATGTAGCTCAGCACATCCTCTTCGCAGCGGGCGGTATCACCGAGCTGTTCCGCGGTTTTTTCATAAATGTCCGACGGCAGCGTGTCAGCGTAGCGGCCCTTCAGAGGCTCTTCACCATTGAGGATTTTGGCCCGGATCTCCGGGTTGATAGGTGCAGGGGTCTTGCCGTACTCACCGCGGCAGTAAGCCTTGATCTCCGCACCGACGTTCTTGTAGCGCTCGCCGGCCAGAACATTCTGTACGGCCTGGGTGCCGACCAGCTGGCTCGTCGGGGTTACCAGCGGGGGATAGCCCATGTCTTCGCGGACCCGCGGAGTCTCCAGCAGGGCTTCATCAAACTTGTCCAGGGCGTTCAGGCTCTTCAGCTGGCTCAGCAGATTCGAGAGCATGCCGCCCGGAATCTGGTAGGTGAGGCACTGGGTATCGGTGGCCATGGAAATCGGATTGAGGGTGCCTTTTTCCAGGAACTCGGCCCGGATGGGCTTAAAGTAGTTTGCCATCTTGAACAGTTTGTTGTCGTCAAGATCCACTTCATAACCCAGCTCACGCAGTGCATAGGCCAGCGTCTCGGTGGCAGGCTGGCTGGTACCGCCGGAGAAGGGGGAGATTGCGGTGTCGATGACATCGGCACCGGCTTCTACGGACTTGAGATAAGTCATGAAAGCCATGCCCGTGGTGCAGTGGGTGTGCATGACAATCGGCAGGTCCACAGCATCCTTGATGGCGGAAACCAGGTCATAGGCGGCCTTCGGGGTGAGAATACCGGCCATGTCCTTGATGCAGATGGTGGAAACGCCCATCTGCTTCAGTTCCTTCACGATTTCCACGTATTTCTCCAGCGTATGAACGGGGCTGGTAGTGTAGGAAATGGCACCGGAGGCGATGGCACCCTGTGAGACCGTCTCCTCGATAGCCACCTTCAGGTTATCCACATCGTTCAGCGCGTCAAAAATGCGGATGATATCAATACCGTTGCGGACCGCCGCCCGGACAAAGCGCCGTACGATATCATCGCTGTAGTGCTTGTAGCCCAGAATGTTCTGCCCGCGCAGCAGCATCTGCAGCTTGGTGTTGGGCATCTTGGCCCGGATTTTTCTCAGGCGTTCCCAGGGGTCTTCGTTCAGAAAACGAAGGCAGACATCAAAGGTTGCACCGCCCCAGCATTCCGCGGAATAATAACCCGCCTGATCAATCGTTTCCAGGATACCCTCAAACTGGTCATAGCTCATACGGGTTGCTACCAGGGACTGGCTGGCATCACGAAGAACGGTTTCGGTGAACTGTACTTTCTTCATCCGTTATCCTCCTGCAGATATTTTGATTAAAGGTACAAAGAAATAACAAGAATGTGTAGGGGGAAGTTATTCTCCGATGAAACAGGACATTCCCCAATCTGGTATATAATACCCTGTTCCCCGGCATCTGTCAAATGAAACATTGTAGAGAAATTGACAAAATCCTGGAGACGGACTCATTTTCCATGGGCTGCTCTAGAGGCCTCTTTCCGGTATTCTGTCGGCAGCATACCGAAGTTGCTTTTGAAGGCTGCGGTGAACTTGCTCTGACTGTCATATCCCACCCTGTGAGAAATATCGGAAACCGGAAGTCCCGTCTCACTCAGCAGTTTTGCGGCCATCTCCATCCGGTGTTCCTTCATATGCGATGCAAGGGAGTTTCCATAGACAGACTTGAATACGGCCTTGAGGGTCGTGGCGTTTAAATGAAAGCGGTGTGAAAGCGCCTCAATGGTAATTCGCTCATCCATATGCTGAAGGAGGTATTCATGCACGTCATGAACTAATGCAATCTGGTCGGCACGGGTGTCGGAGAGACGCTCGGCTTCTTCCGGGCAGGTGATGCACATGGTCTGTTCAATCATATGATGCAGCAGCTGCGCAGCTTCGTTTCCGGACGCACGGTAATAGACCTCCTTTCCTTCCCGGCTGCCGGTGATGAGATCTGTTTCCCGCAGGGAGCGCAGATGGTGCGAAACGGCCGGGCTGGACATGTCCATCAAACCTGCAATTTCCGAAACACAGGCCTCAACATGACACAGCATCCAGAAGATGCGCAGCCGGGTCGGGTCACTGAGCTGGGAAAACAGATCGGCAACGATGCCGAACTCCCGGGTCCCGGCCAGCGCCTGCTCCAGAAATACCCGGTTGCGGAGACTGCCGTAACGGGTCAGGGGGGCATGATTATCATCCATGTTGGAAACCTCCGTAATATCCCGTTTGGAAGTATTTTTCTCCCAAACGGAAGAGAGCGTGGCGGAGGGCTTGCACTTCCGCCCGGAGAGCAGTATACTGCGCGCAGAACAAATAAACAAGTATTTAATTGTTGAAAGGAGAAGCGGCATGAAGAATACTTACAAAATCGAAGTGGACTGCGCCAACTGCGCGAACCTGATGGAGAATACGGCCCGGAAAGTAAATGGCGTTGCTTCGGCAGTTGTGAACTTCATGGCACAGAAAATGACCGTAGAGTTTGAGGACGGAGCAGATCCCAAAACGGTAATAAGAGATGTGCTGAAGGCCTGTAAAAAGGTGGAACCGGACTGCGAGATTGAGTTCTGAGCCCTGAGAACAGATCCGTGCGCTTCTGAACGACGGAAAGCCCCTGAAAGAGGAAAGGAAGGATGACAGGCATGACAGGGAAGCAGAAAAAGATGCTGAGGAGCATCGCGCTTTCAGCACTGCTGTTCATACTGGCAAATGCGGCGCGGAGGATGCTTCCTGCCGGATATGTTCGGGAGGTCATTTCCACCGTTTTATACATGGCATCCTACCTCGTTGTCGGCTACAGTGTTTTACGCAAAGCCTGGAAGGGAATCCTGAACAGGAGACCGTTTGATGAATGCTTTCTGATGACGGTGGCAACCCTGGGGGCCATCGCCCTTGCAGTTTACGAAAAGAGCGGTGACTACAATGAGGCTGTCGCTGTTATGCTGTTTTACCAGATCGGCGAATTCTTTCAATCATACGCCGTGGGGAAGAGCCGGCGAAACATTACGGAGCTCATGGATATCCGCCCGGACTATGCCAATATTGAGGCGGACGGAACACTGAAGCGTGTTGACCCGGACGAAGTGGAGATCGGTACGGTAATCGTGGTGCAGCCGGGTGAGAAAGTCCCTCTGGACGGGGTGATCACGGAAGGCAGTTCTACTCTGGATACCGCTGCGCTGACCGGGGAGAGTGTTCCCCGGGACTGCAAGGCCGGAGATGAGGTGCTCAGCGGGTGTATTAATCTCACCGGAGTGCTGAAAATACAGACAACGAAAGAGTTCGGGGAGTCCACAGTCTCAAAAATACTGGAACTGGTCGAGAATGCCGGCTCCAGGAAATCCAGATCTGAGGAGTTTATTTCCCGCTTTGCCCGGATCTATACGCCTGCCGTTGTGATCAGCGCTCTGGCGCTGGCAGTCCTTCCGCCGCTGGTACGGATTCTGTTTCTGGGCCTGCCGGGAGGGTGGCATGTGTGGATCTACCGGGCCCTGACCTTTCTGGTGATCAGCTGCCCCTGCGCGTTGGTCATCAGCATTCCGCTGAGCTTTTTCGCCGGCATCGGCGGCGCCAGCCATGAGGGGATCCTCATTAAGGGCTCGATTTATCTGGAAGCGCTTTCACAGGTGAAAACGGTTGTGTTTGACAAAACCGGGACCCTGACAAAAGGAGTTTTTGAAGTCAGCGATATCCATCACAGCCCGATGGAGGATTCCGAGCTGCTGGAGCTTGCGGCCCTGGCAGAGGCCGCGTCTTCTCATCCCATCAGCAAAAGCCTGCAGCGCGCCCATGGAAGAGAACCGGACCGCAGCCGCGTAAGTGAAATTGAAGAGATCGGCGGACACGGTGTTACGGCACTGGTGGATGGTAAACGGGTTGCCGTCGGGAATGACAAACTGATGCGGAGGCTGGATATTCCTTTTCTGAACTGCCACAGTTCGGGCACGATTGTTCATGTGGCCAGAGACGGAGCCTATGAGGGGCATATTGTCATTTCGGACCTTGAAAAGCCCGGTGCCCGGGAGGCAGTTACACAGCTGCGCCGGGCGGGAATTGAGAAAATTGTCATGCTGACCGGCGACGGAAACGCGGTGGCCGCCGATGTGACGAAGAAACTCGGCCTGGATGGCTACCACGCGGAGCTGCTGCCGGGTGACAAGGTCCGGATCGTGGAGCAGATGATGGCAGAGGAAGGATCCCGGGGCGGGAAACTCGCCTTTGTCGGTGACGGTATTAATGACGCGCCGGTTCTTGCCCGTGCCGATGTGGGCATCGCCATGGGCGCGCTGGGGTCCGATGCCGCAATCGAGGCTGCGGATATTGTCCTGATGGACGATGATCCGGCCAAAATTGCAAAGGGCGTTCGCCTGTCGAGAAAGTGTATCCGCATTGTTTATGAAAATATTGTTTTCGCTCTCGCGGTGAAGTTCGGCTGCCTGATTCTGGGGGCGCTCGGCATCACAAATATGTGGGCGGCCATCTTCGCGGATGTAGGTGTGATGGTACTTGCGGTACTGAATGCCATCCGAGCGCTTCGGGTCCGGGACTGATCTGAGTTGAGAGAAATCGTCCGTTAATCAGGAAACATAATACCCTTCACGTTGCAGGGAATAGTTCGGAACGGAGCTGCCTTTTTCGGCAGCTCCGTTCCCTCTGTTTCCTGCCGGACGGGGATTGAAGAGGTTGGGGATTTGTGCTAAGATCACGCCGTAAAGAAGATGCCCGGTCCGGAGGAATGTGAATTGGAGAATCTTGTACTGTCGCTCAACGCGGTCCTGCCGATGCTTCTGGTCATGATTACCGGATACGCGGCAAGGCGTTTCGGGGTCATAAGCGGGGAGGATGTTCCGCGGGTCAACAGGGCTGCATTTCGGATTTTTCTGCCGTGTATGCTGTTCTACAACATCTACTGTGCAGACCTCAGTCAGTCCGTACAGCCCGGGCTGATCGCCTACAGCGTTGTCTGTGTGCTGCTGGTGTTTGCGGCGTCAGTTTACGGTGCCGCCCGCTTTGTTCCGCAGCAGGACCATAAGGGTGTGGTTGCTCAGGGCATTTTCCGCAGCAATTTTGTGATCATGGGTCTTCCCATTGCCGGAGCCCTGGCAGGGGAAGACAATCTGAGCTCGGTTGCGGTGCTGATCGCGGTGATTGTGCCGCTGTTCAATTTTCTGGCGGTGGTCGCCCTGGAAAAATTCCGGGGCCGCCGGGTAAAAACCGGAGAGGTTTTGCTGCAGATTGTAAGGAATCCCCTGATCGTCGGCTCTTTTTTGGGCATCCTTTTCCAGCTGCTGAATATTCGGCTTCCCGCCGTGGCGGAAAAAGCGGTCTCGAACCTGGGAAGCATTGCTACACCGCTTCAGATTTTCCTCCTGGGAGCTTTTTTCCGATTTGGCGGGCTGGGACGCTTCAGAAGGACCCTTGCGGCGGTAACGGGAATCAAGCTTTTCCTGATTCCGGCCCTGGTCCTGGGTGTCGGGGCTGCCCTGGGGTTCCGGGGCGTGGATTTTTTGGGGCTTCTGGGCGCTTTCGGTGCGCCGACCGCTGTGAATTCCTTTACGATGGTGCAGCAGATGCAATGCGGTGATGCGGAGCTGGCGGGTGATATTGTTGTGATTACAACCCTGGTCAGTATTTTCAGTTTCTTTATATGGATTCTTGTCTTTAAGACCCTGGGGATGTTCTGACCACCGCTGACGGACTGAATCAAGGACGGGAGGGAAGAGAATGGAACGGCTGCGGTGCGCAGTGGAACGTATTACATTTCAAAGTGAAGAGACCGGCTTTACCGTCCTGCGCTGCCGTGCCGGAGGCTTTCAGGATCTGATCACCGTAGTCGGCAATATGCCGGAAATCCATGCCGGCAGCATTCTGCAGCTGGAAGGTGAATGGCGGATGGATTCAAAGTACGGACGCCAGTTTTCGGTATCCGCCTTTGAGGAAACCCT
The DNA here is from genome assembly GCA_946620645.1 of uncultured Clostridia bacterium. Taxonomy (GTDB): domain Bacteria; phylum Bacillota; class Clostridia; order Oscillospirales; family Oscillospiraceae; genus Limivicinus. The sequence continues at coordinate 26,340 of CAMONN010000003.1, forward strand.
GCCGGCGACGGTTTACGGCATCGAAAAATATCTCGGCAGCGGTTTGGTAAAGGGAATCGGTCCAAAGTATGCGCATCGGATTGTACAGGCCTTTGGTGCGGAAACACTGGATGTAATTGAAGAGAACCCGGAACGCCTGCTGGAGGTTCCGGGGATTGGCAAACTGCGGGTGGAACGCATCCGGAAGAGCTGGGCGGAACAGAAGGAAATCAGAAACATCATGCTGTTTCTCCAGAGCCATGATGTCAGTACCGGCCATGCCACCAAAATATATAAAACCTACGGTGCAGAGAGCATCCGCGTGGTGACAGATAATCCCTACCGCCTTGCAGATGAAATCTGGGGGATCGGCTTTCGGACAGCGGATACCATCGCCCAAAAGCTGGGGTTCGAGCGGACGAGGAAGGAACGGCTTCAAAGCGGCATAAAGTATACCCTCAACCGCCTTGCGGATGAGGGCCACTGCTTCGCCACCGAAGAGCAGCTGCTCCGGACGGGGGAGGAAATGCTGGAGGTCGAACCGGCGATGCTGGAGTCCGTGCTCCGCGGCATGACCGAATCCGGGGACTTGATTACCGAGGAGTTCAACGCAGACAATGGAATACCGGAGAGGGCAATCTACCTGCCGCCTTTCTACCACGCTGAAATGGGAACGGCAAAACGGCTGAGGGAACTTTTTCAGGGCAGACCATCGGTTGCAGTCCGTCCGGAGGGGCTGGAAATGCGCATACAGAGGAGGACCGGCATCCAGTACGATGAGGTTCAGCTTCAGGCGATCCGGACTGCTGCGGACAGTAAGGTTTTGGTGCTGACGGGCGGGCCGGGTACCGGAAAGACCACGACTACGCAGGGCATCATTGCCGCTTTTCGGGAGAGCGGGGCGCGGATCCTGCTGGCTGCTCCGACCGGCCGCGCTGCCAAGCGGCTGTCGGAGGCAACCGGGATGGAGGCCAAAACCATTCACCGTCTTCTGGAGATGAAACCGCCGGAAGGCTATCAGCGCAATGCTGAAAACCCGCTGGAGGGGGATGTGCTGATCGTGGATGAATGCAGCATGATCGACATTATGCTGATGTACAGCCTCCTCAGGGCGCTGCCGGACAGTATGACACTGATCCTGGTGGGCGATGTGGACCAGCTGCCCAGTGTAGGCGCCGGAAATGTTCTGAGCGATGTGATCCTGTCGGGCGCCTTTCCGGTTATTCGCCTGACACGGATTTTCCGTCAGGCGCAGACCAGCCGTATTATCATGAATGCCCATCGAATCAATGCGGGCGAAATGCCGGATCTTTCCAATGGCAGGGACACGGACTTCTTTTTTATCGACGTAGAGAAAGAAATGAAGGGAAAGGGCCTGGACACCTCTGAAGCGGGCGGGGTTGCAGAAGAAGCCGCCCGTACGGTGCTGGAACTGGTTCAGCAGAGGCTGCCTCGGCACTTTCGGGTCCCTCCCGGAGAAATACAGGTGCTGACGCCCATGCAGCGGGGACCCGCCGGGGCGGCGAATCTGAACCTGCTTCTGCAGGAAGCGGTGAACCCGGGGGAGGATGGACTGCGGCGCGGAGGTATCCGGTACGGGAAGAACGACAAAGTGATGCAGATTCGTAATAACTATGAGAAGGAAGTATTTAACGGAGATATCGGTTTTGTGCAGGCCGTTAATCAGGAAGACCGCAGCCTGACCGTGAACTTTGACGGTCGGGAGGTCTCCTATGACGTGACAGAGCTGGACGAGCTGGTGCTGGCGTATGCCACAACCATCCATAAGGCGCAGGGTTCAGAGTATCCGGTTGTGGTGATGCCTGTTCTGATGAGTCATTACATGATGCTGCAGCGAAATCTGATCTATACCGGTGTTACCCGTGCCAAACGGGGTGCGGTGGTAGTGGGTACCAGAAAGGCGCTGGCAGTTGCCATCCGAAATGTCAACATCCGCAGGCGCAATACGCGGCTGGCCTTTAGACTGGGCACCGCCGGGAAAGAAGAGGCCGGCGGATGAAGCGGCTTCTTTGCATCCTCTTAGCCGCTGCCCTGCTCGTGGGGTGTGTCCTGCTCCTGCTCCCGGACGACTGCCTGCCGGAAACGCTGCGGCGGGAGGCGGAGAAGTTACAGAGCCTCCTGAAACCGGAGCCCCGGCCCGAAACGGACAGCCGCCCCTGTGAAGTCCTTTATGCGATTGACGGAGATACGCTGCTCCTGCTGGTGGATGGGGAAAAGACCACGGTGCGCCTGATCGGAATTGATGCTCCGGAGAGTGTGCACCCGGAAACGGAGAACAACAGTCCAGAAGGTGTTCTGGCTGCGCAGCGAATGCGGGAACTTGTATCAGGCCGGAAAGTAACACTGGAATATGATGCGGAAAGGACTGACCGGTTCGGACGGACTCTGGCCTATGTGTATGCCGACGGGGTTTTACTGGAGGACTATATGCTTTCCGAGGGTCTGGCGCGGGCCATGTCCCTGGAACCCAACACCAGGTATGAGCACCACTTTGCAAAGCTTGAGCGGGAAGCGGAAAAGGCGGGCGCGGGCTTCTGGGGAACCGGCTTCTATGCGCTGCCGTAATCGCGCAAAACGGCTGTCCCAACATACTTCCGGGGACAGCCGTTTTATGAAAAACCTTGCAATTCCGGCAGAGAATGGTAGAATAGGCCGGTAATTTGAAGAACATCTTTCGGAGATCGTGATATGAACCGAAGAGACCGTATAAAACTGATCGTCACTCTGCCGCTCAGCTTTTTGCTGCTGCTGACGGTCCTTCTTCCGACAGGCGTGAGCCCTTTGGCTTTTGCTGAAGAGGAAGGATCTGAGGCGGAGCTTCTTCCGGACGCACCCGAGACTGCGGAAGAAGCAGGTGAGGCGGAGAATGCCGAGGAGACGGACGACTGGGAGACCCGGCTTTTGCTGATGCTTCAGAAGCGGAATGCAAATCCCGACACCATTGCCGCCGGTTACTACAATTTTGCGACCGGGGAGGAGCATTATTACAACGGGGATGAATACCGGGTCAGCGGCAGCATGTACAAAGTCCCGCTGAATATGCTGTTTATGGACTGGATTTCCGAGGGCAAGCTCACCATGGATGAGTTGATCTCCGGTTATCGGTACTCGGAGCTGCTGGAAGGCACGATCGTTAACTCCGACAATAATTACGCCAAAATACTCTGGGACTATGCGGGAGCGACGATTGAGACGGATCCGCCCTCGACGCTGTATCACCGCTACCGGATCCTGATCGCGCCCCTTATGGGTGAGGATCCGGAAAATGTGGACGACAAGTATTATGAGAACAATTTCTTCACGCCCCGGCAGATGATTACCTGCCTGCGCCGCTTGTATGACGGAGGCAGCAGATACGACCGGCTGATCGAGACCATGCAGCGGGCGGAACCGGAAAAATACTTCAAACTGCATGAGCGGCGCTATGATATAGCCCATAAATACGGCTGGTTTGCCGAGGACCCGATTCTCTATCTGAATGACTGCGCGCTCTGCTTTACCGATGATCCGATTGCCATCGTGCTTTTTACCACGGGAACGGAGAATGCCTACGGCGTGCTGGCGGACTACTGCACCCTGATGTGCGAGTACGCTCAGGAAACTCATGAAAAACGCCTCCGTCAGGAACAGGCGGAGGCGGAAGCGATTGCTGCTGCTGAGGAGCGGGATCGCCTGGAGGCGGAGCGAAAAGCGAAGGAAGAGGAGATTGCCTCTCCGGATGACTCCGCAAGCCCCGGGCCCGAAGTGAACGGCGAAAACCGCCCGGCTTCAAAACCGGCCGCGGAACAGGTTAAGAGGGGACTCAGTGCCGGACCGGCGTTGGCGCTGGCACTGGTAATGGGCTTCTCTCTGGTGGGGATTATCTGGTTTTCACTCCGCCACAGAACGACGAACCTCGCTCTCCAGTACGCCATTGCCGCGGTTGTTTTAACGGCTTTCACCTGTATGCTCTGTCTCCCGGGCGTCAGCGGCAACAGCTACATTGTATCTTCCGGAGAGGATCCGGCGGATACGGTTGAGGCTTTTTTCCGGGCATTGACAGAAGGAGACTATGCTGCGGCGGACGGATATCTGGCAAACGGGGCATCCCTCGGCCTGAGCGGAAGTCTCCCGTCGGACACAGTCCGCGGGGCTGCCATGGAGGCGCTGGAGCGCAGCTGGAGCTACCGGCTGCTGGGAAACAGCAGTGTGGAGAAAACTTCAGCCTGGCAGGAGCTGCAGCTGCAGGTACTGGATTTCGATGCCATGACACCGGATCTGGAACGGGAGACGAGAGAACAGCTTCTCGCAATGGGAAGGACGATGGCCAGAAGTCAGATTTATGATGAGAACGGGAACTGCCTTCCGGAGGCGGCCGCTCTGGCTTATGACCGGGCAATGGAGAAGCTGCTGGAAACGCCGCAGAATTACTACAGTTCTGTGGGGCTGCGAATTCAACTGGTACAGACCCGCGACGGCTGGAAAATTGTTCCAACCGAGGCGCTGCTCAGGGCCCTCAGCGGGAATCCGGACTGAGGCCGCTCACTTCCGGTGCTTCAGCTTCATAAACAGGTCCGGCGCCTGATCACCGACCAGCGCAACCGCGCGGAAGGTGTTCAGGATTGTCCTTGGCCTGCTGTGACGCAGAATATAACACAGGGTATTTACAGGGACACCGCCCGAGGTGTCCCTGCATCTTTGCTGCACCCGGGGGTTTGAACGGATTTCCCGGATATAAATCATCCGGCCTTCGTCCGAAAGAGTGCAGGATGGAGAGAACAGAGTAGTGATGCAGGAGAAGACCGACTTGGCGAACATGTACCGCAGGTCGGCATCGTCCGCAACGCCGTAACGGTGGCAGAGTTCCTGTGCACGGATATCCGCCTCAATGCAGACGCTGAATTTTTTGGGGTAAAACTTCGATATAAGACTCTCACCGGCGTGCATGATATAGCGGTATTTGCATTCACTGCGAACCGCGATCAGACTGCAGCATTCAAGATAGTCAAAGACGAAGAGGCGGTCCTCACCCCAAAGATAATCCTTGAAGCGTATCCCCTTCTCTCTGAGAATACGGGCGGAGTAAAGCTTTCCCCATACCTGGTTGAGGAGATTTGCCTTGTACAGGCGGGGGAAGGCGGTGCGCATGTCCTGACTGCGGACCAGACAGTCAAATTCCTGATAGTCCCGCTCCTTCCCGTCCGCTTCGATAATCGAAAACCCGAAAAGGATCAGGTCGGCCCCCGAAGCTGCGGGTTCCAGCGCGTACTCGAGAGCGTCAGGCATCAGCTCGTCATCCGCGTCGATAAAGGTTACATAGTCGGTGTCCTCGGCGATCATCTTCAGGGCGGCGTTGCGTGCTTCGGCCGGGCCGTGGTTGTCCGTACGGATGAACCGGAGCCGGCTGTCTGCTGCGGCAAGACGGTGGAGAATGGCGGAAGTCCGGTCGGTGGAACCATCGTCCACAGCAATGAGCTCCAGCTCGGGCCAGGTCTGACTCAGCACGCTTTTGACAGAACGTTCAATGTACTTTTCAGAGTTGTAAGCCGGCATGATAACTGAGATTTTCGGTCTCTTTATCTCCATGGTCTCTCCTCCTGAGTTCATCGGAATCCTGTGCGGCGGCAGCGCGGCAGCAGGTCAGAAAATAACGGTAAAGCGGCATCAGGCTTTGAAATGTCTCGCAAAGCGTATCGGACAGCTCCGGACCCAGTGCGTTGGGGTCGAAATCTTCCACGTGCTCCAGACCTACCTGCTTGCGGTTGTACCAGGGGTTCAAAACCGGACCGAGGTCCTTCTTCAGGCGTTTATATTCCGGCCCGGTAACCTGAAAACCGGGCAGCCTCATCGCATCCCGTACAAGACGTTCAAACCGGGCGGGGTTGGCGTCGATGCTGCTGCGGAAGGCCGCCATCTCTGCGGGGGTGACGTCGAAGAATCCAAGACCGTAGCTGAAGGTTGCCGCCGACAGCTCAAACCAGAACATGGGACCTTCAGTGTGCCGGTTTTCTCCGTTGAAGACGGTAAACCACAGATGATCCTTGTAGGGGCCGCGGCCGAACAGCCGCCGTGCATCCCGGTAGATCCGGGAAACGTGAAGGTCGAAGGGTTCCTCCGGAAAACTCAGGCACATCCTTGCGGCAACGGTCTCCGCCAGCGCGTGGAAGGGCGCATGAAGAACCCTCTGATAGGTCTCTTTGTGTTCCTGAAACCAGGGACGTTCATTATGAAAGCTCAGTTCCCAGAGGAAATCCGCGGTTTCCCGTGTGAAGCCCTGAAAGACCGGATCCTGAGCCTTGGCTGAGTTTTGCTTCATCAGTAGATAAAAACCTCCGGCAGGGGAAGCTCAGGAGTTTTGAGCAGGGGGATTTTGCTTCGGCTTGCTGCGGAAGGGGCGGCGGGAGCGGCTTCGCTTCCCGGCGGGAGCGCCTCCCTGGCCGGCGTCGCCCTGACGTACCTGAACCTTCTGAATCTTTGGCTGGGCGGCAGCTTCCTTGCGGGCCTCTGCCTGCCCGGGATTCCCGTTCGGAGAAGGGCTTTTTTTGCCGCGGCTGCGGTTCTTCCTTTTTCCGGGAGCCTTCCCTGCATCGTCCTTTTCCGCAGATGCGTCCTGCGCCTTCTGCACACCGGGATCCGGATCAACGCGGACTTTCGTGCGGTGCTCGGGGCGCCCCTTGACGGGCTCCGCGGATACTTCTTTCTGGGCTTTTTCTGCCGGCGTATTGCCGGCTTTTCTTCTGCCCCGTGAGCGGCGGCTTTTCCGGACGCTGCTTTCTTCAGCCGCAGCTGTGGAAGGTGCGGCCGGCACCTCTTCGGAGGGAGTTTCCGGGATCTCTTCCGGGATGACCCACTCGTCTGCCGGTTCTTCCCCATCGGAGGATGGATCGGGTTCTACATATTCCAGCACATGCGGGGGCGCTGAACCGTCCTTTGGCCGGCCGCCGGGGACGGCGGTAAGCTCATAGTCCTTATATTCGTGCAGTACGTCCTCCCGTTCGTCATCCAGGCGGACCTTGACCGTAGAGCGCAGCAGATTCACCGAAACGGCGGTTCCGTAACCATCTTTGGTTTCCACAAAGGCGCCCTGCTTCGGAACCTTCTTGACCAGGTCCTCATAGGCTTCCTGCTCGTAACGCAGGCAGCACATCAGCCGGCCGCAGCTGCCGGAAATCTTCGCCGGATTCAGGGAGAGAGACTGAATCTTTGCCATCTTGGTAGACACGGGACGAAAATCGTCCATGTAGAGATTGCAGCAGTACGGCCTGCCGCAGATCCCGAGCCCGCCCAGCATCTTGGCCTCATCCCGGACGCCGATCTGCCGGAGTTCTATACGGTTATGCAGAATACCCGCAAGGTCCTTTACCAGTGCGCGAAAGTCAACGCGTTCGTCGGAAGTAAAGAAAAACGTTGTCTTGCTTCCTTCAAAATTACACTCCACGTCCACCAGCTTCATGTCGAGACCGTGCTCGGCAATCTTCTCCCGGCAGACGGCCATTGCGTTCTTCTCTTTCTGCCTGGCCAGCTCTTCAGCCCTCAGGTCCATCTGGGTGGCTTTTCTCAGAACGCGGCGCAGGGGCTGAACAACGGCAGTGTCTTCCACAGAGTGATTTTCGCGGCTGCACACGGCAAGTTCCATCCCGTTGGCAGTATCGACAATGACGGACTCTCCCACCTGCAAATCCAGACCGGCAGGGTCAAAAAAGTAGGCCTTGCCCCGGTTTTTAAATTTAATGCTTACTACTTCGGTCATTCAGATTCTCCAGTTCATCAGAAATCGTCAGTCTGCTCTGCAGCGGGCTTATTCCGGTATTCCGGAAGCCAGCAGACTGAATATGTGCTTCGGGTTTACATTGGCCTTCAGGTAATCCGAGCATTGCAGCAACAGTCGGTGAAGCTGCATTTGCTGCTCCGGAGTCAGTTTTCCAGGAGAAGCGCGCCCGCAGAGCATATCGACGGTGCGGTCGAGCGCGGCGTCGATGAATGCTGCAGTCTGATCCGTCTTGCTCAGTTCGTTTTTCGAAAGCCACCGGTAAAGCCGGATCCGGTCCCCGCTGCGCAGGGCTGTGAGAAACCCGTCTGCCAGCTTCAGGCTTTCCTCGTCTGCGGCTTCATTTCCGCCGGCAACCGTCATCATCAGGCAGCGTGAACGCACAGTTTCAAGCAGGAGGCCGGGGTTTACCGCGCAGAGAAGGAAAACCACCGTGGCGGGGGGCTCCTCCAGCAGCTTCAGGGCGGCGTTTTGGGCGTTAAGATTCATGAGCTCGGCTTCTTCGATAATATAAACCTTGCGTTCGGCTTCGTTGGGCAGTACCTGTGCATCGGCTGCGAGTTCCCGCACCTGGTCTACCGTAAGTTCCCGCCGGGGGTTTCCGTTTTTGTCTGTCGGGCGGACCACCGGGATGATGTCGGGATGAGACCCTGAGGCAGCCTTGCGGCAGCCGCGGCAGACCCCGCAGGGTACGTCATGTCCCCGCAGACATACAGCGGCCATGGCCAGACTCCGGGCAGTATGGAGGGCGGCCTCACGGGAGGAAGAGGAGATGATGACCGCATGGCCGATGGCCGCAGGGGATTCAAAGCGCGGTTCTTCCATGGTCGGGGATCTCCTTCCTGAAGTTTTTGATTCTTAACTGTACTATCTTACGCGTTTTTGCCGGTCCAGTCAATCAAAAAATCATGAACATTGAGCTTCTTCGCCAGTTCACACCTGGGCCCTCTCACTTGCCTCACGTGGGGGCTTATGATATGATGATGTACTGGTACCGGGTACCGGTGCCGAAACGGTATTTTAAGAAAGGGAGGCGCCGAGATGGGTGAGCAAATCAGAGGGACACGTTCGGTCTGCCCCGTCTGTCTGGACAATATTCCGGCATCTCTGGTTCGGGAGGCGGACGGGCGTGTTTTTCTGGAAAAGTCCTGCCCGGAGCACGGATCATGGAGAGTGCTGGTCTGGGAGGGTAAGACGGACTTTGACCGGTGGCTGTCAGGGGCGGAACCCCTTTCCCCGGAAGCGGGCCTTTCCTGCCCCGGAGCCTGCGGCATCTGCCCCGAACATGAAATTGGCACCTGCTGTGCGCTGCTGGAAGTGACGGAGCGCTGTAATCTCCGCTGCCGGTACTGTTTTGCCGATGGAGGTAAAAACGCGGCCGATCCGCCCCGTGAGGAATGTGAAGCGGCCATCCGGGATATCGTCAGGCAGTGCGGACAGCCGCTTCTTCAGTTTTCCGGAGGAGAGCCGACCCTGCGGGAGGACCTGCCGGAGCTCATCCGTTTTGCACGGGAGTCCGGCTGCAGCAGTACCCAGGTGAATACCAACGGCATTCGGCTTGCGGAGGATCCGGACTACGCAAAGCGTCTCAGGGATGCAGGGCTGGATATTGTTTTCCTGCAGTTTGACGGCACCCGAAACGACATTTACGAGACGCTGAGAGGCCGGCCCCTGCTGGAAACCAAACTGGAGGCGGTCCGGGTCTGCACGCAGATGAATCTCGGCGTCACGCTGGTGCCGACAGTCGTCCGGGGGGTAAATGACGGGAATCTCGGGGAACTGGTCCGGCTGGCGTCTTCCCTTGCTCCTGCGGTGCGGGGAATTCATTTTCAGCCGGTCTCGTATTTTGGCCGTTATCCCGGTCTGCCCGGGGAAGAGGACCGGTATACCCTCGACAGGCTGATGAGAGATCTTTGCGAACAGGCAGGGATCCCCATGGAGAGCTTTCTCCCCTCCCGGTGCGACCATCCTCTCTGCGGATTTCACGCGAGCTTTCTGATTCGTCCGGAGGGCGGGCTGAAGCCGCTGAATGCCATTACCCATGCTTCCCGCAGTCGGGGATGTGAAAAAGACAACCGGGATTATGTGATTCGGCACTGGAAACGCCCTTTGGAGGAGCCGAATCCCCGGAGCGGGAGCTCCGGGGACTTTTCGGAAGAAATGGATTTTGACACTTTTCTTTACCGGCTTCAGTACCACAGCCTGACGCTTTCGGCCATGGCCTTTCAGGATGCCATGAACCTCAATGTCGAGCGTCTGCACCGCTGCAGTCTGCACGTATATGACCGGGGCAGAATCAAGCCCTTCTGCGCAAAGTACCTCTCACCCGTCAAACCGTAACGGGCGGCGGATCCTGCTGCATTCGGGAAAGAATGACCAGCAGTACGCCCTCCCGCACCGACACAACCGCCTCCGCGTCTGCCCACTGGTTGCTGACGCCCAGCGGAAAAGACGGCTGCAGCTCCGCGTCCTGGAGCGGGTATTTGGCCCCGGCGATACTGACGCCGCGGCAGGGACCGTCTGCGGCGAAAACCGACAGGGACCAGCCTTCTCTCCTGGGGAAGGCCCGGCTTTCTCCGGACAGGGCGTAGACCTCTGTGTCCTCGGTGAGAAGTGAGGCGGCAAGACCCTGCCGGCGGGCGAAAACCAGAGATTGAAGGTTTGCGTAAAGGTGGTCCAGCCGACCGCCCAGGGCACAGGTCAGGACCAGCTCCTGAAACCCATGCTCCGCGGCATAGCGTATCGCCAGCATGGTGTCGGTGTCATCCTTTTCAGGGGGGAATTTCTCCAGCGGCACGGAGGAACTTACCGGGCCGTCATAGGAGTCAAAGTCTGAGATCAGAAGATCCGGGACACAGCCCAGACGTTCGCAGTAGGAATAACCCCGGTCACAGGCAACAACATAATCTCTGTCATCCGGACGGGGGACCGGGCTGAAACTCCCGCCGGAAACGATGAAACAGCGTGTCTTCATCACAGGCTCAGTAGTCCAGTGTTTCGAGGCGCAGCAGTGTGAGAATATATATCTGCAGCGCTTCCGTGAACCAGGCCTGGCTTGCCGCTTCGTTGACACCGTGGATGGGCCCGCAGAAGTCCGGCATGGGCCGTTCCGGGTGTTCCGGACCAAAGGCTACGGCGTGGGGGAAGTGCCTGGCATAGGTGCCGCCGCCGATGGTGAAGGGGCTGGCCTCCTCGCCGGTGACCTGATTGTAACTTTCCATGCAGGCGTGGACGGCGGGGCTCTCCGGGTTCATCAGGAAGGGGGCGCTGTCCGAATCTGTAAGGACATCGGCGGCCTCACCGGCGGCCTCTCTGAGCAGGGCGGTAATCCGCTCACCGGTCAGGCTGATACCGTAGCGGCAGTCAACTGTCTGGGAGATGCGCCCGTCATGCAGGGTGGAAATCTTCCCTCCGACGGCCGTGAGAGGCGTGAAGAACTCATCAGAGCTTTCAAGCCCCAGCAGGCTTCCGTCTGTGACCCGGAGCAGTTTCGCCAGCAGCTCAAAGTAGGGGCGTTCCGGCTCGGCGGGAATGTCCCGGGAGAGCAGGTAGTCCACCAGGAGACCGATGGCGTTGACAGTGCCTTCCGGCATGGAGGCATGGCCGCTGACACCGCTGGCGCTGAGTGTCCAGACCCCGGGCTCGGTTTCCGTTGCCGTGACGGTATCACTGCTTTCCAGCCGGGAGGCCAGTACCCGGGCCGTTGCACCCGCAGGCACGGCGTTTGCAGCGACGCCGCCGCTGATGTCCAGTACATTCAGCGGAGTGTGCCGGGATATCAGCCGCCCGTGGTAGATGCCCTTTTCACCGTAAATCAGCGGAAAGTCCGCATCCGGGCTGAAGCAGAACAGCGGGTTGGGTTCCCGCTCCTGATAATACGCCAGGTCCAGCATGTCGGACTCCTCGTTGCTGCCCAGCAGCGCCCGAACGGGATAGCGCAGGGGCACTCCCCGGTCCTTCAGATACTTCAGCGCATAGAGGCAGAGGACGGAAGGACCTTTGTCATCCATGACGCCTCTTCCGATCAGCCATCCGTCCTGTACACGCAGTGTGAAGGCATCGGCCGGCCATCCGTCCCCGGCGGGAACAACATCCACGTGGGTGATAGTGGCAAGGTACCCCTGCCCCAGGTCTTCCCCGACGGCGGCGTAGCCGATACGGTTATCGCAGTTGACGGTTTCCAGGCCAAGCTCACGGCCGATTTCCAGTGCGCACATCAGAGCGCGCTTCGGCTCCTTGCCGTAAGGTGCGTCAGGTTCCGCCGGCCCTGCAATGCTGGGGATATGGACAAGGCGTCCGATGTCCCGGACGATGGCGTCTTCGTTTTCCAGAACAAAACGCTTAATATCCTGCAGAAGCGCGGGATCGTCGAAAGATGAAAAAATCAGGGGGGATTTGTTTTCATTGCGCATGGATGGATAAAACCTCCGTAGCAGATGGAATCGAAAGCTGGGGGACCGGCTGGCCGTCGGTTATTCTGTAAAGTGAATGTGGTTGTTGATATGATCAATGCAGAAGCAGTGATAGCCCGCACAGCGGGAGCAGTAGCGGAATTCAAGGCCGGGGTACTCGGTGTCGGTACGGCCGCAGACGGCGCATTTGTGCCGGTAGAGACGGCTTCGATCCTCCTGCCGGATTTTGCGGGAGGCCTTCCGGAAGTTCACTGTAGAGCTGGAGGGTTTCCTCGGCAGATAGCGGAGCAGGGCTGATCCGAAGAACAGGAAGAAGTTCAGTACGGCGACTATGGGCGCGAGATTCGCCGGGAAGGGGCTGGACAGAACGGCCAGAACAAAGTATGCCGCATCGATGAGCGCCAGCCACTTGATTTTGATAGGGATGAAGAAAAACAGAAGTACCTGCTGGTCCGGGAAGAGTGCGGCATAGGAAAAGAACATTGAAAGGTAAAGATACTGCGCGTTGATACGGATCCTGTACCCTCCGAGGAGGTAAGCCAGCATGCCGTAGATCACGGTCAGAGCCCATCCGATGAGTATGTAGATATTAAACTGCGGTGTTCCCCAGACCTGCTCCAGCGTGCTGCCCATCCAGTAGTAAAAGTAGAAAACCAGGAAGGCAAGCATGCCGGTACTGGGAGGATAGAGCATGAAGGTAAAGAGACGCCAGACCTGTCCCTTGAGGATCAGGGCGGCGTCAAAACTCAGATAGGACAGCAGAACGCTGTTGGCCGTGCCAAGAATCCAAAACACAACATTGGCGATGGTCAGGTAGCGCATGAGGTTAGGAATGCCGAAGTTTGGGTGTTTGTAGCAGAAACGGTCGATCAGACGCATTGGATCTTTCACTGGGGGTTCCTCCGGTCACATCGTTTTCATGGCCACACTATAAAGGTTTTGCAGCGGAATGTCTACAGGAAATTGTAAAGTTTTTGAAGGAACTTTGAAAAGAAGTCTTTCCATTTTCTGCATCTTGTGTTATATTGAAATTTGATTTGGAACATTTTGTATTTTTTGAGAAAACTTCATCTTCCCGGGCCTGTTCCGGGAGATAACGGGAGATGTGATGGAACTGAAAACGGAACTGAAGACCGGTATTGAGAATGAACAGATCGAGGGCCGGAACGCCGTTACCGAAGCCCTTCGGGCCAATCGGCCGCTGGACAAGCTTTATGTTGCCGCCGGTGACACCGACCGCACCCTTGGTTTCATCACCACAGTTGCCCGGAATAAAGGCATTCCGGTGACCGAGTGCGACCGGCGGAAGCTTGACGCCATGAGTGTGACCCATGCGCATCAGGGCGTGATTGCCGTGTGTGCCGTTCAGGAAACCGTGACGGTACAGGACATTCTGGAGTGCGCGCGTGCCCGGGGTGAGGATCCCTTTGTGGTGGTCTGCGATGAGATCACCGACAGTCACAATCTCGGGGCCATTATCCGCTCGGCGGAATGCGCTGGCGCCCACGGCGTCGTGATTCCGAAGCGCCGCAGTGCGGGCCTCACTGCTGTTGTGAATAAGGCCTCGGCCGGCGCGGCGGAGCATCTGCCGGTAGCGCGGGTTTCAAATCTCAGGGCCGCTCTGGACGAACTGAAAAAAGCCGGTGTGTGGATCTACGGCACGGCGGCGGACGGAGCGAAGAATCTTTGGCAGACGGATATGACGGGTCCTGTTGCACTGGTCATCGGTTCCGAAGGCGGCGGTATGGGAAGGCTGGTGCGTGAATCCTGTGATTTCATCGTATCTCTTCCTATGAAGGGGAAGATTTCTTCCCTGAACGCGTCGGTAGCCGGAGCAATCGTCATGTATGAGATTCTGCATCAGCGGGAAGCATCAGGGGCCGAAAGCCCTGTGGACGCCGGAACGGGGGATCTATGAAGCGGAGAAGAGGAAAGAAAAACACCGGAGAACCCCGGCTGCAGGTTCCCCAGGCGGAAGAGTATACCGTTGATGAGATCCTGTCCGAGTTCCGTGAGAAGTATGATGATCCGGAGGCGTTGGACAGTGCGGCTCCGGATATGGTGCCGGCCGGGTCAGAGGTAGTCTCTGCCGCCGCCGGGCCCGAAGCGGCTCCGGAGGAAGCGCCGGACCTGAACGACGACATCAGTTTCGAGGATCTGTGGGCGGATCTGTCTGTTCGCGATGCCGATGATGCAGCTGCGGGGAAAACAGAGGAGGCCGCTCCTGATGCGCAGCCCGCTCCTGATGAGGTGTCCGTTCCCGATGAGGTGCCCGCCCGGGAAGAAACTGCTCCGGAAAAGACCGATGAAAAGGACACTCTGAACTTCGATCTGCCCTATTCCCTCCGGGACATTATGCGGGATTTCAGGAGCGACGGCGAGGCCTCTCCGTCCGAGACGTCGGTGGACTGGAGTCAGTATGACCTGAAGGAAAACTCCGCCCCTGGGGAGTCCGCACCGGCGGAGGAACCGGCGGATGATCGTCTGGACTTTTCCGCCGGAGCGCTCCGCTGGGACGGGGAGAATCAGCCGGACGAAAAGCCTGTGCCGGAGGCCGATGCGCCGGCAGACAGCAACCCTGCCCTGAACGAGGCGCCTCCCTCAGGAAGAAAAGTCGGAAAAGTCTGGGAAGACTTTCCCGATGAGCCGTCACCTTCAGAGGAGCCTTTTGTCGACAACCTGGACTATTCGGCGCTGTTTAAGATGTTTGCCAGTGAGCCGGGTACCGGTCATCAGAGTCCTCCGGGAGAAGCGCTCCCGGGCGGAGCGGATGAGCCGGATGCCGCAGGCTTGAATTCTGATGAGATACTGGACTCCATTGAAAGCCGCGCAGCCGAGCCGGCTGAAGCGGTGCAGACGGACCGGAAGGAAAAGGCCCCGCTTCTCGCAGACCGAAATGATGAAATGGACTTCCGGGATATTCTGCGGGAGTTCATGCTTGGGGACCAGCACCCCATTTACTCCGGAACCCCGGGTATTGACGGAAAAACTGCGGAAGATGCCCGCACAGGGGAGGAGTCCCCGGCCGGGGACTCCGCAGGAGAGTATACCGTGCCCGCTGTAAGGCCCCGCCGCCGGCGGGAATACAACGTGAAAGAGGAGTTCCCCCCGGAGCCGGAGGATTCGGTTTCTGACGTCAGCGGGAATGCCGATGCGCCTTCTGAAGATCGCGCGGCTGACCGGGCGCCGGATGCTTCCCAGCCTCCGGAATCCGTTGGCCAGAATGAGCCTGCAGCGGATGAAGCGGAGCAGGAGGCGGAAGAGAGCGGTTTTCGCAGCCGCCTGAAGAACATCCTTGCCGGACGGAGCCTGCGCACCGGACATACCCGGAGGCGGGAGAAGGCGCTGAATGAGCCTGCGGGCTATGTAGGATACGAGGACTATCTGCCCAGCGAGGAGCAGGCGAAGGCTGCGCAGGCTGCTGCGGATTCCCGGGAAGGTGCCCATTCCGCACCCGATGAGGGTGAGCCCTCCGGCAGCCTCAGCGAAACCGAGGGCGGCGTCCCCCGGCCGGAGCCGGAGGAGGATTCCCGCCTGAGTGCGGAAGACGGACCTTCCGACGACGAGCTTCTGGACTATGAGGCCGATTTCCCGAGCTTTGGCCAGTGGATTCTCAATGAGCTGATGAATCTCTGGATTCGCCTGAACGGAGTAGGAGACCGTCAGAGCACCGCCACGATGGAGGATGAGCGGGAAGACCCCGGTCCGGAAATGAATGTGGCGGCGGCCTCCCGTTATTACGGTTCTCAGGTTACCATGCTGCGGATGAGGTTCCAGCTGGGGCTTGCGCTTCTGGCGGTCCTGGCCTACATCACACTGGGCTTCCCGGTCAGCGGCATGCTGAAGACCGCGAAGGTCGCATCTGCTGTCTGCCTTGGCCTGCAGATGACGATTTTACTGCTTTGCCTGGACGTGGTGACCAATGCGCTGATGAACATCTTCCGCGGCCGCTTCGGTGCGGATGGCCTGGCGCTGCTGGCCTGTGTGATTACCAGCTTCGATGCCCTGGTGGTGGCGGTAGGCGGTTTTGGGACCCCCCATATCCCTCTGTGCCTGTTTTCAAGCCTTGCCATGATGGGTATTCTCTTCTCTTCGCTGCTTTCAGCCCGGGCTCTGCGTAAATCCACCCGGGTTCCGGCCATCGGCAAACGCGCCTACTGCGTGACGGCTGAGGAGGGGGTGCGCGGCGGCAAGGATATTACCCTGCTCAAGTCCATCCGGCCGGTGACGGGATTTGTGCGCCGTTCGGAGGAAGCTCCGCCGGATGAGATATTCTATAACCGTTTCGCTGCTCTGGCACTGCTGGCAGTGCTGCTGCTGTCACTGCTGACCGGTATTGTCAAGCACAGCATGTCCGATTTCCTGTACATTCTTTCGGCCATGCTGACCTGCACCGTCCCGGTGACGGCGCTCTCCGCCTTTGCGCTGCCCTTCTTTGTAGGCTCCCAGCGTATTTTCTCCAGCGGTGCCGCTGTTGCCGGCTGGTCCGGCATTCATGATATCGGCGCCAGCCGGAATCTGATTGTTACCGACCGTGATCTTTTCCCGGAGGATACCATCAGTATTGAGACCGTCCGCGTCTTCGCAGACGAGAGTGCCGAGCGGGTGATTGCCTATGCGGGTACCATGATTGCCGCCTCCGGCTCCGGTCTCGGCCCCTGCTTTTCCGAGCTGATGGAGCGCAACGGCTGCCGTATGCGTCAGGTGGAGGACTTCCAGTGGCTCTCAGGCGGCGGACTTCAGGGACATATTGAAGGGCACACGGTGCTCTGCGGCAGCTCGGATCTGATGCAGCTGATGAATGTGAAAATCCCCTACCGTCTGGTGGACCGCACCACGGTGCTGCTGTCTATCGACGGCGTGCTGTACGGCATTTTCAAAGTGGTGTACACGGCGCAGCCTGAGATTCGAAGCGCTCTCCAGGAGCTGATCGCCTCCAACCGCCATCCTATTTTCGCCGTGCGGGACTTCAATATTACGCCGGACATGCTCCATGAGGTTTTTGATGTGGCGACAGACGGGTACGACTTTCCGCCCTACGGGGACCGCTTCCGCATTTCGGAAGCGCAGCCGTCGGAGACCAGTAAAGTTTCCGCTGTAATCTGCCGGGAGGGCCTGGGACCGCTGACACATCTGGCCGATACCGGACGCAGTATGTATGTGGCTGTGCGTCTGAATCTTCTGGTCACCATTCTTACCGCTGTACTTGGGACGCTTCTGGTTTTCTTCCGGCTGATCGGGCCGGGGCTGCTGAATGCCTGGCTGCCCTTTGTGCTGATGCTGTTGGACCTGATTATTGTGACGATGATCACGGTGTTTATGCGTTTCTGACCCTGAGAAATTTTCTGTTGCCAAACGCCCGGTGATCGTGTAAAATGCGTAGGATAGTGTTTTTTTAACGGTTTCGCGTTCAAACGCGGTGAATCTACTATTTCGACGAACAGAGAGGAAGCAAAACATGGAAAGTAAGAACATTCGCAACATTGCCCTCCTCGGGCACGGAAACAGCGGCAAGACCAGTCTGGCAGAGAGTATGCTTTATGTCACCGGTGCGACGGACCGTCTCGGCAAAGTGACGGATGGCAACACGGTGTGCGACTATGACGCGGAAGAGATCAAACGGCAGATTACAATCTCGTCGTCCCTGGCACCGGTCAGCTTTGCCGGAAACAAAATTAACGTGATTGACTGCCCGGGTTATTTTGACTTTGTCGGCGAAGTGCTGTGCGCTCTGCGCGCCGTGGAAGCCGGTGTGATTCTCTGCTCCGCCAAGGACGGGATCTCCGTCGGTGCTGAACGCAGCTGGAAGTATTTGAAGGCGGCCGGCCTGCCGACGGCTTTTGTGATTTCCAAATGCGATGAGGAGCATGGTGATTACTTTGCGGTTGTGGAAGCCCTTCGCGCAAAGTACGGCAGCATCGTGGCGCCTGTGACGATTCCCACATCGGACGGCAAGGGTGTTATTGACCTGGTGCATAATGTCTGCTATATGACCAGCGGCGCCAAGAGCACCAAGGGTGCCGTTCCGGCCGCCGATGCCGGCCATGTCGAGGATCTCCGTATGGAGCTTATGGAAACCGCCGCCGGCGCCACCGAAGAGCTGATGGAGAAGTTCTTTGACACCATGGAGCTGGACGAGGCTGACATGGTCGCCGGAATCCGTGCCGGAATGAAGGACCGCAGCGTGATTCCCGTGTTTGCCAGCTCCGCCATGCAGAACATCGGCACCGAAGCCTTCCTGCAGGGCA
>CAMONN010000004.1 GCA_946620645.1 uncultured Clostridia bacterium
CATGGCGGTCGAAGATCATCAGGCTACTTTTGCTCTTTAGATATCCCATATACTCTGACACACTCATATGGGGCGTGATTGCTACCAGCATATGGATATGATCCGGGCAACATTCCGCATCCAGTATTTCCACTCCTTTTCTCTCACTCAGCTCTCGTAAGATTTTTCCTACATCCGCCTTGATCTTCCCATATATGATCTGTCTTCGGTATTTCGGTGCAAACACAATATGATACTTGCACCTCCACTTACTATGTGCTAAACTCTGGATGTCATCTTTCATGACAAAACCTCCTGTGTTTTCTTTCGTGGTTGCCAGACCACGCTTAGTTTAACACAGGAGGTTTTCTCTGCCATATACTAATGTCTTTTTTCCTACCCCCAGTTGAACTGGGGGTTTATTAACGCCTATCGGCTCCAAATAGAATGCCCGAGATTCCGAACCAACGGAGTCTCGGGCATTCTTACAACATCACACAAAGAAAAAGCAATTATTTGGAAATAAAGGCAACATAACTTGGCCGATTTTCCTACAGTTCCGGCCAGGTCCGTTAACTATTGTTACTTCCCCGTTTTTTGATTATCAGGTTCGTGGTGCGGATCACCGATTCTCCGGTAACGGCACTGTCCTGTCGAGTTTTCGGAACGGATCAAAGATCTGCGCCTCGGCGGAAAACCGGCTGCTCGTTCGGGGTTCTCTGGTAGTCCCTCCGGCAGCGTATTGAACCGGAAACCGGTATACTCCCCGGCACTCTCCCGCCTGATCTATATGCAGAAGGAGGTCCACCGCCTTTGCCGCCATTTGAGGGACAGGCTGAACAATCGTCGAGCACACATAATCGCCTGTCGCAAAATCCAGAATTCCGTCATAACCGATCAGCTGCACATCATCCGGAATGCGGATATTCTTTTCAGCCAGGTACTTCATTACCCGTAGTGCCAGACCGTCCGTATTGCAGAAGATTCCGTCAAATTCAAACCGCCCCTCATGAACATGCTTATCGAGAAAGCGGTAAATCGGCGCCTCGGTTTCCGTATCATTCACCTGGAACAGCTCATGCGGAACACCTGCATCCTTACAGGCGCTCTCAAAGCCGAGACCCCGTCGTTCAACCTCTCCGCAGATGACCGGCCCGATGCGCAGGAACAGCAGCCTTCTGCACCCGAGAGCAATCAGCCTTTCGGCCGCCATCCGTCCTCCGGCAAAGTTGTCGGAGGCAACGCAGGGAATCCTGTCGCTGTGTTGTCGGTCAAAGCTTACCACCGGAATGGAACCGAGCTGCTCAAAATCAGGGCTGTAGGTCAGGGCGAATACGCCCTCAACAATATTCTGCCGTGCAAGAGCAAAACACCTCTGCTCACTCTGCTCATCATAATTGGTAATCATCAGCAGGCTGCGGTAGTTTTCCCGGGCGAGAGCAGCAGTAAGCTCATCTGCCAAACGGGCAAAGAAGGGATGCCGAAGCGAAGGCAGAACAAGAGCAATACACATGCTGCGCTGGATTTTCAGGGCGCGCGCATAGGTATTGAGGTGATACCCGAGCCTTGCCGAAGCTTCTTCAACCCGCCGCCGGTAGTCTTCTCCGACTTCAGCCCCGTTGAACACGCGCGACACCGTGCCCAGCGACACTCCGGCCTCCTGTGCAACATCTTTCATTGTAGGCTGCGCTTTATCCTTCAAATTACAGTCCCCCCAGGACATGAAAAATCGACCGTATTCCGTCAACCGGATACATGTATATTATAACAAGATACGAAAAAAAATGAAAGCCGAAGCACCGGAAATCATTTTCGTCAAAGTGCAAAAAAATAGTTGCGTCATTTTATGCAAAACATAGAATCTACCCTGCTAAAACGTTTTCGTTCCACTCATTAATTGACAGCAAGTTCACAATATGGTAATATTCCTGCGTTATGGATGAAACGTTTCATGTGCGTCGTTTCTTTGAAAAAAGCGATTATGTGAAATGATTTTCAGAAAAAAACAAAATGAGAAAGGAAACAAACATGAAAAAAGCACTTGCCCTGATCCTCGCACTCGTCATGGTTCTCGCACTGGCGGCCTGCGGCGGCGGCACGGAAGCCGCTACCACTTCCAGCGGCGTGAACCTCACCATTTTCAACTCCAAGATGGAAATCCAGAGCCAGATGGAAGAGATGGCCGCCCAGTATTCCAAGGAAAAGGGCGTCAATGTGGAGGTTTACTACTCCTCTGACACCGTTGCCGCCCACATGTCCACCAAGTACGCCTCCAATGACCCCTATGTCATCTCCATGGTTGATGCCAAGGACATCTACTCTCTCGGACCCGAGCACGCCATTGATCTGAGTGCTGAGAAGTGGGTCGGCGACACCACCCAGGCAATCTCTGTTGACGGCAAAGTTCTCGGCTTCCCCGTTTGTGTCGAGGCCCGCGGCATTCTGTACAACGCCGATGCCATCAAGGCCGTTACCGGTGAGGATTTTGATCCCGCTGCCGTAAAGACCACTGCTGATCTTGAATCTGTGATCGCGAAGCTGGTCGCCGGCGGTATGGAGGCTCCTGTCGGCCTGCAGAAGGAAGACTGGTCCCTTGGTGCACACTACTTCGCGGAAGTCTACGAGCAGCAGGACGATCCTGATGCCTTTATTGCCGGCATCAAGGACGGCAGCATCAAGCTCATCGATGACCCCGTTTTCAACGCCATGATGGACACCTTCGATGTTCTTAAGGCCAACAACTATGCCAAGGCGGCACCCCTTTCCGCAGTGCGTGAAGACACCGAGATGATGCTCGCCCAGGGCGACCTCGCATTCAAGTACGGCGGCAACTGGGACTGGTCCAACATCAAGGACTTTGACCCCAGTGAAAACCTCGGCATGATGCCGGTTCCCAGCACCCTCGCCGGCTATAACGAGAAGCTCGTCGGCGGCGGTTCCAAGTACTTCTACATTGATAACGCTGTTTCCGCAGAGCAGCAGCAGGCCGCGAAGGACTTCCTGAACTGGCTGGTCTATGATGAGGAAGGTCAGGACTTCCTGGTGAATACCTGCGCACTGGTTCCCGCGTTCTCCAACATTACGCTTCCTGTTTCCGATCCCCTCGGCGCTTCCGTGAAGAGCTATGCCGATAAAGGCGCCCTCACCGGAAACTACAACTATCTGCCTGATGACCACTATGCCAAGGTCGGTATTTCCTTCCAGAAGTATCTTGCCGGTGAAATCGATCGTGCCGGCTTTGCTGATGAAGTGACTGCCTACTGGGCAACTGCTGAGGTCGGCGCCCACTAATATTTAAGCCGCTGAGCAAATACAACCCGGGTATCTGATATCCGGTACCCGGGTTCCTTCAGCGGAAAATGGGAAGGTGTTTCAATGAAACAAAATACCCTGGGTTACAAAATCAAACAGTACCTGATGTTTGGCGGTGTGGGAACGGTTCTGTTCCTCGGCGTCGTCGCCGTCCCCTTTATCTACGGTCTCTATCTCACCCTGACCAGCTGGGACGGCGTCAGCAGAAGCAAGCCCTTTGTGGGTTTTGCGAATTTTGCCGCCGCTTTCCAGGACACCACCTACTGGCAGGCCATGGGCCGCACGGTGATTTACTCCATCTTTGCGGTCATTCTGATTAACATTGTCGCCTTCGCCCTGGCTTATCTGGTTACCAGCGGCGTGAAGGGACAGAATTTCTTCCGCGCAGGCTTCTTCGTGCCGAACCTGATCGGCGGTATCGTCCTCGGTTATGTCTGGCAGTTTGTGTTTAACCGCGCATTCGTTGCCATTGGAAAGGCCATTACCGGCGGCACCGCGGTCTCGCTGCTTGCAAGCCCCAACGGCGCCATGTTCTGTCTGATTCTGGTATCGGTATGGCAGTATGCCGGCTACATGATGCTGATTTATGTCGCAGGTTTTATGAGCGTTTCCAAGGACGTGCAGGAAGCCTCTCTGATTGACGGCTGCACCCCCGCACAGGCCATGAAAAACGTCACCATCCCCCTGATGCGTTCCAGCTTTGTACAGTGCATATTCCTCAGCATCACACGCTGCTTCGTTGTGTACGATGTGAACCTCTCCCTGACCAAGGGCGAACCCTTCGGTTCCTCTGTAATGGCCGCCATGCACGTTTACAACCAGGCCTTTACCTACAAGAACTACGGGCTTGGCCAGGCAGAGGCCGTGATTCTGTTCCTGGTTTGCGCCATTGTCGGCGTCACCCAGGTTATGGTTGGTAAGAGAGGGGAGGTCGAAGCATAATGACTGAGAACGAAAAAGCCGCCCGCCAGAAGAAGATCTCCCATGCAATCATGTGGATTGTGCTTTTGCTCCTGTTTGTCTGTTTTATCTTCCCCTTTATTCTGGTTATCATTAACGTCTTCAAGTCCAAGGCGGATATTGTGGCCAACCCCATGGCGCTGATCGGCGCCCACGGATTCACCCTGAAGAACTTCCCGGAAGCCATGAAGAAGATGAACTTCCTCACCGTCTTCGGGAACTCCCTGATCATCACCTGCTGCGCGACCGTCCTGACCATTCTGGTTTCCTCCATGATGTCCTTCGTCATTGTCCGAAACGGCAGATGGAAGTTCTGCGCGCTGATCTTCTCCCTGATGATCGCTTCCATGGTTATCCCCTTCCAGGTTCTGATGGTTCCCCTGGTTTCTGTCTACGGCGGTATCCTCAATGTATTAAACCACAGGATTACCCTGATTCTGATGCATGTCGGCTTCTCGGTATCCATGGCCGTTTTCATGTTCCACGGGGCGATTAAAACCAATATCCCCCTGGCGCTGGAAGAGGCGGCAACCATTGACGGCTGCTCCCGCTGGCAGACCTGGTGGAAGGTTGTCTTTCCTCTCCTGAAGCCCACCATCGCCACTGTCGGCATCATCAACGCCATGGCGTACTGGAACGACTACCTGCTGCCGAGCCTGGTGCTGACCAAGAAGAATCTTTACACCATTCCCATTGCGACGCAGGCTTTCTACGGCACCTATTCCACCGACATCGGGCTGGTCATGGCCGCTCTGCTGCTGGCTATGCTGCCGATCCTGATCCTCTACGTGTTCCTGCAGCGCTACATTGTCGAAGGCGTTGCCTCCGGCGCTGTCAAGGGCTGAGTTCAGGTTATCATTCCCAGACGAAACGAGAGATTTCCCCGTCTTTTTGGCGGGGAAATCTGTTGTCATTTTACATTCCCGTGAGAAGGAGCGCTGCGCTTTGAACAGACTCTTTGATATGGAAAACCCCTTCTGGCAGGGGCTGAGCATTGTTGCAGACATGATGATGCTGAATCTTCTGACGCTCTTGTGCAGCCTTCCGGTGGTCACTCTGGGCGCCGCCTTTACCGCAATGAACGATGTAGTGATCCGAATCGTCCGGCAGGAGGAAGGCGGTATTGTCAGGGGCTTCGGAAAGGCCTTCCGGCAGAACCTGAAAAACGGCTGTCTTTTCGGCCTGCTCCTTCTGGCTGTCATGGGGATCCTCTACTTCGACTATCTGTGCGCGCTGACCTATGCGCCGGTCTTCCGTTTTGGAATTGCGGCGCTGGCCATTCTTTTGCTGGCTGTTGCCATTTACACCTTTGCTCTGCTGGCGCGGTACGAGAACGGCCTCTTTGCCACCATCAAAAACGCCGCTGCCCTCTGCGTCGCCTTCTTTCCCAGAACCCTGGGGATTCTGGTCTTTACCCTCGCGCTGTGGCTGCTGGGTGTCCGGTTTTACCGTATCGGGGCCCCGGTTCTGATCCTTCTGGGCTTTTCTCTTCCCTGTTATGTCGCAATTCTTCTGCTCCGCCCGATGTTTAACCGGCTTGAGCAGCCCGTAGAGGAGAGTGAAAAAAATGACTGACGCTACACCCTGGTGGAAAAAGGCTGTAATCTACCAGATCTATCCCCGCAGCTTCCAGGATTCCAACGGAGACGGAATCGGGGATATCCCCGGGATTATTTCCAGGCTGCCTTACCTGGAAAAGCTGGGCATTGACGCCATCTGGCTTTCTCCGGTATACCGCTCCCCGCAGGATGACAACGGATACGACATTTCGGACTATCAGGATATTGACCCGATTTTCGGAACCCTCTCGGACATGGACCGCCTCATTGCCGAAGCCGGGAAACGGGGGATCCGCATCATCATGGATCTGGTTTTGAACCATTCCTCCGATGAACACCCCTGGTTTCTGGAGGCGAAAAAGAGCCGTGACAACCCGTTCCACGACTATTACATCTGGCGGGACGGAGACGGAATCCATCCCCCGGATGAGACAAAGGCTTCCTTCGGCGGGTCGGCCTGGGAGTGGGTTCCCGGGGTCGGGCAGTACTACTTCCACCAGTTTTCGGTAAAGCAGCCGGACCTCAACTGGAAGAACCCCCGGCTGCGGTCGGCCCTCTATTCCATGATTCGCTGGTGGACTCAGCGGGGGATCCGCGGGTTCCGCCTGGACGTGGTGGACCACCTCGGAAAAGACCCGGACCTCGGAATCAAGGTCAACGGCCCCATGCTGCACCCCTATCTTCGTGAGATGCGCCTTCAGGCTTTTTCAGATCCCGGGCTGGTCACTGTCGGGGAAGCCTGGAGTGCGGATACGGACTCGGCGAAGCTTTACTCCAACCCTGACGGGTCGGAGCTCTCCATGGTCTTTCAGTTTGACCATATGAAGCTGGATCAGCGTCCGGAAGGAGATAAATGGGACCTTGTTCCGCCGGATTTTATTGCTCTCAAACAGATCTTCACCAAGTGGCAGCGGGGGCTTTCCGGCTGCGGCTGGAACAGTCTGTTCTGGGAAAACCACGACCTGCCCCGCAGCATTTCCCACCTGGCGGACGACGGCGAATACCGGATTCCCTCGGCGAAAATGCTGGCCATTTTACTCCACGGCATGCAGGGAACCCCCTATGTCTATCAGGGTGAGGAGCTCGGCATGACCAACGCCTGGGATTTCACCCTGGAGGAGTATCAGGATATCGAAATCCGGAATATGATCCGGGAAAAACGGGCGGCGGGATTGCCCGATGAAGAAATCCTGAGGCGGGTGCGCAGCAAGGGCCGGGACAACGCCCGGACTCCGATGCAGTGGGACGCAGGACCCCAGGCGGGCTTTTCTTCGGGAACGCCCTGGCTTCGGGTTAATCCCAATTACCGGGAAATCAATGCCGCATCCCAGGTGGACCGGCCGGGGTCTGTCTTTGAATGCTACCGTACACTGATCCGCCTCCGGAAAGAGCTGCCTGTCTTCACCGACGGTACCTATGTACCGCTGCTGGAAGATCATGAGAAGCTTTTCGCCTACCGGCGCCGGGATTCCGGCTCGGAGCTGCTGGTGATCTGCAATTTTTCCGCCGGCTGTACAGAAAACCCCCTGGCAGCGGAAACCGCGGAAGGGGAACTCCTGGTCTGCAGCTATGAAAGTGCCGGGCAGCCTTCGGTGCTCAGGCCCTATGAAGCGCGGATGTATCTGAAAACAAGGGATCTTGGAAAGGATGAAGCCAATGAGTGAAGAGCTCAAGCGGGCAAGAGAATATGAAGCGGAATTCGGCAGCCGGATCTCTGCTGCGGACCGGCCGTTATTTCATCTCAGTCCCTACGCCGGCTGGATGAATGATCCCAACGGCTTTTCTTTCTACCGGGGAAAATACCATATGTTCTACCAGTATTATCCCTATGATTCCCACTGGGGACCCATGCACTGGGGCCACGCCGTAAGCGCTGATCTTCTCCACTGGGAACACCTGCCGGCAGCCCTGGCGCCGGACCGGCCGTACGATCATGACGGCTGCTTTTCCGGCAGTGCGGTTACGGCCCCCGACGGCCGTCAGATGCTGATGTATACCGGGGTGCGCAAGGAAGTGCAGCCTGACGGCAGCATCCGGGACGTGCAGACTCAAAACCTCGCCTTCGGCGACGGTATCGATTACGAAAAATATGACGGGAATCCCGTTCTCACAGAAGATGATCTCCCTGAGGGCGGCAGCCGTTTTGACTTCCGCGACCCGAAGATGTGGCCCTGCGAAGACGGCCGGTGGTGTATGGCGGCTGTAAACGATCATTTCGGTGAAGGCGGAGAGGTGCTGCTGTATGAGAGCCGGGACCTTCTGCACTGGACTCTCATGGGGCCGCTGGTCACCAACCACAACCGCATCGGCCTGATGTGGGAGTGCCCGGATCTCTTCTCCCTGGACGGGTACGATGTGCTTCTCGCCAGCGCCCAGGACATGCTGCCGAAGGATTTCGAATACCATAACGGAAACGGGACCTTCTATCTCCTCGGCCACTGGGACAGGGTCAAAGGCTGTTTTCATACTGAAGTGGATCACGCGGCAGACTACGGCATCGATTTTTACGCACCTCAGACGATTCTGACACCCGACGGCAGGCGTGTCATGATCGGGTGGATGCAGAACTGGGATACCTGCAATCTTCACACTTCATCCGTTCCCTGGTTCGGCCAGATGAGCCTCCCGCGGGAACTGAGCATCCGGGACGGCATTCTCTATCAGCAGCCCCTCCGGGAATTGGAATCTCTTCGAAAGAGGAACGTGGTTTACAGAGATGTTCATCTGGTGGACCGCGAAATCCGCCTGGAGGGCGTTCAGGGCCGGACTCTGGATATGACGCTGGAGCTGGAGCCGGATGATGAAAGCCCCCTCTATCACCGCTTTGCCATCCGATTTGCGAAAAGTGAACAGTACCAGACCACCGTCAGCTTCCGTCCCCACGAGTCGGTTCTTAAAATCGACCGGAAATTTTCGGGGTCCCGGCGGGCCGTTATTCATCAGAGGAGGGCGAAAGTCCGTCACCGGGACGGCCGCCTGAAGCTTCGGCTGATTCTGGACCGCTTCAGCTGTGAAGTGTTCGTTAATGACGGAGAGCAGGTGCTCTCCATGGTGGTCAGCACAGACCTGAGCGCTCAGGAAGTCAGTTTTTTTGCCGCCGGCAGCATGCGCTTTCATGTCAGCGCGTATGAGCTGGCTGATGAACATCCGGCCGCAGCTGAAGCCGGCAATTCCCAACAGTAAACCGGAAAAAGGAGAGTAAGAGATGGCAACCGGAAGAATGGAATTTCATGCGGACTCCATCATGCAGCATGCCAATTTTTGTTTTGTATTACCCAATGATTTTATCCGGGAGGAGATCATTGATCCGCGCCACTACGACCGGCCTGTGAAATCCCTGATTCTTCTCCACGGTCTCACCGGGACGGACACTGACTGGCTCTACGGCGGAATCGCCCAGGAACTGTCCAAGCAGTACAATCTTGCGGTTTTCATGCCCACCGTCGGAAACTCCTTTTATCTTGACCGCGGTTATCCCGGCGGCAACTTCGGCACTTTTATCGGGGAGGAATTCCCCGCCTATATCCGTGAGGTCTTCGGATACTGCGAAAGCAGGGAGAATACGATGATCGCCGGGCTGTCCATGGGCGGCTTTGGCGCCATCCACACGGCCCTGGCCTTCCCGGACTCCTTTTCGGCCTGCATCGCCCTCTCCTCCGCCCTGGTGATTCATGAAATAGCGGACACCGGGAAACGGCAGAACAGTGTGATGCCTGCTGAAATGGTCCGCGATATTTTCGGAGATCCCAGCAAGCTTCCGGATTCCGATAAGAATCCGGAAAAGCAGTACCGGTGTCTGCAGAAAGCCGGCCGCCGCATTCCCGGGATTTATCTCGCAATCGGGACGGAAGACAGTCTCTACGGAGCCAATCAGGAATTCCGCAATTTTCTGACCGAGGCGCATGCCGACTTTTTCTACGAGGAAGGCCCGGGAAAACATGACTGGTTCTTCTGGAATAAATATCTTCCCCGCGGTGTTGAGTGGGCTCTTGAGGCCTCTTCAAAGTAAAGGAGCAGCTTATGTCCATACATTTTGATCCGGATTCCCGCTGTTTTCACCTGGAAACGCAGCACTCCAGTTACCAGTTTCAGGTGGACCCCTACGGCTTTCTTCTGCACCTGTACTACGGCCCGCGCATCCCGGGCTGCGCGGATTATCTGCTGACCTATGCCGACCGGGGCTTTTCCGGGAACCCTTACGACACCGGGAAGGACCGCACCCACTCTCTGGACGCCCTGCCCCAGGAATTCCCCTTTCAGGGCAGCGGCGATTACCGCAGTCCCCTGCTGGTGCTCCGGGACGAAAGGGGCGCTTTCGGCTGTGATTTGCGCTATCAGGGTTTTGATATCGCGCCGGGCCTTCCCGTGCTGGAAGGCCTCCCCGCCGTCTACACCGGGGCGGATGATGCGGAGGATTCCCAGACCCTCTCCGTTCATCTGTTAGATACCCGCCTGAAGCTGAAGGTCACACTGCTCTACGGTGTTCTGCCGCAGCTGGATGTAATTGTGCGTTCCGTCCTGCTGGAGAATCAGGGAGCGGAGACCGTCACCGTACAGAAGCTGCAGAGCGCCTGCCTGGACTTTGTGTCAGGGCGCTATGACCTGCTCAGCTTTTCCGGCCGCCACGCCATGGAGCGCAGCCTTGACCGGCGTCCGCTGCTGCCGGGTGAAACCCGCGTCGGCAGCCGACGGGGTCAGTCCTCCCACCAGTTCAGCCCCTTTGTGATTCTCGCCGACCACTCCTGCACGGAAGATTCCGGGCAGTGCTGGGCCATGAGCTTTGTGTACAGCGGCGGCTTTGGCTGTGAGGCAGGCGTGGACCAGTACGGGCAGACCCGCCTGCAGATGGGCCTCGCCGAGGAGCAGTTTGCCTGGCCGCTGTCACCCGGAGATATTTTTACCGCACCGGAAGTGCTCATGAGCTTTTCGGCCGCCGGCCTCTCCCGTCTCAGCCACAACCTGCACCGCTGCATCCGCAGGCATGTCTGCCGCGGGAAGTACCGCGATACCCTCCGGCCGGTGCTGCTGAACAGCTGGGAGGCCTCCTACTTTAACTTCACCGGCAACAGCATTCTCGACCTCGCAGATGAGGCGAAGTCCCTGGGGATCGACATGCTGGTTCTGGACGACGGCTGGTTCGGAAACCGGGTGGACGACAACTGCGCCCTGGGCGACTGGACACCGAATGAAGAAAAGCTGGGGCGTCCCCTGGGAGAGCTGGTGCGCGAAGTCAACCGCCGGGGTCTGAAATTCGGGATCTGGATGGAGCCGGAGATGGTCAGCGAAGAGAGCGCCTTGTTCCGTCAGCACCCCGACTGGGCCCTGACAATTCCCGGGAAGGCTCCCGTCCGCTCCCGTTATCAGCTGGTGCTGGACCTTTCCCGGCAGGATGTCTGTGACTACATTTTTGACGCTGTCTGCGCTGTACTGGATCAGGGGAACATTGAATACCTGAAATGGGATTTTAACCGCTCGATCGCCGATGTCTTCTCCCATAAAACCCGGGACCAGGGCACTGTGCTCCACCGGTATGTTCTCGGCCTGTACGGCATTCTGGAGCGCCTGAACCAGCGGTATCCGGATCTTCTGATTGAGGGCTGCGCCGGAGGAGGCGGGCGGTTTGACGCCGGCATGCTGTATTACTGTCCCCAGATCTGGTGCAGCGACAACACCGATGCCATTGACCGGCTCCGCATCCAGCACGGCACTTCCTTCGGGTTCCCCGTCAGCGCCGTCGGCAGCCACGTCTCCGCCTGCCCGAACCATCAGACGGGGCGCACCGTTCCCCTTCAGACCCGGTCCGTTGTGGCCATGAGCGGCAGCTTCGGCTACGAACTGGACCCGGCGCAGCTCAGTGAAGCCGACCGGAAGGCCATTCCGGAGCAGCTGGCGGCTTTTCGGCGCCATGCTCCCCTGATTCAGAACGGCCTGTACTACCGCCTCAGCGATCCCGCCTCAGATTCTGTCTGCGCCTGGAGCTTTGTCTCGGAAGACGGGAACGAGGCCCTGATTTTCGCTGTACTCCTGGAGTCTCACGGGAACATGCCGGCTGTCAGCATCTTCCCCCGGGGCCTGAAGCCGGACGCCCTTTACCGGGAGGAAACAAGCGGCCGCGTCTATCCCGCCGGGGCTTTGATGAGCGCGGGGCTCCCACTTCCCCTGGGAATGGGAGAATATGAAAGCGCATGCTTCCATCTGCTGGCGGTTTCCGGCTAAGCGCTCCCCGGAAAGGACCGCATCATTCTTCGTCAGCGGATATTTCACAAGATCAGAAAGGCTTTTAAGCTATGAACAGATTTGACCCGGACGCCATCGTTAAAAACCCCGCCGTCTTTGCGGACAACCGCCTGCCGGCCCATGCGGATTTTATCCCTTACCGCAGTGCCGCGGAGGCGAAGGCCGGGGATACCTCCCTGCGCTTTCCCCTGGACGGGCTCTGGCGCTTTCACTTCGCCAGGAATCCTTCCGCGGCTCCGGAGGCCTTCTGGGCTCCCGGCTACGACGTCTCCGGCTGGGATGAAATCCGTGTTCCCGCCCACATTCAGATGGAAGGCTACGATGCGCCCGCCTATGTGAATACCCAGTACCCCTGGGACGCTGCAGAAGAACTGCGCCCCGGTGAGGTGCCGGCGGTCTTCAACCCCGTCGCCGATTATGTGTGTGAATTCAAAATGCCGGAGCACGCTCCCGGCACTGAGGTCTGCATCTCTTTTCAGGGCGTGGAGAGCGGCTTTGCCCTCTGGCTCAACGGGCAGTACATCGGCTACAGCGAGGACAGCTTCACCCCTGCGGAGTTCCGGCTGACTGATGCTCTCTGCGAGGGCGTCAACAGGCTCTGTGTCCGGGTTTGGAAATGGACGCCCGGCAGCTGGTTTGAGGATCAGGATTTCTTCCGGTTTTCCGGCATTTTCCGCAGCGTTTATCTCTATCTCGTTCCGGTGACCTCCCTGACGGACTTTACCGTCAAGGCGGAGCTGAATGATGATTTCACCCGGGGCCTTCTCCGCTTTACGGCCTCCCTGCGGGGGGACGGCAGTCTTCGCCTGCGCCTTCGCGGACCCGGCGGGTTTGAAGCTTCTCTTTCCGCCGCCATCTCGGAGGGATCCTTTACGGCCGAGATCCCCGTGCCGGAGGTGGTTCTCTGGACCGCCGAGGACCCCGTCCTCTACACCCTGGAGATTGAGGTGCTGAACCCCGATGGGGAAATGACCGAGTTTATCACCCAGGCCGCCGGCTTCCGCAGGGTGGAGATCCGGGACGGCATTCTGCTCCTGAACGGAAAGCGGCTGGTCCTTCACGGCGTCAACCGGCATGACTTCGGCTCCGTCTTCGGGCGGGTCCCCTGCCGGGAGGAGCTGGAAAAAGACATCCTCACCATGAAGCGCAACAATATTAACGCCATCCGCACCTCCCACTACCCCAACCAGTCGGCCCTCTATGAGCTATGCGACCGTTACGGCCTCTATGTCATGGACGAGAACAACATGGAAACCCACGGCAGCTGGGACGCCGTGATGCGCGGCAGGGCGGATCAGGACTACATCATTCCCAAGGACCATGGGGAATTTGCCCCGCTTCTGCTGGACCGGGTCCGCAGCACCTATGAGCGGGACAAAAACCACCCCTCCGTCATCCTCTGGTCCTGCGGAAATGAATCCTACGGCGGCAGCGTGATCCGGGACATGGCCGCCCTGTTCCGCAGGCTGGATCCCGGCCGTCCGGTTCACTATGAAGGCATCACCTGGGATGAAAGCTACCCCGAGACCAGCGATCTGGAGAGCCGTATGTACGCCCCTGTAAAGGAGATCGAGGCTTTCCTAAAGGAGCACCCGGAAAAGCCCTTCATCTGCTGTGAATACTCCCACGCCATGGGCAACTCCTGCGGTGCCATGCACAAGTACACCGACCTCACCGAGCGGGAGCCCCATTACCAGGGCGGATTCATCTGGGATTACGTGGACCAGACCATCTGGAAGAAAAACCGCTCCGGCCGGTGGTTCCTGGCCTATGGCGGCGACTTTGGCGAACGCCCCAGCGACTACAACTTCAGCGGCAACGGCATCGTCTACGGCGGTGACCGGGAGCCCTCCCCGAAGATGCAGGAGGTCAAGTACAACTACCGGGATATCCGCATCCGCTGCGGCGAAAAGGGCTTCCGGGTAAAAAACAACTTCCTGCAGCGCCCGGCTGAGAGCTTCACCTGGGAGGCCGCCCTCCTGGAAGACGGCCGGGAAGTGCTCCGCTGTCCCCTCTCCGTCTCTGCTGCAGCCCAGGCGGAGGAAAGCTGTCCCTGGCCGGAAAACCTCCGGCAGGAGATCGCCCTCCGCAGGGACGCCGCCCGCAGTCTCGGCCGTCCGGAGAGTGAGTATGTCATTACCGTTCTGGTCTCCCTGGCGAAGGACGAACCCTGGGCCCGGGCCGGGCATACCATTTCCTGGGAGCAGTATGTTGTGCCCCGGGCCGCCGTCAATGCCCTGCCCTCCGGTGCGGCTTCCGGCGGGGAAGAAGCCCGCGCCGCAGTTCCAGCGCCCTTTGCCCGGAATCCCGTGCCCCTGACACTGGTGCGCGGCAAGTTCAATCTCGGCGTGCGGGGCGCGCATTTCTCCGCCCAGTTTTCATTCCTGAACCCCGGCCTGACCTCCTACATCTACGGCGGGAAAGAACTCATTCAGCAGATTCCCATGCCGAACTTCTGGCGCGCCCCCACGGACAACGACATCGGGAACCTCATGCCCCAGCGCTATGCCCAGTGGAAGATCGCGAGTCTCTACGTCACCGGAAAGCACGCAGGCAAACAGGACCTCTCCCCCGAAATTGAAGAGCGCGGGAACAGCGTATCCGTCCGTTACACCTATTACATGCCCACCGTGCCGGAAAGCAGCTGCACCGTGGAGTACGAGGTCTTCGGCGACGGAAGCATTCAGACCTCCCTCGCCTATGACACGGTTCCGGGGCTCCCCGACATGCCGGAGTTTGGAATGCTGTTTAAGTTCGATGCCGACTACGACCGCGTCCGCTGGTACGGTCTCGGCCCGGAAGAGACCTATGCCGACCGCCTGGAGGGCGCCCGTCTCGGCCTCTGGGAAAAACGGGTATCCGAGTGTCTGGCCCATTACCCCCGTCCTCAGGAGTCGGGCAATCACTGCGGTGTCCGCAGGCTGCAGATCCTGGACCTCAAGGGCCGCGGTGTGGAGTTTACAGGCGACAATCTCTCCGTAAACGTTCTGCCCTGGACCCCCCACGAGGTGGAAAGCGCCGCCCATGAACACGAGCTTCCGCCCGTAAACTACACGGTCGTGCGGGTGGCCCTCGGGCAGATGGGCGTTGGCGGCGATGACAGCTGGGGTGCTGAAACCCATCCTGAATACCTGCTGCCGAAGGGAAAGGATCTCCGCTTTACCTTCCGCTTCCGCGGGATATAGGGGCTCTGTTTCAGTTCCGGCTCCGGATCATCCAATAACAAAGCTCCCAACGAAGGGGTATACGGATAAAACCCGTAACCTCCCCCCTTCGTTGGGAGCTTTTCATGGTCCTTTGCTCAGGCGTCCATCAGGGGTTGCCGTTGACCCCGGAGCCGGAGATTTCCGGAAGGTCTTCCCGGTAGAAGGCCGCCGAAAACGCCGCAAGGGCGGCGGTATCCTCCGCCCCGATGGTCTCATAGCAGGAATGCATTGCCAGCTGCGGGAGGCCCACGTCCACCGTGCGCAGAGGGATCTGTGAAGCAGAAAGGCTGCCTAAGGTGGAGCCGCCGGAGCTTCCCGGACGGTTGGTAAAGGTCTGGACGGGGATCCCGTGTCTTCCGCAGATCCTCCGGAATACCGCCGCCGACACGCCGTCGGTGGCATAGCGCTGTGCCGCCTGGAACTTCACCACAAGGCCTTTATTCAGGCAGGGCCGGTTTACCGCATCCGAGAGCTGCTCTTCATTCGGATGCACCGCATGGGCGTTGTCCGCCGACACCAGAAAGCTCTCCGCCAGAGCCTGATGATACGCCTCCCGGCTGAGACCGGTACAGAGGCAGATGCGTTCCACGGTATCCCGAAGGAAGCTGCTGTCCGCCCCCTGAAGGCTGCGGCTGCCCACCTCTTCATTGTCAAAAACACAGTGAACCGGCACGGCTCCGCACTCGGCGCTTTGCGGGTTTTCCGCCGAAGCGCTTTCCAGGAAGCCAAGGAAGGAACCAAAACAGCAGGCCAGATCATCCAGCCGCGGTGCGGCAATAAACTCCTTCGAGGCGCCCCAGAAAACGGCTTTTTCCCGGTTGCACAGATAGAGGTCCGCGCCGAGAATCTCCTCGGGCCTGACACACAGGTTTTCCGCTATCCGCTCCCAGAGCAGATCTCCGTTATCGCTGCAGCCAATGACCGGGAACAGCCGCTCGGCACTGGCGGGCATTTCCTTGCCCTGATCGCTGCGCAGCAGATGCGGCGCCACAGAAGGAATCATCAGGGTCAGATCTTCCAGGCAGACCAGTTCCTCCCGGAGAGAGCCCCCGTCTTCAAGCATAACCCGTCCGGATACGGAAAGCGGCCGGTCAAACCAGGTGGCTTCGATGGGTCCCCCGTACCTCTCTACCGATGCCCGCAGCAGCCCGCTGCCGGAGCGGAGAGACGGGCCAGGCTTTATCTTAAAGGCAGGAGAATCACTGTGGGAAGCCATCACATGAAAGCTTCTGACCGCGCCCCGCGGCAGCACAAAAGAGATCAGGGAGGACCCGTTCCGGCTGACAAAATACTTCCCGCCGGGCAGTAACTGCCAGCGTTCCGTCTCCTTCAGCTCCCGGAATCCCCGCTGCAGAAGCTCCTCCTTCAGGTTCGCAACCGCCCAGAAGGCGCAGGGACTCCGGTCCACAAAGTCCATCAGACCGCGGTTGACCATCCCGGCCTGCTCCTTCCACCCGTCAGCCTGCGCATATTTTCCGTTGTATTCAGCAGTCATGTTTCCCTTCTCCCGTCCGTTCATCAAATTCTGTCCGCCGTCAGCAGACACTCTGTGGAATAACGCCGGAGTTCTCTCCGGAAAAGCCGCATGTCCGTTCAGCACACCGGTCTCTCATGACAGAAAGGGGATTGCAGTGTCCCGCAATCCCTTTTCTTGGTTTTCACCCTTCAGTTATGCCAGGTGCCCTTTGGCCGAGATGACCTCGATGACGCTGTCAACATAGCGCTCGCAAAGCTCTTTGGTATCGGCCTCGACCATCACGCGGATGACGGGCTCGGTACCGGACTCGCGCACCAGAATCCGTCCGGTGTCGCCCAGTTCCTCCGCGACCTTCCGCACAGCCTCCTGGACATCGGGGTCGTTCTGAGCGGCGGGCTTGGACTTCACCCGCACATTCTTCAGCACCTGGGGATAGAACACCACCGGTGCCGCCAGCTCGCTCAAAGGCTTCTCTTTTGCCAGCATGACTTCCATGATCTTCAGGCTTGTGAGAATGCCGTCGCCGGTGGTCTCGTACTTCAGGAAAATGGTGTGGCCGCTCTGCTCGCCGCCCAGGCGGTTCCCGGTCTGCACCATATTCTCATAAACGTACTTGTCGCCGACCTTGGTCTTGTCATATTCGATGCCCGCCTTGTCCAGAGCCTTGTACAGGCCGAAGTTGGACATGACCGTGGTGACAACCTTGTTGTTGAGGAGCTTTCCGCGCTCCTTCATGTACAGGCCGTAAATGTACAGCACATGGTCGCCGGTGACGACGTTGCCCTTTTCATCCACCGCCAGGCATCTGTCGGCGTCGCCGTCATAGGCAAACCCCACGTCCAGACCGTTTTCCACCACGAACTTCTGCAGATGCTCGATGTGGGTGCTGCCGCAGTCGGTGTTGATGTTGGTGCCGTCCGGGTGGTCGTTCATCACGTAAAGCTTGGCGCCCAGGGCATCAAACACACCCTTGGCAATCTGCCACGCCGCACCGTTGGCCACGTCCAGGCCGACCTTCACATTTTTGAAGCTGTACTTGGACATGGAAATCAGGTGGCCGATATAGCGGTTTCTGCCGGCGACATAGTCCACCGTGCGGCCGATGTCCGCGCGCTCGGCAATGGGGACCTCGAGCTTACCGTCGATGTAGTCCTCCACCTTCAGGATGGTCTCCTCGTCCATCTTCTCGCCGTTGCCGTTGATGAGTTTGATGCCGTTGTCGTAAAAGGGGTTGTGGGACGCGGAGATCATAATGCCGCAGTCAAAGTCGTCTACCCGGGTGATGTAGGCCACGGAAGGTGTCGTGGTCACATGCATAATGTAGGCGTCGGCGCCGCTGGCCATGAGCCCGGTGCACAGCGCGTACTCGAACATATAGGAGCTCCGGCGGGTATCCTTGCCGATGACGACCTTCGCTTTTTTCCCCTGCTTTGCACCGTAATACCAGCCGAGGAAGCGGCCGATTTTCACCGCGTGATCAAAAGTCAGACCCTTGTTGGCTTCTCCGCGAAAACCGTCCGTTCCGAAGTATTTGCCCATGATTAAAGTCTCTCTTTCTTTTCAATGTCCAGGAAGTATTTATACGTGTCAACGGTCAGCTCTCCGCAGGCCGCCTCGTCACAGGCGATGATCGCGCCGTTGTGAAGCTGCAGGGCGGAGCAGGTCCACTTCTGGCTGACGCCGCCCTCCACGGTGGCCGCCAGGGCCTTCGCCTTGTTATGGCCGTTAATGAGGATCAGCACTTCCTTTGAGTCCGTCACCGTGCCGACGCCCACCGACAGCGCCTGACAGGGCACCGCCTCCGGATCATTGCCGAAGAAACGGGAATTGACAATGCGGGTATCCGTGGTCAGATTCCGCACTCCCGTGCGGGAGGAAAGGGAGGTGAAGGGCTCGTTAAACGCGATGTGCCCGTCCACACCGATGCCGCCCATGAAAAGATCGATGCCGCCGTAGGAGGCGATCTTCTCTTCATAGCGCCGGCACTCACCCTCGGGATCATCGGTCATGCCGTTGAGGATATTGATGTTTTCCGGCTTCATGTCCACCAGGTGGTCGAAGAAGTTGTCGTGCATAAAGTACCAGTAGCTCTGGTCATGCTCCCGGGGGAGACCCAGATACTCATCCATGTTGAAGGTCACCACATTGGCGAAGGACAGTTCCCCCGCCCGGTTCTGCCGGACGAGCTCCTTGTACACGCCGATGGGGCTGGAGCCTGTGGGCAGGCCCAGCACGAAAGGCCGGTCCTCGCTGTGGCTGCGGATCTTGTTGGCAATGTAGTCTGCCGCCCATTTGCACATTTTTTCATAGTTTTCCTGAATGACAACTCTCATATTGATACACTCCTTGCTGTTTCAACGTTTCACAGTGCCGGGAGAACCTCTGTTACGGTGTTGATTCCGCTTTTTGCTTTCTCCCTGACGGCTCACTGATCGCCGTGGCGGCATCCGCCGAGTCTTTCGACAACCGCCATTCCTCGTCAACCGTTTCCGGTCCTGGCGCTAACATGCCCGCCGGTTTTCACGCCTCCTTATCCTCCGGGCCGTTTTATCCGGGGCGCTTTACAACGCTCCTAAAACTATATTATAAACAATGGGCCGCCTACGGTCAATGAGAAAATTACGTTCGATCCGGGAGCGCATTGGAGTTGCCCCGGCACTTCCGATGTGGTATGATGAATGCATTCCCCTGAAAGGAAACGGACTGACATGAATACGTCCTCTGAGAATTCTCCGAACGATACCTTCCGGGAATCTTTGAAGGAAGAGGCCCCGGATGCCCGGATCACTACCCGGCTGCTGTTTCGCCTGCTTCCGCTTCAGATACTGCTTTCCGCCATAACCGCCATAAACGGTATTGTTTCCAGCCTTTTCGCCAGTAACGACGTCGGTGAACTTGCCATGAGCGCCATTGCGCTGTACGGACCGGTCAATATGCTGATTACCGCGATCTGCTTCCTGCTGGTGAGCGGAGCCACCGTGCTCTACGGCAAGTATCTCGGCCGTAATCAGGAGGAGAACCTGCCGGGCCTGTTCTCGCTGGATCTGGCGCTCTCCGCCATTGTTTCCGTCATATTTGTCGGGGTGCTGGTCCTGCTGCCTCTTCTGGGCCGGAGCGGATTTCCGGTACGGGATGCGGCGGTTCGCCCGGTTTTCAACCAGTATCTGCTGGGGCAGGCCATCGGCATTTTCCCCCTGGTGCTCGGGAACCAGCTTTCCGCCTTTCTGTCTCTGGAAAACCAGATTCGCCGAACCACCATTGCAACCCTGGTGCTGATTGCTGCCAACATTGTGCTGAACCTTCTCTTTGTCCGGCTTCTTCACTGGCAGGCATTCGGCCTGGCTCTGGCGTCATCT
The DNA here is from genome assembly GCA_946620645.1 of uncultured Clostridia bacterium. Taxonomy (GTDB): domain Bacteria; phylum Bacillota; class Clostridia; order Oscillospirales; family Oscillospiraceae; genus Limivicinus. The sequence continues at coordinate 20,087 of CAMONN010000004.1, forward strand.
ATGAGTCTGTGGATCTTTTTCGCAGTAGAGGCCCAGTACTTTCTCACCGGGAAAACTCCGCTGCGCTTCAGTGTCCGGGAGATTTCCTGGGGTGAGTGCGGAAGCATCATCAAGATCGGTTTCTCCGGTGCGGCGACCTACGGTTACCAGACGCTGCGCGGTCTGGTCGTGAACGCCCTGATCACCCTTTATGTCGGCAGCGCAGGACTCTCCGCCTTTGCCGCCTCCGACTCAATCCTTCGGTTCTTCTGGGCCATTCCGGCAGGAATGGTTGCCGTCTCCCGAATGCTCATCAGTGTCAGCATCGGGGAGGAAGACCGCCGGAAACTGGAAGACGTGATGCGGAATATGTTTTACCGTTTTGTTCCGCTGATGGGCGCCGTTTCCCTCCTTATTATTCTGATGGCCGCTCCATTTACACGGCTCTTCTACCGTGATCCCGCCTCCCAAGTCTACATGATGACCGTGTGGGGATTTCGCATTCTCCCCCTCTGTATGCCCCTGAGCGTCATCTGCATGCACTTTATCTGCTACGGTCAGGCCTCCAACAAGCAGGCGCTGGTCCATATCCTGTCCATTCTGGACGGACTCGTCTGCGTCGCCGGCTTCTCCGCGCTGCTGGTGCCGGCCATCGGGATGAACGGAGTCTACATTGCAAACGTCCTCAACGGCGTGGTTACCACACTGGTCATCATTCTGTACGCAGTACTCAAAAATCACCGTTTCCCGCGGACTATGGGAGAACTGATGGTGATTCCCGCCGATTTCGGCGTTCCCGCATGTGACCGGCTTGACATAACCGTGGAGAACATGGAGGAAGTTATGACCATCTCCCGTGCGGTGCAGACCTTCTGCCGGGAGAAGGGCATTGATGAACGGCGGTCCGTGCTGGCCGCACTCGCCCTGGAAGAAATGGCGGGAAACGTCGCGGAGCACGGTTTTCAAAAAGACCGCAAAAAGCACACGGCGGACATCCGCGTGGTTTACAAAAACCAGGGAATCCTGCTGCGAATCAGCGATGACTGCGTCCCCTTTGATCCCTCTGAACGCCGGGCTCTGCTCGATTCGGCCAGCCCGGAGAAAAACGTGGGAATCCGCATGGTTTACGAAATGGCGGAGGATGTCCAGTATCAGAATATTCTCGGCCTGAACGTGCTGACCATCAGGCTGTAGGTTCACAGAAAAAGATTAACCCGGCCGCGGCGATGCGGTCGGGTTTCTTTATTTATAGTTCCGGTCAGCCCAGTACGCCCAGGGTTTCCTCATCCTCGTACTGCCGGGTGTAGAGCCTCCAGTACCCGCCCCGGGCGGCCATCAGCTGCTCATGGGTTCCCTGTTCAACAATACGGCCGTCTTCCACCCGAAGAATCCAGTCAGCGTTCCGGACGGTGGAAAGACGGTGTGCGATTACCACGGAGGTACGGCCCCGGATAACCGTTTCCATGGCGGACTGAATCTTCTGTTCGGTAATGGTGTCCACCGAAGCGGTCGCTTCATCCAGAATCAGGATCCGCGGATTGGCCAGAATGGCGCGGGCGAAGCTGATGAGCTGCTTCTCTCCCGCGGAGAGCAGGTCGCCGCCCTCTCCCACCTCAGTGTCGAGGCCGTTTTCCAGGCCCTCCACCAGATCCCGGGCGGAAACCAGCTCCAGCGCACGCCAGATCTCCTCCTCGGTCGCGTCGGGGTTTCCGTACAGCAGGTTCCGGCGCACAGTGCCGGAAAACAGATGCGGCGTCTGCAGCACATAGCCGATGGCCGAATGCAACCAGAGCTGCGAACGCTCACGGGCGTCCCGGCCGTCAATCAGCATTCTTCCCTCTGTCGGCTCATAAAAACGGCAGATGAGACTGGCCAGAGTGGACTTTCCGGCTCCTGTCTCACCCACGATGGCAAGGTTGGTGCCGAAGGGAATCTTCAGGCTGAAGTGTTCCAGCACGGTCTCCTCTCCGTCTGGATACCGGAAGCTTACATCTTCAAACTCGATATCACCTTTGAGAGGCTCCCAGTTTTCCTTTTTCGGATGGAAACTGTCGCCGTACTTTTCGGTGACCTCAGGGCTGTCTGTCACATCCGGCTCCGTCTCCAGCAGCCTGCAGAGGCGCTCAATGTTCACCTGGGTGGTAACCAGGCTCCCCACCGCATCGACAACCCAGCGGACCGGTTCCATCATTCCCTGGGCATAGGACAGGAACATGGAGAAGGTTCCGATCTCTGTTCCGGCAATATAGCCGCCCTTCCAAAGAACCAGGGCAATGGCCAGGGAGGATGCGAAATGCATCGTACCGCTGAAGAGTCCCCTCAGGCGGGCCGCCCGGATGCTCTTCCGTCGCATTTCCCGGGTATCGGCGACAAAATCCCGCTCCATCCGGTCTTCAATAACCAGACTCTTTATCGTGCGCGCCCCGGTGATACTCTCATTAAAGTTCCCGGTGATTTTGGAGTTTACCTCCCGGATGTCCCGGTTTACCCGGGTCAATTCCCGCTGGAACAGACCGAAGAGCAGCGCGGTAACCGGCAGGACAGCAATCACCAGCAGCGCCAGACGCGCATTTGTCAGCAGCATCACCGCAACGGCGCCCACCAGATAGCAGCCCTGCCAGGCGCCGTTGAGAAGCGTCCAGGAACACAGTTCTCCGATGCGCTGGGTGTCGCTCATCACCCTTGCGTGGATGTAGCCCACGCTGTTCCGATTATAGTAGGAAAAGGACAGCGTCTGCAGGTGTGCAAAAGCCTCGTTGCGCAGGTCTCTGTCAACGCCGACCTCAATCTTCATGCCGTAAATGCAGCTGATATAGTTGAGGACTGCGCTTACAAGGATTACAGACACATACAGCAGAATATAGCCCGGCAGTCCCTTGAGGGTGCCGAGGGCTACAAAGCGGTTGAGCGCATAGCGCTGGAACAGCGGCACGCCGATATCCACCGCGCTCCCAAGGGCGCTGGTCAGCAGCATCAGAATGAGCGGAACCCGGTACTGCCCCAGGCGCCCGATGATCCGGCCGATACCGAAAAAGCGAAGGCTGTCCCGCCTCTTCCCGCTCATGCGACCACCTCCCCGCTGCCGGACTGGATCTGGCAGATCTGCTGATACAGTCCTCCCGCGCGCTTCAGCTCCTCATGGCTGCCCTGTTCCAGGATCCTGCCCCGGTCCAGCACCAGAATGCGGTCCGCCCTGGACAGGGTGGTGATCCGGTGGGAAATCAGAATCACCGTGGCCTTTCCAAAGCGGGATTCCAGGGCGCTGCGGATTCTCGCATCGGTCTCGGTATCTACTGCGGAAAGCGAGTCGTCAAACACCAGAATGGGCACATCCCGGGTCAGTGTCCGTGCAATTGCAGTGCGCTGCTTCTGCCCTCCGGAGAGGGAGAGGCCACGTTCACCCACCATGGTATCGTAACCCTTTGAAAAGCCCATCACCGTCTCGTCCAGGCACGCGGCCCGGGCGGCCTCACGGACCCCCTCCAGTCCCAGTGCGTCATCCTGGATGGCGATGTTTTCGGCAATGGTACGGGAAAAGAGAAAGGGCTCCTGAAGCACCATGCCGATGTTCCGGCGCAGATATTCTGTGCGGATCTCCCTCAGATCAACCCCTCCGACAGAGATCCTGCCCTGTTCCTCCGGGAGTTCATAGAGTTTGTCCAGCAGCAGCATGAGAGTGGATTTCCCGCTTCCCGTGCCGCCCAGGATTCCCAGTGTTGTCCCGGCGGGAATGGTAAAGCTCAGGTCGTGAAGCACCTCATTGCCGCCTTCATAGGAAAAGGTAACATGATCAAACACAATGTCGCCCGTGAGGTCGGGTTCCAGACCGCTTCCGGTGTCGCGCTCTTCAGGGGAATCCATGATGTAGCGGATGCGGTCCAGCGAAACGCCCGCCTTGCTCATCTCCGAAATCATCCGGCCCAGCATACGTACCGGCCAGGTCATCATGGCGCAATACGAAAGAAATGCGATATACGCCCCCGGGCCCATGGTCCCGCGGATGCAGTACAGCGCTCCGAAAACAACCGTCAGAAGAATCTGGGTGCCGGACAGCACGTCCCCGACGCTCCAGAAGGTAGCCAGGGGTCTCGCCAGCTTCATCCAGAGATCCGTGTAGTAGCTGTTCTGGGCCTCAAAACCGTCCCGCTCATCCCGTTCCCGCCCGAAGGCCCGCACAACCCGCACCCCGGTCAGGTTTTCCTGGGCCATGGCAGAGAGCAGGCCTTCATTTTCATCGCAGTCCAGAAATGCCTCTCCGATTTTCCGGTGAAAGTAAAAGGAATACAGAATAATGACCGGAACCGGCAGCATGGCGATGAGCGTGAGGCGCGTATTCATGCTCAGCATAAAGGCCACGGAAAGCGCCAGCAGCACCACAATGCGGATGAGGTTTGTCATCTGTTCGGCCAGGAAGTTCTTCAGGGTGTCAATGTCCGAGGTGCAGCGCTGGATGATATCCCCGGTGCGGTTTTTCATATGCCAGGCGTAGGGCAGGCGCTCGATGTGGGAAAAAAGGCTGTCCCGCATGGTCTTGACAAGAGTCTCGGCAGCCGCCGTCCTGCTGACCTCGTAGGCGTACTGACAGAGCGCCTTCACCAGAGCCAGGGAAACCAGGGCGAGCGCAATCCACGCGATGTGCTGCCGCAGTATCGCAACGCCACCGGCGAGGGAAATTCCCCGCACGGCAAAAGAGGGCAGCGTGTCAAGCGGCGCGCTGCCCAGAATATAATCCAGTGTGATCCGTACAATCTGCGGAGCGACCATGTCCGCCAGAGCGGCCAGGGCCGAAAAAAGCATGCTCAAAATGAAGAGCGCCTTGCTGCCCCGCAGGAAGTCCAGAATCATGCGAAGATTTTGATGTTTCTTTTTCTTTTCCATATCCGTATTCCGTCTGCGTAAACCGGTTCCGGACCGATCAGACGCCCCGGATCATCCTATCGGTAGGTCGGGATCGGCCGGCGCTTATGCTCACTGCGGGAATGGAAGCGCTCAATCACCGCAAGATCCTTTTCAGTCGCTGTTCCCTCCTGCAGCCAGGTGTCGATGGCCCGGTAGGTCACGCCCATTTCCGTCTCATCGGTCTGGCCTTCATAGAGGCCAGCCGAGGGCGCTTTTTCCACGATATGGGCCGGGGCCTTCAGCCAGCGGAGAAATGCGAACACCTCCGTCGCCGTGAGATCCGCAACGGGGTTAAAGTCCGAGGCGCCGTCTCCCCACTTGGTAAAGTATCCCATATAAATCTCGCTGCGGTTGCCCGTGCCGGCCACCAGGCGGCCCTCCGCCGCGGCGATGGTATACAGGGTCGTCATCCGCAGGCGGGGCGCAATGTTGGTAACCGCGGCGTCATTGAGCTCGGAAACGCCCTTCAGCGCTTCAAGCTCCCGCTCCCGGACCTCCGTCAGGTCCACCACCCGGGTCTCGATGCCGTACTGCGCCGCCAGTGCCCGTCCGTCATCGGCATCCTCGCCATAGTTGCGTTTGGACGCGCAGGGCATGATGATGCCGACGGTGTTTTCACAGGCCGCCTTGCAGAGGATCCCCACCAGGGCGCTGTCCTTTCCGCCGGAATTGCCGAACACAATGCCCTTCACCCCGGCGCTCTCCACGAGGCCCCGGATCCATGCCACTCTCCCGTCAAATTCTTCCTGCCAGTTTCTCTCTGCAGCCATGCCCTTACTCGCTCCTCTCTGTTTTTATACGGTCATTATAAAGAGCTTGACCTTCAAATTCAACCATAATTTCAAACTGCTTTTATTGTTGAAACTATACAAATTTTTGTAGCAAAAAATGTGAAAAACGCCAATATTTCTGCTTGACTTTTTTGTTTCATACTGATATAGTACAGCCATCTCAGGAAGGCGGCCTCGGGCTGCGAACCTGTTAACTGCATAGAGATATTCGATATAAACAAATGATATGGATTTGAAGTCTCTACCCGGACGCCGTAAATGACCGGACTATCGAATGATTCAGGAAGCGCCAGTGTCCCGATTCTCATCGGATGATCTGTGCTTCCGGTGTTATTCTTCTTTCCACCGGGGACGACATGATTCTGTTCCGCGGTGTTTTGTTTTCCGTCATTTCACGCCGGCTCTCCGCCGGGCGTCACCCTTCCCCTGTATCTCGGAGGCTGTGGTCTCTACAGATAGCCGGGGGCCCGCATCCGTTGCGGTGCCCCCAAATAAAAATTCTAAGAGGAGAAAAACATGAAAAAGACTTTTGCTCTGCTTCTTGCACTGGTCATGGTCCTCGCTCTGGCCGCCTGCGGTCAGTCCGCCGCTCCCGCACCCAGCGCCGCTCCTGCCGCTGAAGCTGCTCCCGCAGCGGAAGCCGCCCCTGCTGAGGAGGCCGCCCCTGCTGAAGAGGCCGCCCCTGCCGAAGAGGCCGCCGCTCCCGCGCTGAAGGCCGGCTTCATCTTCCTGCACGATGAAACCTCCACCTATGACCTGAACTTCATGAACGCGGCGAAGGAAGCCTGCGCGAAGCTCGGTCTCGAAGAGGGCACCGGCTACATCGTCAAGACCAACATCCCCGAAGGCCAGGAGTGCTATGACGCTGCCGCCGAGCTCGTTGACGAAGGCTGCAACTTCATCTTTGCCGACTCCTTCGGTCATGAGTCCTACATGATCCAGGCTGCCAAGGAATTCCCTGAGGTTCAGTTCTGCCATGCCACCGGCACCCAGGCCCACACCGCCGGTCTCGACAACTACCATAACGGTTTCGCCTCCATCTATGAAGGCCGCTTCCTCGGCGGTGTCGCTGCCGGTCTGAAGCTCAACGAGATGATCGAAGCCGGCACCATCACCGAAGACCAGGCCAAGGTCGGTTACGTCGGCGCTTTCCCCTATGCCGAAGTGAAGTCCGGCTACACCTCCTTCTTCCTGGGTGTCCGCTATGTCTGCCCCAGCGCCACGATGGACGTGACCTTCACCAACTCCTGGTATGATCCTACCCTGGAGAAGGAAGGCGCCATCAAGCTCATCAACAACGGCTGCGTTCTGATTTCCGAGCATGCCGACTCCATGGGCGCCCCCACCGAGTGCGAAGCCAACAACATCCCCTTCGTGTTCTACAACGGTTCCGCCGCGGTTGACTGCCCCAACACCTTCATCGTTGCTTCCCGTATTGACTGGGCTCCCTACATGGAGTACGCCATGACCTGCACCATGAACGGTGAGGCCATCCCCGCTGACTGGACCGGCACCATTGCCACCGGCTCCGTCAAGCTGACCGAGATCAACGAGCAGGCCGCCGCTGCCGGCACCGCTGAGAAGCTTGCCGAAGTTCAGGCCATGCTGGAAGACGGCTCCCTGAAGGTCTTCGACACCGCCACCTGGACGGTTGACGGCCAGACCCTCACCGAGTACCAGGCCGATGTTGACGACATGGGCGACTTTGTCCCCGAGACCAACGTCATTGCCGACGGTTTCTTCCACGAGTCCGAGTTCCGCTCCGCTCCTTACTTTGATATCGACATCGACGGTATCACCAACCTCGACGCATAATGAATCCTTCCGGGCACTCCCGCCGCTGCGGGGGTGCCCGGTGACTGCTGCAAAGGGCAGCGCAGTGACGAAAGCCGCCGCGTTGCCCTTTGCGGCATTCTTGCCTTCGTCTGATACATCTGTTATAATATCTCATCCGTTTTAAAGGAGTGTGACGCCCTTGGACAATAAGATCGCCGCGGTTCAAATGCGGGATATCACCAAGCGCTTCGGCCCTGTTCTGGCCAACGACAAGGTCTGGCTGGACATCTACCGCGGAGAAATTCTCGCCCTGCTGGGGGAAAACGGCAGCGGCAAAACCACCCTTATGAACATGCTCTCCGGGATCTACTTCCCGGATGAAGGCACCATCTCCATCGACGGGAAGGACGTGGTCATCCGCTCCCCCAAGGACGCCTTTGACCTGGGCATCGGCATGATTCACCAGCACTTCAAGCTGGTGGACGTCCTGACCGCCGCCGAAAACATTGTTCTCGGTCTGGAGGGGAAGCTGGACCTCAAGGCCGCCTCCGAGAAGATTCGCCGGATCTGCGACGCCTACGGCTTTGAGGTGGATCCCAACCAGAAGATCTACGACATGTCCGTCTCCCAGAAGCAGACCGTTGAAATTGTCAAGGTCCTGTTCCGCGGCGCAGACATCCTGATCCTGGATGAGCCCACCGCCGTCCTCACGCCCCAGGAGACCGACAAGCTTTTCGCCGTCCTGCGGAACATGCGGGATGACGGCAAGGCCATTGTCATCATCACCCACAAGATGCACGAGGTGGAGGCCCTCTCCGACCGGGTCGCCATTCTCCGCCACGGTCAGTTCATCGGCGACATGCCAACGAAGTCCACCAACGCCCAGGAAATGACCAACATGATGGTGGGCCACGCCGTAACCCTCAATATCAACCGGCCGGAGCCTGTGAACCCTAAGCCCCGCATCGAGGTCAAGGGCCTCACCGTCCGCAGCATTGACGGCATCCTGAAGCTGGATGACGTTTCCTTTACCGCGAACTCCGGCGAGATTCTCGGCATCGCCGGTATTTCCGGCTGCGGCCAGAAGGAGCTTCTGGAAGCCATCGCCGGGCTCCAGCCTGTGGAGGCCGGCAGCATCTGCTACATTGAGGACGACGGCACCCGGGAAGAGCTCATCGGCAAGAATCCCCTCTCCATCGCCGAGATGGGTGTCTCCCTCTCCTTCGTGCCGGAAGACCGCCTGGGCATGGGTCTCGTCGCCAACATGGACCTCTCGGACAACATGATGCTCCGCTCCTTCCGGCGCGGGCACTCGCTGTTTACCGACCGCCGCTCCCCCAAAAAGCTGGCGGAGACGGTGGTGCAGGAGCTGGACGTCAGCACCCCCGGCATTTCGACGCCGGTGCGCCGCCTCTCCGGCGGCAACGTGCAGAAGGTGCTGGTCGGGCGTGAAATCTCCTCCGCCCCCACCGTGCTCCTCACGGCCTACGCCGTCCGGGGCCTGGACATCAACTCCTCCTACACCATCTACGACCTCATTAACAAGCAGAAGGAGCAAGGTGTCGCCGTCATTTACGTCGGCGAGGACCTGGACGTCCTGCTGGAGCTGGCGGACCGCATTCTGGTGCTCTGCGGCGGAAAGGTCAGCGGCATTGTGCCCGGCCGCGGCGCCCAGAAGCGGGAAGTCGGCATGATGATGACCAAACTGGGAGGGAAAGACGATGAATAAGAACGACCGCGCCCCTCTCTTTCATGTCGCGAAACGCGGCGCGCTGCCCTGGTATCAGGCCTGGGCCATCCGCGGGGCCGCGCTGATCCTGGCACTGATCCTCTGCGGTATTATTACAAGCCTTGTGACGAAGCTGAATCCCCTGAGCGTTTACGCCGCCATCTGGAAGGGCTCCTTCGGCACCAGCCGCAAGTTCTGGGTGCTGCTGCAGAACATCGCCATGCTTCTCTGCGTCTCCCTGGCCGTGACCCCTGCTTTCCGCATGCGCTGCTGGAACCTGGGTGCCGAAGGCCAGGCCCTCATCGGCGCCCTGGCCTCCGCCGCCTGCATGATTCTCCTGGCAAACAAGCTCCCCAACTGGGCGGTCATCGTCTGCATGACGGTCTCCAGCGTGGTTGCCGGTGCAATCTGGGCCGGGATCCCCGCCTTCTTCAAGGCGAAATGGAACACCAACGAGACTCTCTTCACCCTGATGATGAACTATGTCGCCACCCAGCTGGTGGCCTACTACTGTGTCGTCTGGGAAAGCCCCAAGGGTTCCGCCACCATCGGCATCATCAACTCCAAAACTGAAATCGGCTGGTTCCCGGTTCTGGGCGGGCAGAAGTACCTTCTGAACATTCTGATCGTCGCCGTCGTCTGCGTCGCCATGTTCGTGTACCTCCGCTACTCCAAGCACGGCTATGAAATCGCCGTCGTCGGCGAAAGCGAGCGCACCGCCCGCTATGTCGGCATCAAGGTGGAGCGCGTCATCATCCGCACCATGCTGCTCTCCGGCGCCGTCTGCGGTCTGGCGGGACTGCTGCTGGTAGGCGGCACGAACCACACCCTGACCCCCACCATCGTGGACGGCCGCGGCTTTACGGCGGTCATGGTCTCGTGGCTTGCGAAATTCAATCCCGTCTGGATGATCTTCACCAGCTTCCTGCTGGTCTTTCTGGGCCGCGGTGCCGGTGAGATCACCACCAACTTCGGTCTGAACCATTCCTTCGGGGACATCCTGACCGGCATCATCCTGTTTTTCATCATCGGCAGCGAGTTCTTTATTAACTATCAGATCAAGCTCACCCGCAAGGGCAGAAAGGAGGAATAACCGGTGTTTGACTTTATCACCTTTATTCCCCGCGCCGTTGTCCAGGGCATTCCGCTGCTGCTGGGCAGCACCGGCGAAACCCTGACTGAAAAATCCGGCAACCTGAACCTGGGGATTCCGGGGATCATGTATGTGGGCGGAATCTGCGGAGTCATCGGCTCCTTCTTCTACGAAGCCGGCAAAACCGCCCAGGACATGAATCCCGCCCTTGCGATCCTCATCCCGGTCCTCTGCTGCCTGCTGGGGAGCTTCCTCATGGGCCTGCTGTACTGCTTCCTCACGGTCACCCTCCGGGCGAACCAGAACGTCACCGGCCTTGCCCTGACCACCTTCGGCGTGGGCTTCGGCAATTTCTTCGGCGGCTCCCTCATCAAGCTCTCCGGAAGCGAGCTGCCCTCCATCATTCTCACCAACACCAGCAACATTTTCCGCCGGAACCTCCCCTTCGCCGAGAGTCTCGGCACCGTGGGCAAGCTCTTTTTCAGCTACGGCTTTCTGGCCTATGTAGCCGTCCTCATCGCCCTGGTCTGCTCCTACATTCTCAATCACACCCGCACCGGCCTGCACCTGCGGGCCGTGGGTGAAAGTCCCAACACCGCCGACGCCGCCGGCATCAACGTCACCCGCTACAAGTACGCGGCAACCTGCATCGGCGCCATGATCGCGGGTCTCGGCGGCCTGTACTACGTTATGGACTACGCCTCCGGCATGTGGTCCAACAACGCCTTCGGCGACAGAGGGTGGCTTGCCATCGCGCTGGTCATCTTCACCATCTGGCGGCCGAACGTCGGGGTCCTGGCCTCCTTCCTCTTCGGCGGGCTCTATATTCTCCACATGTACATCCCCTCCGGCATGAACCTGGCCGTGAAGGAACTCTACAAGATGGCCCCCTACGTGGTCACCATTATCGTCCTGGTCATCACCAGCATGCGCAACAAGCGTGAAGACCAGCCCCCCGCCTCCCTGGGCCTCGCCTACTTCCGTGAGGAGCGCTGAGGCAGAAACGGACCGTCCCATGAATAAACAAAACTTCCATGCCCTGCTCCTCTGCCTGCTTCTCCTCTTCTCTGTCCCCGGTCTCACCGCCTGCGGGAAAAAGAAAAACGCCTCACCGGAAGAGGAGGGCATCCCCACCGCCTCCGGCGCCCGAATTGTTGAAATCAAAATCAACGGCACGAACTTCTACGATTATTTTGACTATAAGGAGTATCCCAAGTATCAGACCGACGAGGACGGCGTCATCAACGCCTGCGAGCTGAGCTACGGCTTCTCCCTCCGGGAGGGCTACGTCGCCGCCAACGACCCGGATCACAAGGATACCCTGAAGGTCAGCTTCACCGCCGACGAGGTCTCCCAGAACGGGGAGTTTGACGTGAACTTCCGGAATCTCACCTGGACCGGAACCCCCGTCTCCGAGACCCATGAGCCCGTCAGCCAGACCCTCACCTTCTGGGCCCAGGGCGGGCGCACCCTCAGCTACCCCGCGGGACTTCTCAGCAGCACCTACATCATCCGTCTGGAGGCCTTCACCGTCACCTCGGTTGAGGGCAGCATCTACCTCCTGATTTCCTGAGTTTTGTCCCGATTCCACTGCCGGGAGCGCCGGACCGCAGAAGGTCCGGCGCTCCCGTTCCCTGTCCGCCCCGGACTCAGTTGTCAAGCGCAGGTTTTTTTGGTATAATAAGGGGCTGTGTTCCCGCACATTCCGCCAGAGAGGAGGTGCCTTCGTGCAGGGTGAGTTTTTTTCATATACGCTGACCGCCAGCAAGGGCATTCTCCTGCTGCTTTCGGTGGCGATTCTGCTGCGCTGCCTGCGGTCCATGCTGCGCGAACGGTACGACCCCGAAACCTGGGCCTATCTCCGCTACGGGAAGGAGCGTTTCCCCGTTCAGCACTGGGAAGTCATTATCGGCCGCGCTCCCGACGCCGACGTCTGCATCCCCCTGCGTGAGGTGGCCCGCACCCACGCCATTCTCCGCCGCAGTGAAAAAGGCGAGTGGCGCGTCTTCGACGTTCTGGGCCGCGGCGGCGTCTGGGTCAACAGCCTCTTTGTGGACGACGACGGGGTGGAGGTCACCGACGGCGACACCCTGAACCTCAACGGCATCTGCCTGAAGTTTTCCGACCTGAGCATGCAGCGCCGCGAAAAGCTGGAGTCCAAACGCTCCGGCGTCGGGCGGCGTTATTCCCCCGCCCTGACGCTGCTGATGCTCACCGCCTTCCAGCTGTTTCTGCTGCTGCAGCATTCCTTCTTTGCCGACACCGCTTATCTTCCGGACATCGCCCTGGGCTTCTGCAGCCTCATTGTCATGGAGTGGAGCTGCTTCAACGCCATGCGCATCATCAACCGCTCCGGCTTTGAGATTGAAACCCTCGCCTTTTACCTCAGCTCCTTGGGCATGTCGGTGGCCGCCTCCTCCACGCCGGAGGACATGTACAAGCAGATTCTTCTCACCCTGGCGGGGCTGGTGCTCTTCCTCCTCTGCGGCTGGTGGCAGCGGTCCCTGCACCGCACGGCCCGGGCCCGCATCCCCGTGGCCCTGGGTGCGCTCCTGCTGCTGGGCATCAACGTGGTGGCCAGCGACGTGGTCCTCGGCGCCCGGAACTGGCTGGAATTCTGGGGCTTCTCCTTCCAGCCTTCAGAGCTGGTGAAGGTCGCCTATGTTTATGTGGGCGCCGCCACCCTGGACCGCCTCTTCCGCCAGCGGAACCTTTATGTCTTCATCGCCTTTTCGGCCATCTGCGTCATGGCCCTGGCCCTCATCGGCGACTTCGGTACCGCCCTGGTCTTCTTTGTCTGCTTCCTGGTGATTTCCTTCATGCGCTCCGGCTCGGTGGCCACCGTCATGCTGGCCGTCACCGGCGCGGTTCTAGCGGGCTTCCTGGCCGTCAGCGCCCGGCCCTACATCGCCCAGCGTTTCGCCTCCTGGGGCCACGTATGGGAGGACATTTATGACACCGGCTTCCAGCAGACCCGGGCCATGAGCGCCGCCGCCGCGGGCGGTCTCTTCGGGAAGGGCGCCGGCAACGGCTGGCTCCACAGCATTTTTGCCGCCAACACCGACCTGGTCTTCGGCATGATCTGCGAGGAGCTTGGCCTGCTCATCGCCCTCTGCACGGTGGCCGCGGTGATTCTTCTGGCCTTCTTCGCCGTGCGCAGCGCCCGGACGGGCCGCAGCGCCTACTACGGCATCGCATCCTGCGCCGCCATGAGCATTCTCCTGGTGCAGATGGCGCTGAACGTGTTCGGCTCCATGGATATTCTCCCCTTCACGGGCGTTACCTTCCCCTTTGTCTCCCGAGGCGGTTCATCGCTGCTCTCCTGCTGGATGATGATGGCCTTCCTCAAGAGTGCCGACACCCGCCGCGAGGCCAGCTTCGCCGTGCGCCCGGGTGAAACCATCAGCTCCGTCAGTGACCTGGAGGCCCGGCGGGAGGCAAAAGAAAGCGCCCGCCAGGCGCAGAAGGAGCGCCGCTCCCGGGAGCGGGCTGAAAAGCGGGGCAAAGGAGGTTCTGCCCAATGAAGAAACTGAATCGCCGGGCCTACTCGGTCCTCCTGATCGCCCTGTTTATCGTTCTGGGCCTCTTCACTTATGTCCAGCGTTACCTCCGGGACGGGGACCGGTGGGCCAGCTACTTCTCCCGTCTGAACTCCCTCTCCGAGGGCTACGTCACCGACCGCAACGGCGTCCTCCTCGCGGCCTTTACCGCCAACGACAACCGCTTCAACGAGGACCGAAGCACCCGCATCGCCAACTACCACGTCACCGGCGACTTCTGGGACCGTACCGGCACCGGGATCCTCACGGGCTTCTCCCGGCAGCTGCACAGCTACAGTCCTATCACCGGCATGACACAGACCAAAACCGTCTCCCTGCAGCTGAACGTGGATTCCGAGCTGAATAAAAAAGCCTATGCCGCCCTGGCCGAGCGCAAGGGCGCCGTCGGCGTCGTGAACTACCGGACGGGAGAGCTGATCTGCATGGTCTCCTCCCCGGCGGTGGACCCCACCGACAATGACCCTGTCGCGCCGGAGGGCGTGTACATTAACCGCCTGCTCTCGGCCTCTTTCGTCCCCGGCTCCATCTTCAAGCTCATTACCGCCGCCGCCGCCATCGAGTGCGTCCCCACCATCTGGCAGCGCAGCTTCTTCTGCGAGGGCGAGGAGGAAATTGGCGGCGTTCTCTTCCACTGCCCCTTTGAGCACTACACCAATGATTTTGCCGGGGCCCTGGCCAACTCCTGCAACATCGCCTTCGCAAAAATTGCCATCTCTGTCGGCCAGACGGAAATGGTAAACCATGTCCGGGCCTACGGCTTCCTCGACTCCCACAATCTTGACGGCATCCCCACCGCCGCCGGCAGCTACCCCATCGAATTTGTCGGCGATCCTGAGACGGGCTGGTCCGGCATCGGCCAGTCCACGGACCTCATCTGCCCCTACTCCATGCTGCGCTTTGTGTCGGCCATCGCCAATGACGGCCTCCTGGCCGAGCCGAAGCTCATTAATGACGGCCAGCCCACCGAAAAATCCATACTGGTGAACCCGGAAACCGCCAAGACCATGCAGCAGCTGATGCGCAACAACGTCGTCACCGTCTACGGCGACAACCGCTTCCCCGGCCTCTCCGTCTGCGGCAAGACCGGCACCGCGGAGGTCGGCGACGGTACGGACCACGCCTGGTTTACCGGCTTTCTCCAGGATGAGGAGCACCCCTACGCCTTCATCGTCTTCGTCGAGGGCGGCGGCGGCGGACTCTCGGTGGCGGTCCCCATCGCCAACACGGTTCTGCAGGCAGCCGTGCGCCGCGGTACCGAGCTGGACTACTCCTGAGCGCCCCGGACCGGAGGAACAAAGATGATCGACATTCACGTCACCGGCCTCGTGAAGTCCTTTGAGGTCGGCACCAATGTACTGGACGGCGTCAGCTTTCAGGTGGACACCGGGGAGCATGTGGGTATTCTCGGGCCCAACGGCTGCGGAAAAACAACGCTGTTCCGCATCCTCACCGGGGACCTGACCCCGGACGAGGGGCAGGTTGTCATTGCCCCCGGCAAGCGCGTGGGCCTTATTTCCCAGTTTCCGGTTTATCCCGCCGGCTGGACCGCCGAGGATGTGCTGCAGAACGCCTTCCGCCATGTGGACCGGATCCGCGCCCGCATGAACGAGCTGGAAACCCAGATGGAGCAGAACAGCTCCCCCGCCATCCTCGCGGAGTACGACCGCCTCGCGGCGGATTTTGAACGCCTCGGCGGCTACGAGACCGACGTCGCCGTGAACCGCGTGGCCAACGGCCTCCGCATCGGCGCCGCCATGCGCGCCCAGGCCTTTGAGAGCCTCTCCGGCGGGGAGAAGACCCGCCTGAACCTCGCCCGCCTGATTCTGGAGGATACTGAAATCCTCCTCCTGGACGAGCCCACCAACCACCTGGATCTCCACGCCGTGGAGTGGCTGGAGAACTATCTGCAGCACTTCCGGGGCACCGTCCTCACCATCAGCCATGACCGGTATTTTCTGGATGTGGCGGTGCAGCGCTGCATCGACCTGACCGGCGGAAGGGCCGAGCTCTATAACGGCAACTATTCCTTCTTCCTTCAGGAACGGCAGCGCCGCTTCGAGGAGAAGCAGAAACAGTATGAAAAAGACCAGGCGAAGATCGAGCAGCTGACCCGCGCCGCCGAGCAGATGCACCTCTGGGCCTTTATGGGCAACGACAAGCTCCACAAGCGCGCTTTCGCCATGGAAAAGCGCATTGAGAAGCTCTCCCGCAGCGAGAAGCCCCAGACCCAGAAGAAGCTCTCGGTCCGTTTCCGGGAACGGGACTTCTCCGGGGATGAGGTGCTGGCGGCCCAGGGCCTGACCAAGGGCTATGACGGGCGCACCCTCTTCTCGGATCTCTCCTTCCTGGTGGAGGGGAAAGAGCGCATCGCCGTCATCGGCGACAACGGCAGCGGCAAAACCACCCTCATCCGCATCATCACCGGCGACGAGGCCCCCGACGCCGGCTGGCTGTATCAGGGACCCTCGGTGCGCAGCGCCTGCCTGCCCCAGATTGTCCGCTTCCAGGACGACAGCCGCACCGCCTACGACAGCATGCTCTGGGAGTGCCGCTGCACCCCCCAGGAGGCCCGGGACCGCCTGGCCGCCTTCGGCTTCCGGGGCGAGGATGTCTTCAAGCCCGTCTCCGCCCTCTCCGGCGGCGAGCGCAGCCGTCTGAAGCTCTGCATGCTGATGGGCGGGGACATCAACCTTCTGATTCTGGACGAGCCTACCAACCACCTGGACATCATCAGCCGGGAATGGATGGAGGACGCCCTCTCAGACTACGGCGAGACCCTCCTCTTTGTCTCCCACGACCGGTACTTCATCGAGAAGTTCGCCACCCGCATCTGGGCCTTCGAAAACGGCACCCTCACCGACTTCCGGGGCGGCTACGCCGCGTACAGCGCCTGGCGCGCCCGGCAGGCCGCCCTTCAGGAGGCCGAACGCAAGGCCGCCGAGAAGCAGAAGGCCGCGGACAGGGCCGGCCGCCAGGAAAAGGCCGCCTCCGCCGGACCCGTGAAAAAACCCAATGTATCCAGGCAGCTTCAGCGCCTTGAAAAGGAAATCAACCGCATCGAGGCGCAGCTGGCCTCTCTGGAAGAGGAGTGCGAGCGTTACGCCGCCGACTATCAGAAGCTGATGGAGCTGGAGGCCCAAAAGGAAGAGCTGGACACGGCTCTGATGGAACTGTATGAACGCTGGGAGGTGCTGAGCGATGACACAGCAAAATCCTGAAGAAATGAATAACACGCCGGAAGCGCCTTCGACGTGCCCTCCGAAGAAGAACCAGCGCCTGAAGAGCGGTCCCTTCTGGGGCCTCTGCCTCCTGCTGACAAGCCTTGGCTTTTTCTTCCGTTTCGCCCTGCGGGGCTATGTCTACTGGGGCTACCTGTGCCTGTTTGTGGTGTTTCTGCTTCTGGCGCACCGGTTCCTCCCGGCGGTCCTGTGGAAGGTGCTCCTGGTTCTCACCTGCATCGGCGTTATCTACTTCTGCATTGTGGAGATCCCCATTATCCGAAACGCCCGCACCGATAAAGATCCCGAACGCCCCTATCTCATCGTTCTGGGCGCCGCCGTCTACGGCGACCGGCCCTCTCTCACCCTGGTCCGCCGTCTTGAGGGTGCCCTGGACTATCTGGAGCGCTACCCCAACAGCACCGCCATTGTCTCCGGCGGCATGGGAAAGGGTGAGAGCATTACCGAGGCCCAGGCCATGCGCAAGTGGCTTCTGGACCACGGCATTGCGGAGGAACGCATCATGATGGAGCCGAAGGCCACCTCCACCCAGGAAAACCTGGCCTTCTCCTTCGATCTGATCCGCAGCCGCGGAGATGACCCCGACGGCAATGTCGCCATCGTCTCCAGCGCCTATCACCTGTTCCGGGCGAAGTCCATGGCCCGGCTGCAGGGCGTGGAGGCCGTCGGCGTGGCGGCCCCGTGGGGTTACCCCATGGTCATGCTGAACTATTTTATCCGGGAAGCCTTCGGGGTTACGCACCTCTGGGTCTTCGGATGGTAGCGGGAAGCTCCGCCCACTGAAAAAAGACAACCGCACCGGCGGCCTCGGCCATCGGTGCGGCTGTCTTTTTTATGTTGCAGGCTCTCTACAGAGGGAGTGAAAAATCCGCTGCGAAATGCTGATCATCCCGGTGAGTCACAAAGCTCCCGCCCAGGGCCGCCAGGATTTTCTCGCAGGTGCGCAGCCCGATCCTGGTGCTCTCCGTCCTGCTGCCCTGTTTCCGGATTCCGTTGGACACCGTAACATTCACGGAGTTTTCCTTCTTTTCCGTCAGGAAGACCACCGGCAGATCCTGCGAAGCATACTTCTTGATATTGGATACCAGATTATCCAGGACACGCTTGAGCATGGCGGCGTCGGTTTCCAGCTGAACGCCGTCCTCCAGGCGGTCCATGTTCTGAACATGGAATCCCGCATCCCGGAGGTCGAACTCCGCTTCTCCCAGAAGCTGCATCAGAAGCATATGGGCATCAAAGACCTCTTTGTTGAGCTCCAGCTCGGACCGGCCGAAGACCAGAAAATACTTGAAGAGCTCATCGGTGAGATCCTTCAGCGCGAGGGATTTCCCGTAGGCGGCCTTCAGGTAACGCGTGCGCTCCTCTTCCGAAAGAGAGTCGGTGTTGTTCAGCAGTCCCAGGTACCCGATGAGCGAGGTCATGGGCGTACGGATATCATGGCTCATAGCGGTGATGAGCTCACTGTTGGCCTCCCAGGCGCGCTTTTCGTTGCTCATCCGCTCGATCACCGCGTCCCGCATTCCGTCAATATCCGCAGCGAGCCTTGCGATCTCGTCCCGGCCGTCGACCGTAATCTCTCCGTTCAGATCTCCGGCACCGACTGTTGCAGTCTCCTGTGACAGGCGGATTACCCGCCATGTCAGGCGGTTGGTGTACCAGAACAGCACACTGACCAGAACAACCACCGCAGCGACAAGGGCCATGATCCGGTTCATCGTATCCTCCCGCGTCCGGGAGTTGTCCGTAATGGCCACATAATACATGCCGTCTGAAAAGCGCATCGGATAGAGCTTCCCGCTGCTCTCGCTGCGGCGCAGCAGCGCATAGCTGCGCATTCCTCCGCCGAGATAGCCGCCGCCCTGGGACTGAACCATTTCAGTCTCCGGACTTTCGTCCGAGGCGGCCTCCGCCGCCGGAGGGGCGCTGCCGCGGCCGGAGTCCAGCCGGATCTCGGCGCTCTGGAGCGAGGCGCTCTGAATCGGCATCTGCCGGCCCGCCGGAAGCTCCAGCTCCTCGGAGGAGTAAACCGTCACCGACACATACTCCCGTTCAGAGTTGAACCGCTGAAGGGCGTCGGCATCATTGCCCGCGATTCCGCCGTCCGTGACAAAGCGATTCAGCTCCGTATAGATTGCAGCCTTCCGGGCCGCCACGGCATCGGCGCTCATATAATATCGGCTGACCAGGGCGCTTCCGGCAAAATAAACCGCCGCATAGGCTGCCAGAGCGCACATGAGGCTCACCAGCGCCGCCAGCAGGAGTTTCGCGCTCAGGCTGCCGGGTCCCGAAGGACGATGCTCCCGGGCAGCTGCGGATCCTTCGGACTTCTCAGTCAACCTGATACCCCCTGCCCCAGACCGTGCGGACAATCTTCGGAGAGGACGGCGCCTCTTCAATCTTCCTGCGCAGGTTCAGAACATGGACCATAATGGTATTTCCGGAGCCCGGCAGAAACTTTTCGTTCCAGACGCTCTCATAGAGCTCCTGAGTAGTGACCGTACGGCCCCTGTTCTTCACCAGGCACTCCAGAATGGAGTATTCCGTATCCGTCAGAGGCACGGTCTCGCCGGCATTGCGCACCATGCGGGTGTTCAGGTCCACCTCCAGGCTGCCGGAGGTCCAGACAGAGGAAGCAGGCTTTCCGCGATACTCCCGGTAGCGCCGCAGCAGTGAGCTGATTTTCGCCAGCAGCTCCGGCTGGGAAAAGGGCTTGGACAGGAAATCGTCACCGCCGCTCCTGTATGCCGTGATCCGGTCCTCTTCGGCGCTTTTCGCGGTCAGGAAAAGGATCGGGACATTCGAATGCTCCCGGATTTTCTCACAGGTCTCAATCCCGTCCATCCCCGGCATCATAACATCCAGAATCACCAGGTCCGTCTCCGGGTTTTGCCGCATATACTCCACAGCTGCCGCGCCGTCCGCGGCCTCCGCCGTAATATAGTCTCTGCGAAGCAGCAGATTCAGGACATTGCGAATATCCGGATCATCGTCCACAATCAGAATGCTACTCTTTTCGTTCATCTTTATTCCTCCGCGCAGCGGGGAAGGCCTCCCCCGCTGCCACTGTTCTCATTTCACCGTTTGGGCCGTTCCGTTCACAGGACCCCGGCAGTGCCGCCGCAGCATACAGTATACCACAGGCTTCGAAGGCTTTTCCACGTTCAAAGGGAACTTTAAGAAATCTTTATAGACACGGGTTTTGGGCATGTGCTAAAATATCGGTCACAGCAAGTCCCGCCGTCCCATACTGCCGCGTATCTATTGTACCAGAAGGAGATCAGAATGAACAGGTCTGTTTTTCGTTTTCTGTCCCTGATACTGTGCTTTGTCATGATTTTCAGCCTTGCCGCCTGCGGAAAAGGCGCCGATGAACCGGCAGCCCCGGTTTCCAAGACCATCTATCCGGAGCTTTCCGCCCCGCCCTGGGATGCAGACTTTCTCACACTCCAGTCCGACAGCCTCTGGAGTCTGCGCCCGGTGATGTACACGGAAGACGGGTTTTACGCCACGGCGCAGATGATTCTCGGGAAACGCGAGCTTCCCGAGGGGCAGGTCCCCGAGTATGAAGGGCAGGACAACCTGTACGGAACCGTCATCTGCTTTGTCGGAAACGACGGCACCGTAACCCCCCTTCCCAATTACGTCCCCGGTCTGCCGGAGGCCAACCCCTACGGCTACAGGGACTTCTACTCCTACCGCACCCTCGGCCATCCGGTTCTGAACAGCGAGGGAAATCTTGCGGTCCTGGAACAGTATGAGGCCGGCTGGTATGTCGGTCCGGACGCCGTTTACGGCAATGACGCCTACTACGAGGACAGCTATTTTCACCGGGAGAGCCATCTGGATTACCTGATCCTTGACACCACCGGTGCGGAAATCAGCCGGGCCACTGTCGCGCTGGAACCCGGCAACGCCTTTGTGAATACCTCTGCCGTCGCCCCGGGGCCGGACGGAAGTATCCTGACCACCATGGACCGGACGCTTCTGTGCATCGGGAAAGACGGTACCGTTCTCTGGACCGTTGACGCCGGAGACAATCTCACAGGCCTTGTCACGCTGGCGGACGGCAGCATCGGCGCCACAGGGTACCAGAACGGCAGCGCCGTACTGCGCACGGTAGATATCGCCGCCCACAGTCTTGCCGAAGGGCAGAGCATCCCCGACTCGGTCTGGGCGCCGATTCCCGGCAACGGCGAATATGACCTGTTCTTCTCCGGCGGCATTTCCCTGTTCGGTCTCCGGCTCGGTGAGGACCCGGTGCCGATCCTGAACTGGCTGGACTGTGACATCAACGGGCAGATCCTGGACGCGACAGCGGTTTCCGTCGACGGGGACGGCACCGTCAGGGGGCTGGTATCAGACTATGAGGACGGCCGCGAAGTGACCCAGCTCTTTACGATCCGTCCGATCCCGGAGGACGCCGTGCCGAAGAAAACGGTACTCACCCTGGCGCAGCTGGATTTCTATCCGGACTACAGCCTTGTTAACCGCATTCTCCACTTCAACCGGAACCGCGACGATGTCCGCATCGCTTTCCGGGACTACAGCCTCCTGAATACGGATGAAAACCCCACGGGGGGGCAGGACGCACTGCTGGACGACATTCTCAACGGAAACGCCCCCGACCTGATTCCGATCGGGACCCTGCCCTACCGGAGGCTGGCCTCTCAGGGTCTGCTGGAAGACCTGTATCCCAGGCTGGACGCCGACCCGGAACTGAAGCGCGATGACTTTTTCCCCAATGTTCTCGCGGCGCTGGAGTGCGGCGGCGGACTCTACCAGGCGGTTTCCGGCTTCTCGGTGGACACCCTGGCAGGACCTTCCGAGCTGGTCGGCGACACCCCCGGCTGGACCTGGGACGAGTTCTTCACGGTGCAGGAGCGGATGCCGGAGGGCAGCAGCATTCTGAATCCCTATACTGTGCGAAGCGATGTGCTGAGCATTCTTCTCAGCAGGGATTTTGACCGCTTTGTTGACTGGAGCAAGGCGGAGTGTGACTTTGAAAATGACGACTTCCGCCAGCTTCTGCGCTTTGCGGCGCTCTTCCCGGCGGATGTGAATCAGGAAGCCGCCGACACGGCTATGGATGCCGGAGACCGCTTCCGGGAACAGAAGCAGATGCTGGCCCAGTCCTTCCTTTATTCTCCGGACGCGCTGCTCTGGAACAGCAGCTATCTGGAGGGCATTCCCTGCACTTATGTGGGCTGGCCGGTTTCCGAAGGAGTGGGCAGTATCCTGCGTCCCGATACCGGCTTTGCCATGAGCAGCACCTGCCGTGACAAGGATGCCGCCTGGGAGTTCCTGCGCGGACTGCTGACCGAAGCCGGCCAGAAGGAAGTCAGTTCCCTCCCTACCAACCGCAGCGTTTTTGAGGCCCGTCTGCAGGAACTGATGACCACGGAATACGTGACGGACGCCGCCGGAAACCAGATGCTGGATGAGGCGGGCAAGCCCCTTCAGCAGAGCCGGGTAAGCTGGTACGATGAAGAGGGCGTACAGCACAATGTCTATTCCATGTCCGCCGAACAGGCGGAGCAGGTCCGGCAGATTGTTGAAGGCTGCACCCGGCTTGCCGGATATGACCGTGAGATATTCGAAACGGTTCTTGAGCAGGCGGAACGCTTCTTCTCAGGAGAACTGAGCGAGGATGATGTGGCGCGCCTGGTTCAGAGCAATGTTTCGGACTATATGCGCGGGCAGGCCGGCTCTGTATCCGGCACAGCGCCCGACCATCCCTGATCATTCCGCACTTTTCCCGCACCCGGTTCGCCGGGTGCGGTTTTTTCTCCGTCCCCGGCACTTCCCTGTTGATTTCTACCTTCCGATGCGATACAATGAAGACAGCCGATTTCAGGAGGATTGTGAAATGAGCAGCGAATTTGGAAGCGATTTTATTACCATTGTCGATGATGACGGTCAGGAATTTGAGCTGGAAGTAATCGAGTCCATGGACTATAACGGCAAAACCTACATGTCCTTTCTCCCTGCGAATCTCCCGGAGGATGACCCGGACTACGGCTTCATTCTGCTGAGGGTGGTAGAGGATGAAAACGGAGATGAAGTCTTCGAATCCATCGATGATGAAGACGAGCTCCAGGATGTGTACGAGCGCTTTATGGTCCTTCTGTACGACGATGAGGAAGAAGACGCGGGAGCGGATGAGTAATCCGTTTTTCTGCTGTGTTCGTGTAAGTCCTGTCGGACCTGACGGCCCATGAAACCCACATCTCTTATAAGGGATGCCGATTTGAATCTGCGGATTGCAGGCCTCCCGGTTTACACCGGACGTTGGAAGCAGCGAACCAGAACTTAGGCAACCCACCTGCTCAATTGTGCAGGTTACCTATGGGCCGGCACGGCACAAGCAGGCGCGGCTCCGGAGAAATCCGGAGCCGCGTTTTTCTGTTGTTCCGTAATTTGCAGGAAGACGCAGGGACAGGCTTCTGCCGCCGCGCACAGGGCTGCGGGAGACGATCTCACAGGAATTTGTCAATCGCCTCATTCAGGGCCCGGAGCTGTTCCTCGGCGTCCACGCTGTCCTCCTGAATGCAGTGCTCCATATGGTCCTTCAGGATGACCTTTGCAGTGCTGCTGAGGGCGCTGCGCACCGCCGCCAGCTGCACCAGAACCTCGGTGCAGTCACGGCCGTTTTCCACCATTGTCTTCACCGACTCCAGATGGCCGATGGCCCGGGCCAGCCGGTTCACCACCGCCTTAGTCTGGGTATGGGTGTGGGTGTGTCCGTGACTGTGGTCATG
>CAMONN010000005.1 GCA_946620645.1 uncultured Clostridia bacterium
TCATCTCCGGTTCCGCTTTTTCTTCCGGTTCTGCCTGGGCCTCCGCCTCCGGCACAGCCGGTTCCGGCACCGTCTGAGCCGGGGCCGCTTCCGCGGCCGCCGGGGAAGTCACGGCCTCCGCCAGCGCCGCCAGCGGTTTCGGGCGGGCAGACCCGCCGGCGCGTTCACTTTCATAAAACTCATCACAGCGTTCCCGGATAGAGAGGACCGTGTTCAGCCGGCGCTGCGCCTTCTGATATCCGGTATAATCAAAGATAATGATAAAGGTCAGCACCACCGCGGCAACGGCAAAGTAGGCCTGCAGGTCGGCGCCGGGAAGCGAGAGCACCTGCCCTCGAACAAAGTAGAACGCAATCGGGTACACCAGAAACAGCAGCGCCAGCACAAAGAATACCAGACTGATGATGCCGTGCCCCACCGTCTTTTTCTGAAGATGTTTGTTGTTCTTTTTCTCCCAGGCCAGCTCCAGGAGCGTGCGTTCCCTCTCATCCGAAACCGTTCTGAGGCTGGCGATAAAATCCAGCTCATCGGAAGCCGTTTTGTGGAAACGCCGGTCGCTCAGGTCATTCCTTGCAAAGGCCGGCTTCAGGATGGAGGCAGAGAGCTGCTGCAGAAAGTCATTGTCCTCCAGCAGCCGGTAGGCCCAGTCCGAGGCAGCGAACATCACCGCCGCAAAGCCCAGGGTTGTGGCAAACACCCTCCAGAAACTGCCGTCCGCTGTGGGCGGAACCGGCCCGAAGCCAAGGCCCTCCGGCCGGAAGAACAGCAGCGCTATTGCCGCCGCCACACACAGAAAAACGAGCACACGGGAAATGATATGGCAGACTTTTAAAAATTTTCGCATCGGTCGTGTCCTCCTTTATTGATGGGACAGATTTATGACAGGTCCGCCGGAGCGCTCTGTCCGGAGGCTCCGGATCGCCCCCATTGTACCAAAATCTAAGCGGCCATACAAGATGATTCTTTGGAAAAGTCGGATTTTTCAGTCTCCCGTCCATAATTGCTCTTGCGTCTCTGCGGGTTCTGTGTTATCCTTGCCGGGCTCCGGGGGCTTTTCCCCTCAGGACGCTCCACTACGGTACGGAAAGTCAGGGATCACAGTATGAACTGGAACTGGAAAACGGATGGCAAACGGGTCGCCGGGGTGCTTCTGGCCGCAGCGCTCATGGCCCTTAACATGAAGACTTTTGTCCACGCCGGTGATCTTTACCCCGGCGGTGTAACCGGCCTCACCGTGCTGATTCAGCGGCTGGCGGATAAGTACTGGGGACTTCAGCTTCCCTACTCGCCCATCAGTCTTCTGCTGAACGCCTTCCCGGTGTATGTCGGCTTCCGTTTTGTCGGGAAGAAGTTCACCCTGCTGTCCCTGCTGGTGATTGTAGTCAGCAGCTTTCTGACAGACCTGATCCCCGCCTATGTGATTACCTATGACCCCCTGCTGATCGCTGTTTTCGGCGGTATTCTCAGCGGTGCGGCGGTAAGCCTGTGCCTTTATTTCGACGCAACCAGCGGCGGCACGGATTTTATCGCCATCTACCTGTCTCAGAAGCGGGGTGTGGAAACCTGGAATATGGTTCTGGGCTTCAATGTCATTATTCTATCCGTCGCCGGATTCTTTTTCGGCTGGGACAAGGCCCTCTACTCCATCATCTTCCAGTATGTCTCAACCCAGACCCTGCACACGCTGTACCGCAGCTATCAGAAGCAGACCCTCTTCGTGATAACAAAAAACGCCCAGGCCGTGTGCGACGCCATCCACATCGCCTGTCACCATGGGGCAACCATTTCCGACGCCATCGGTTCCTACACCCATGACAATTACAAAATGGTTTATTCCGTCATCTCCGGCGCCGATGTCAAAATTGCCCTTCAGGCCGTGAAGGACGTGGATCCGGACGCCTTTGTCAACTCCATTCATTCCTCCGAAATCCGCGGCAATTTCTATATGCGGCCCAAAGACTGATCCGCCGCCGTCTGTGACTGCAAAAGGACGCCATCTCAAGCGATGGCGTCCTTTTTCTGCGGGTTTCTCCGCTTTACAATGAATTTCCGATCTGGTAAGATGGCCTTATGTTCCTGATTTCAATCCGATAAGGAGGGATCTTTTTGCAGTTCGATGTCAACCATCCCGTGCTGTATCTGCTGGCCGGGATTGTTGTGCTGGTGGTTCTGGCCCAGTCCGTCGCCTTTCTGCTCAGAGCCTGGAAGCGCGGGAAGGAAATCGGCATGCCGATGGACAAGCTTCGCCGCATCGTTATCAGCACAGCTGTCTTCACTCTTGCCCCGGCGACCGCCATTGTCATCAGTGTAATCAGTCTTTCCAAAAAGCTCGGCATACCCCTCCCCTGGATGCGCCTGAGCGTGGTTGGCGCCATCACTTATGAAACGCCCGCCGCGGCAAACGCCCTGAGCGCCATGGGGCTGGAATGGGCGGAGATCACCAGTCTTTCCGCAACCCAGTATGTCACCGTTGCCGCCGTCATGACAATGGGCATCATGGTGGGCATCTGGCTGGTTCCCGTCGTCGGGAAAAAGCTCATCGGCGGCATGATCAGCCTGGAAAAGCGGGACCGTAAATGGGGCGAAATCTTCTCCGCCTCCCTGTTTCTCGGGATGATTTCCGCATTTTTGGGCTATGTGTTCAGCGACTTCTCTTCTGTCTTCCACGGCGACACCAGCGGCCTGATACCGCCCCTTGTCATGCTGGTTTCCGCCGCCATGATGGGGGTGTGCGCCCTGGCGCTAAAAAAACTCAACTGGCGCTGGATGAACGACTACGCCCTGCCCATCAGCCTGATTGTGGGCATGGCCTCGGCCATTCCCATCACCGCCTGGTTGTCCTGAGGAGGTCCCGGAATGAAAAAAGAACGCTCCTACATTGATTCCGTTCATCACGCGGGCCGGATCTGGAACCTTTCGGTCATGGTGATTCTCCTCCTCTTCCCGGTGGCCGTCAGCCTGATTTTCAATGCCGGCATCGACTGGCGCGGCTTTGCCTTCGGAATGCTGGCCACAGCGCCGATGTACTGGGCGGTCGGAATCATCGAGACCTTTACCTATGTTCCGATGCTGGGCGCCGGCGGCTCATACCTGGCCTTTGTTACCGGCAACATCACAAACCTCAAGGCACCCGCAGCCCTGAATGCCCTGGAGCAGGTGAACGCCGATATTAAGACCGAGGAGGGCGAAATCGTTTCCACCATTGCCATCGCGGTTTCCAGCATTGTCACCACGCTCATCATCGTGCTGGGTGTGCTGCTCATCACCCCTCTGACTCCGGTTCTCAACTCCCCGGCCCTGGCTCCCGCTTTTGACCAGATTCTCCCGGCGCTCTTCGGCGGACTCGGTGTGGTCTACATCGCCCGGAACTGGAAAATCGCCATTGCCCCGGTGCTGTTGATGCTGGTGCTCTTCACCTCCATTCCGGCGCTGGGCGGCCTTGTCAGTATTATGGTGCCGGTGGGCGTGCTGTTCTCCCTGGCGGTGTCCCGGATCCTGTACCGTAAGGGTTTACTGTAAAAGCTAATACAAGGAGGAATTCAACATGGTGATTATCTACATTCTTCTGGTGCTGATTGCGGTAATTCTGGCCCGCACCCTGATGTTCACCCCGCCGCAGCAGGAGAAAAAAACTTTTGAGGATATCCAGCAGGATACCGATGCTGCTGTCCGCAATCTTTCTGAACTGGTCCGCTGCAAAACCGTTTCAAATGAAGATCCGGCTCTTGAAGATGATGCGGAATTTGAAAAACTCATCGCCCTCCTGCCGACCCTCTACCCCAGCGTCTGGAAAACCTGCCCCCTGCAGCGCTTTGAGGGCAGAGGCCTGCTTTTTCACTGGAAGGGAAAGACCGACGGGGATCCCGCAGTCCTGATGGCCCATTATGATGTGGTGCCCGTAGAGGAGGAGAACTGGCAGAAGCCTGCCTTTGATGCGATCATTGAGGACGGCGTCATGTGGGGCCGCGGCACCCTGGACACCAAGGCAACCTTTAACGGCATCCTTACCGGTGCCGAAAATCTGATCCGCCAGGGCTTTCAGCCGGAACACGATGTGTACTTTGCCTTTTCCGGCGGTGAGGAAGTCAACGGGCCCGGAGCGGAGAACATCGTCCGCTACTTTCAGGAAAAGGGTCTGGAGCTGCGCCTGGTGCTGGATGAAGGCGGCGCCGTTGTGGAGGATGTCTTCCCCGGCGTAAGCGGCAGCTGCGCCCTCATCGGTATCGCTGAAAAAGGCCTGCTGAATCTGGAATATTCTATTTCCGGCGCCGGTGGCCACGCCTCCGCCCCCGCGCCCCATACCCCGGTTGGCAAGCTCGCCATGGCCTGCGCCAAAGTGGAAGCGCATCCCTTCCGGATGCACCTGACCGCTCCGGTAGCCAAGATGTTCGATACTCTCGGCCGGCACTCCAGCTTTCTGTACCGTATGATTTTTTCAAATCTCTGGGCGTTCGGCTGGGTGCTGAATCTGCTGACCAAAAAGCAGGGCGGTGAACTCAACGCCTTGCTGCGCACCACCGTCGCCTTCACCCAGATGTCCGGCAGCAAGGCGCCCAATGTTATCCCCCCGAAAGCCTCTCTGGTCTCCAACCTGCGGCTCAACCCGGCAGACTCCGTGGATTCCGCCATTGCCCGTATCCGGAACATCATTGGCGATGAAGATATCCGTCTCACCAATCTCACCAGCATGGAGCCCAGCCGCATTTCCAGCACAGACTGTGAGGGTTGGGACATTGTCTGCAACGCGGTTTCCGGCACCTGGAAGGGCTGCATAGTTTCACCCTACCTGATGGTGCAGTGCTCTGACAGCCGCCATTACGGCTGTATTTCCGATAAGGTTTACCGGTTCTCCGCCATGCATATGACGGCGGAAGAACGTCACAGTATCCACGGGAATGATGAGCGCATTCGCCTGGAAAACATTCCCCTGGCGGTGGAGTTCTTCATGCGCGTTATGAAGCAGCTTTAACCGGTTCTTCCGGCAATCGCGGCGTTTCAGGAAGATTCCCTTTCTTTACCGTAATTACATCATGAATTCAAAGGAGTATTGATCCATGAAAATTGTTATTCTCGATGGCTATACCGAAAACCCCGGCGACCTGAGCTGGGAGGCCCTGGAGTCCTTCGGCGATCTCACGGTCTATGACCGCACCCCCTATGAGGATTCCGTTATTGCCGGGCGCATCGGAGACGCGGAGGTCGTATTCACCAACAAATGCCCCATCCGCAAGCCGGTTCTTGACGCCTGCCCGAACCTGAAGTATATTTCAGTTCTGGCCACCGGCTACAACATCGTGGACTATACCTATGCCTGGGAAAAGGGAATCTGCGTTTCCAATGTCCCTACCTACGGCACCGCTGCCGTGGGACAGTTCGCCATCGCGCTGCTGCTGGAAATCTGTCATCACGTGGCCCATCACTCCAGCGCCGTCCATGAAGGCCGCTGGGAAACCAATCCGGACTGGTGCTTCTGGGATTATCCGCTGATTGAGCTGGCCGGCAAGACAATGGGCATCATCGGCTTCGGTAAAATCGGCCAGACCACCGGGAAAATTGCAAAGGCCCTGGGTATGACGGTTCTTGCCAGCGGCAGCCGGGAGACCGAGGCCGGAAAAGCCATCGCGGAATATGTGGATCGGGATACTCTTCTGGCCCGCAGCGACGTGGTGGTGCTGCACTGCCCGCTCTTCCCTGAGACCGAAGGCATGATCAACCGGGAATCCATTGCCAAAATGAAAGACGGTGTCATCCTGATTAACAACAGCCGGGGCCAGCTGGTCGTGGAGCAGGACCTGGCCGACGCGCTCAACAGCGGAAAGATCTTCGCTGCCGGGCTGGACGTGGTCTCCACCGAACCCATTCGCGGCGACAATCCTCTGCTCAAAGCCAAAAACTGCATCATCACCCCCCACATCAGCTGGGCACCGAAAGAGGCCCGCCAGCGCATCATGGACTGCTCTGTTCAAAATCTTCAGTCCTATCTGGACGGCGCTCCTGTCAACGTCGTGAACAGGCCCCGGGAGTACAAGGCATGAACCGCTCCCTCCGTTCGGATGCGGATGCCATTATCCGCGCTTCCCTGAAAGCCGTCCTGCCGGACAGCGCGGTACAGCGGGCGCTGCGGAATTACCGGCCGGGTTCAGGCAGGACCCTGCTCATCTCCGTCGGCAAGGCCGCCTGGCAGATGGCAAAAGCCGCGCTGGACACACTGGGTACCGTAGACGACGGCCTTGTCATTACCAAATATGACCATGTAAAAGGCCCGCTTCCCGGTCTCCGCTGCTTCGAGGCTGGTCACCCGGTGCCGGATGAAAACAGCTTTGCCGCAACCCGGGAGGCCCTTGCGCTGGTTTCCGGCCTAAGCGCCGGAGACACCGTCATTTTCCTTCTTTCAGGCGGCGGCAGCGCCCTGTTTGAAGCTCCCCTCATTCCCGGCACAGAGCTGCAGGATATCACCCGTCAGCTTCTGGCCTGCGGCGCCGACATCGTGGAAATGAACTGCATCCGCAAACGTCTTTCCGCCGTCAAGGGCGGCCGTTTCGCTCAGGCCTGCCGGCCGGCAAAGGTCCTCAGCATCGTCCTCAGCGACATTCTTGGAGACCCTCTCGACAGCATCGCCAGCGGCCCCGCATATCCCGACGGCAGCACCTGTGAGGAGGCTCTGGCTGTAGTGGAGAAATACGGGCTGTCCCTTTCTCCGGAAGCCACAGCGCTTCTTGGGCAGGAAACGCCTAAAGCCCTGGACAACGTGGAAACCCATATTAACGGTTCTGTTCGGGAGCTCTGCTCCGCAGCGGCGGACGCCGCCCGCGCTCTCGGCTATGAGCCTGTTTTTCTGACCGATCTGCTCTCCTGCGAAGCCCGGGAAGCGGGCCGTTTTCTGGCTTCCGTTCTGCGCAGTCACGTCAAAACCGGAAAATCCCTCGCCTTTATTGCCGGCGGTGAAACGGTTGTTCATCTGACCGGAAACGGCCTGGGCGGGCGAAACCAGGAGCTGGCTCTCGCCGCCTGTGAAGGTCTCGACGGTCTCGACGGCGCGGCGGTCTTCTCCGTAGGCAGCGACGGAACCGACGGCCCCACCGATGCCGCCGGCGGCTACGTCGATGGCGAAAGCCTCGCTTCCCTGAAGGCCCTCGGCCTGGACCTGCACCGGATTCTGGCGGACAATGACGCCTACCACGCCCTTCAGGCTCTCGACGGGCTGATTATCACCGGACCCACGGGGACAAATGTCAACGATGTCGCTGTAGCGCTGCTGAAAGTCTGAACACCAGGTCTGAAACGAAGTCCCTCATACTCAAAAAATGGAAACCCGAAGCACTGTCCCCTCCGGGCGGCATGGTGCTTCGGGTTTCTCCGTTCTCTGATTCTGCCGGAAGTCTCTTCCGGGCTTCCTGCGTTTTTTACTCCAGCTGATACTTTTCAGAAAACTTTTTATAGTAGCGGGAAAATTCTTCATCCTTCCTGGCCAGCAGGCTTTCCTGATAGTCGTGGGTGTCAAACTCGTTCCGTTCAAGTTCAATCATGGCAATTGCAATGTTGGAGCAGTGGTCGCTGATTCTTTCCAGATTGGTGATCAGG
Organism: uncultured Clostridia bacterium; assembly: GCA_946620645.1. Lineage (GTDB taxonomy): Bacteria > Bacillota > Clostridia > Oscillospirales > Oscillospiraceae > Limivicinus. Next base: position 7,582 of record CAMONN010000005.1, read on the forward strand.
TCGTTAAAGACAAAGCCGTGCTGCAGCGTGCATATTCCTTTCTGCAGGCGGTTCACATGACGGTTCTTCACCTCATCACTGAGGCCGTCGATCACTTCCTCCAGCGGCTCCACCATGTGGGCACTGTCGCTGTCCAGGTCGGTCAGCGCCCGAAGCGCGAGGCTCAGAACTTCTCTTACCGCCGACACCATGATCTGCAGCTCTTCGATCGCTCCGGAGCTCAGGTCAATCTCCTTGTCGTGGATTTCCTTCGCGTTCTCCGCGATGTTCATGGCGTGGTCCGAGATGCGCTCCAGGTCCGTAATGGCGTGGAGAAATCGGTACAGGTCTTCATTCTGCTGGGTTGTCAGCTCCGCGGAGCTGATCTTTACCAGATATGTTCCGATCTTGTCCTCGTAGCAGTCAACCGTCTCCTCCAGCTCCTGAACCTCCCGGAACCTTTCGTCGCTGTATTCATGAAGAAGCTCTACCGCCTGTTCCAGGTTCGCCTGGGTGCTGGCCGCCATGGAACAGACCACAATGCGGCTCTGCTCGATGGCGATGGCCGGGTGGCTTACAAAGCGCTCATCCAACAGATCCCAGTCCCCCGTAGGCTCCGCTTCCGGAGCTTTTCCGGGCTTCTCCTTCATAAGGGTACACGCCAGCTTCCCCAGTGTGCCGATCAGGGGAGTCAGCACCAGTACCGTCACCATGCGGAAGATCGTGTTCAGCAACGCAACCCTTACCGGGTTCATGGTCATTTCCATAAACGGGAAGGGGTGCAGGGCGTTGACCGCATAAAACACCGCTCCGCAGAAAACCGCTCCGAAAATATCTATCATCAGATGGATGAGGGCCGTCCGCCGGGCGTTCAGTGAGGCGCCTGCGGCACTCAGCAGCACCGGTACTGCGCCGCCCACAGCGATCCCCAGAAGAATCGGGTAGGTCTCGGCAAAGGAAAGCGTCCCCGTAATACTCAGCGCCTGGAGAATACCGACGGCCGCGGCGGAGGACTGAATAACCGCGGTGAAAACAATGCCCGCCAGAATCCCCAGTACCGGATTTGAAAACTTCGTCAGCAGTTGGATGAACGCTTCGTTTTCCCTCATCGGCGTCACGGCGCTGCTCATGGCGTTCATACCGAACATCAGCACTGCAAGCCCGAGAAGAATCGCGCCCAGATGATTATGCGTCGGTTTTTTGCTGAACTTGTAAAGCACGATCCCCACCACGGCCATCACGCCGGTAATAAAGGTGGAGGAAAAAATCATCAGAATCCCCTCGCCCTGATCCAGGGACGAGAGGCTTACAATCCAGCCGGTAATGCTGGTGCCAACAATGGAACCGAGAATGATGCTGACGGCCTCATGAAACTGCATGAGCCCGGAATTGACAAAGCCGATCGCCATCACGCTGGTGGCGGAAGAGGACTGAATCAGCGCCGTAACGGCAATCCCCAGCAGAATTCCCTTAAAGGGGTTGCTGGTCAGCTGATAGAGAACCTTCTGCAGCTTATCACCGGCTACCTTGCTGAGACCATCACCCATCAGGGAAATGCCGTACAGGAAAAGCGCCAGGCCGCTGAGCAGGCCAATCAGATTCGTGATATTCATACTGTTCTTTTCTCCCCTGTTTCCGCAGGAAAAGTAACCCTCACAAGACCAGGCTATAGTATAACAGACTGGCGAAAAAGAGTCTACTGTCTTTTTTCACAAAGATACCCGGCAACCGGTCGGGGCCTTCGCCGCCGCTTTTGAAGGCTTTCGTCCCGGGAGTTGCCGCTTGTGAAACGGTTCGGAGTGTGATAGGATACGCCGTGGCCTGCCATACACGAAAGATTCGGAGGGCAAACATCATGAAAGCAAAAACCGTTATATTTGATATGGATGGCGTAATTTTTGATTCCGAGCGGCTTTACATTGAATGTTGTGTGGAGGCTGCAAAGCCCCTGGGCATGGAGAACATTGTAGAAACCTGCTACAGGTGCATCGGCGTTACCACCGGCGTGACGGAGGAAATTCTCCTGGAAGCCTACCGGGATGCCGGCCTGGTGGCAGAGTTTCGGGAGCGTTCTGTCCAGCTTTTCAGCGAGCGCTGCCGCGCCGGAGAGCTGGAGACAAAATCCGGCGCCGCCGACCTGCTGCAGGCGCTGAACGAGGCAGGTGTGCCGACGGCCATCGCCTCCTCTACCCGAACCGACATTGTCAGGAACGAACTTCTGGAAGCCGGACTCCTGAATTACTTCTCAGTGGTCGTAGGGGGAGACCAGGTACGGAGAAGCAAACCAAACCCCGATATTTTTCTGAAGGCAGCAACACTTCTGGACATGAAACCGGAAGAATGCCTGGTAATCGAAGACTCCTATAACGGGATCCGCGCCGCAAAAGCAGCCGGAATGACCGCCCTGATGGTGCCGGATCTTCTGGAACCAAACGAGGAGATAAAGGGCCTGGCCGATCATATCGTCTCATCCCTTGTTGAGGTAAAGGCGCACCTGGCTGACTTCGTGGCGCTGAACTGAAGAAAAAATGATCTCCGGAGATCTGGAACAGACTAATCCGGAGATCATTTTTTAAGGCGAAATCATTTTCCTTTCTCCTCCGCGGGCGGAGGCAAAATAGATAATGTCGCTGATTTCCTTTTCCCAGCCGAACTGAACGGGATTGATGAGACTGCCTCCAAAAACAGTGGTCGCAGTCTGTCCTCCATCCAGGGCGTAGGCCTTGCGGCAGCCCCGGGCAACCATGGCATCGGCAGCCTGACGAAGCGTGGCAAGATTGTAATAGGGTGTCCCCGGTTCCGCACAGTTCATGTTCATGGTCAGGTAATGGAGCGGTTCAAGCTCGCCCAGTGCGGAACGGGCATAGGTATCATTCACCTCGCCCCAGGGATACTCCTCCGGGGTAACATCCACTCCGTCGTCAATCAGCACCGGGCCGAATCCAAGAGAAAACAGCACATTGTTCTCCTTCGCAAAGGCTTCGGCTTCCGACTGGTCTGTAAACTGTCTCCGGTAAGAAAACAACAGTTCTCCTTCGCCGGTGATGTAGCAGGTGTCACAGGTCACCGGCTCAAACCGGTAAAGCTCCCGCTGATAAAATCCCACGCCGCAGGCTCTTCCGTGGTAGTAGAAATCGCCGCCGAAAGCCAGAACGGCGTTGGTATCGGCCGCAAACTGGCTGGTGGTTTCAAAGGCGAAGCTCCACAGTTCATCCGCCGAAATCTTCCGCCTCAGCTGGGAGCCGTCGGCAATGATCACCTCTGAGAAGGTGCCCACCGTCTGGGCTTCCACTTCCTGCCAGACGATGCAGAGAATCGTCTCGTCAAAGTACCAGCGCACCGGCGTTTCAGGGTAGCGCTCAATGTCGGCATTCCACACCAGCTTCCGTCCATCCACCAGGGTCTGAACCTCTTCCCGCTGCAGAAAGGCCGCAAGCTCCGCCGCCTCCATGCTCTCATGGTAGCCTTCAGGATCCGGTTCCATGCCGGACAGGGCGTTTTCCGGGATGGTATAAACAAAAACCGGTTCCGGCGTTGGTTCGGGCGTCGGCGCGGGGGTTGCCGTGGGGGCGGGTTTTTCCACGTCAGTGGTGAATTCTGCCTCTTTTTGACCGGCCTTTTCCCCATTAAGTGGTGAGTCCTGCCCGCTCATGGTCCTTTTCTGCAGGTTCAGGTTCATCATTACAAGTCCTGCGGCAACACCCAGCAGAACCAGGAAAAGCGGCAGCAAAAGCAAAGTTCGCTGCCGTTTTCCCGTTCTTTTTCTGTTTTGATCAGAAGTCCGCATTTCCGGTTGTGCGCGGGTGAAGCTCCACATCGCGAATGTTGGAGACGCCGGTCAGGTACATCACCAGACGCTCAAAGCCCAGGCCGTAACCGGCGTGGCGGCAGCTTCCGTAGCGCCGCAGATCCAGATACCACCAGTAATCCTCTTTTTTCAGGCCGAGGGCATCCATGCGCGCTTCCAGTACGCTCAGACGCTCTTCCCTCTGGCTTCCGCCGATGATCTCCCCGATACCCGGCACCAGGCAGTCTGCCGCGGCAACGGTTTTTCCGTCGTCATTCAGGCGCATGTAAAAGGCCTTGATCTCCTTCGGGTAGTCGGTAACAAAGATCGGTTTTTTAAAGACTTCTTCCGTCAGGTATCTCTCATGCTCGGTCTGAAGGTCGATGCCCCATTCTACCGGATAGTCAAATTTCTTTCCGCTCTTCTTCAGAATCTCGACGGCTTCCGTGTAGCTGACCCTGCCGAATTCATGGGAAATGACATTCCCCAGGCGGTCCAGCAGACCCTTGTCCACAAAGGAGTTGAAGAAGGTCATCTCCTGGGGGCAGCGCTCCAGAACCGTGTTGATGATGTATTTCACCATCGCCTCTGCGGTATCCATGTAATCATAAAGGTCTGCAAAGGCCATTTCCGGCTCAATCATCCAGAATTCCGCCGCGTGCCGCTGCGTATAGGATACTTCCGCCCGGAATGTTGGGCCGAAGGTGTAGACATCTCCGAAGGCCATGGCAAAATTCTCGGCGTTCAGCTGGCCGGAGACCGTGAGGTTTGTGGCCTTGCCGAAGAAATCCTTGCTGTCGTCCACAGTGCCGTCTTCCTTCAGCGGCAGATGGTTCAGATCCAGTGTGGTTACCCGGAACATCTCCCCTGCACCTTCGGCATCGGAGCCGGTGATAATCGGCGTCTGAACATAGACAAAACCCCTGTCCCGGAAAAACTCATGTACCGCCTGGGCGGCCACACTCCGGACCCGGAACACTGCGGAAAACAGATTCGTCCGGGGACGCAGGTGCTGGATGGTTCTCAGAAACTCCACACTGTGCCGCTTCTTCTGAAGCGGATAATCCGGCGCGGAGCTCCCTTCCACCTGAATTTCGCAGGCTCTCAGTTCAAAGGGCTGCTTGGCCTCCGGTGTCAGCACCAGCTGCCCTTTCACAATGAGGGCGGCACCGACATTCTGGTGTGCGATCTCTTCGTAGTTGGACAGTTCCTCCCGGGCAAAAACAACCTGCAGCGATTTGAAGCAGCTGCCGTCGTTGAGCTCGATAAAGCCGAAGTTCTTCATGTCCCGGACGGTGCGCACCCAGCCGCAGACGGTAAGCGGGGCCTCTGTAAAAGCCGCCGCATTATTATAAATCGCAGAAATTTTAATTCTTTCCATAATCTTCCGCTCCCTTACGGTCAAGTATGATGACTGATCTTCCCTTTTATCAGAAAATCAGCTGAACAGGCGCGTGATAGTTGCAAAGGGTGACGTCCTGATGCTTACCGCCGTCCTCCCCGTCCCGGGTCCAGGCTACCGGCCTCTCAAAATGAAAGCGGGCCCTGCGGGTATGGAGGATGGTCAGATATTCACTGTCAAAACGGCGTGAAAGTACCGCCGCGGCCAGCTCTCCGTAAGCGTCAACCCGGCCGGGGTCCTTTACGAGAACCAGCTCACTCATACCGTCGCCCAGGCTGACCATACTCTCCGGAAAATGCACGATTCCTGCAACGGAGGTGGAGTTGGACATGCTGCCGTAAACCAGCTCACCTTCAAACACGCCGTCATCGTATTCGATACGCGTCGGGATGCGCTCGATTTTCCCAAGCTGCGCCGCCCCCTGCAGCACATAGGCCAGCTGGCCCAGCGCCCGCTTTTGATCCTGCGGAGTCGAATAGCTGACCTCCGTAAAAGCGCCGAAGGCCGCCACATAGGCAAAGTAGCCCTCCTCCCCGAAACCGCCGACGTCAAAGGGGTGCGCCTCGCCGGAGAGCACCCGTCTGGCGGCCGCAACCGTGTCGTTTTTTGGAAGGCCAAGGGAAGTCGCGATATCGTTGGTGGTGCCCATGGGGAAATAACCCACCGGCGGAGGACTGGGAATCTGCATGAGGCCGGAGATCACTTCACTGAGCGTTCCGTCGCCGCCGATACAGGCGACGGTGTCATACTCCGCCGCATACTTCGCCGCAAACTCCGTCGCTTCGCCCGGCCGGGTGGTAAAGAACAGAGAAACTTGATATCCGCCGTCTGCCAGTGTCTTCATGGCATCCCCGAAGAAGAACCGGTAGCCGCCGCGTCCGGCATTGGGGTTTACGATCAGCATCATCTTTTTCATACGAGATTCCGCCTCCAAAAAAGCCCAAGGGACGCAGAAACTGCGCCCCTTTGTCATCAGCAAGAATGTCAATCAGCCCAGTTCATTGAGCTTTCCGGCCATCGCGGACTTTTTACGTGCTGCATTGTTCTTGTGCAGCAGGCCTTTTCCGGCAGCGCGGTCAACAGTCTTAACAGCAACTTTATAGGCATCGGCGGCTGCGTCCTTGTTACCCTCGTTCACAGCGGCCTCGAACTTCTTCATTGTTGTTTTCAGCGCGGTCTTCTCAGCGCGATTCTTTGCGCGCAGTTCCTTCGACTTCAGGTCTCTCTTTGCGGAAGACTTGATGTTTGCCATGCAGTTTGCCACCTCCCCTGACAGAATTTATGCGGGTTTCACACTCGCGTTTTGAGATTATAACAAAGAAAAAGCGGAAAAGCAAGCATTTTTTCTGGCTTTTTTGCCTTTTTTTCCGCATTTGTTTAAATCTCAATTTCTTGTAGTTTCACGCCCGGATCAGCACAAGATTTTGAAGTCAGGAAGCCCGCTCTCTGCCGCCTTTCACAGTCCGAGTGTTTCACGTGAAACATTTTCTCCCGGTCTTTTTAAATGTTTCACGTGAAACAATTGCATTTACTTCGGGATGCTGGTATAATCCTCATAGTTTTTTGAAGGGTGCTCCAGAATAATGGCAAAAATCATTGCTTTTGCAAATCAAAAAGGCGGCGTCGGAAAGACTACAACCTGTGTGAATCTGTGCGCTGCCCTGACCCTGCTCGGTAAGAAGGTTCTGCTTGTCGACTGCGATCCTCAGGGGAACGCCACCTCCGGCCTGGGCATTCAGAAGAACCGCTCTCCCAACATTTATGACATGCTGATCCGGGATGTTCCCTGTGAAGAGTGTATTGTGCGGACCAAATACGGGGATTTAATTGCCAGCGGCCGGGATTTTGCCGCTGCCACCGTGGAGCTGATTGACCGACCCCAAAGGGAAAAAATTCTGTATTCTGCTCTGCAGCGCGTTTACACGGAGTATGATTATATTTTTCTGGACTGTCCTCCTTCTCTGGAGCTGATCACCGTCAACGCCCTCGCGGCGGCGGACAGTGTTCTGATTCCCATGCAGTGCGAGTATTACGCGCTGGAGGGCATTACGGATCTTATCAGCAGCATCAGAATCTGCTCCTCCCGGCTGAACAGCCGTCTGCACGTGGAAGGGATTGTCCTTACCATGTATGACGCCCGGGCCAATCTGACGCTGCAGGTTGAAAATGAACTGAGACGATATTTGCCGGACAAGGTTTACCGCACCGTGATTCCCCGTTCGGTAAGGCTGTCGGAGGCTCCCAGTCACGGCCTGCCCGGCATTGTCTATGATAAAAACAACAAGGGAAGCCGGGCTTATCTGTCCCTGGCGGAAGAATTTCTGATGAAAGAAAAAGGGAAACACTCATGGCAGTAAAAGAAAAGCGAGGTCTGGGGACCGGGCTGGACGCCCTCTTCGGGCCTGAAACCCGGGAATACCGGGAGGGCACGGTACAGTCTCTGCCCCTCTCACGGATCGAGCCGCGTCCCGATCAGCCCAGAGACCGCTTTGACGAGGCGCTGCTGCAGGATCTGGCCTCGTCCATTGCAAGGCACGGCCTGATTCAGCCGGTGATTGTTCGGCGGCTGCCGAATGATGATTACCAGATCATCGCCGGTGAACGCCGCTGGCGCGCCGCCCGCCTGGCGGGTCTCACCGAGATTCCCGTCCGGGTCCTTGAGGCGGACGACCAGACCGTGGCGGAGCTCGCGCTGGTAGAGAACCTGCAGCGGGAAGACCTGAATCCGATGGAGGAAGCCCGGGGATACCGGAAGCTGATCACAGACTACCATCTGACGCAGGAAGAGGCCGCCGCCGGCGTCGGAAAATCCCGCTCCACCGTCACCAACGCCCTGCGGCTGTTGAATCTCTCCGGCCCGGTAGCAGACCTGGTGGAGTCCGGCGCACTTTCCGCGGGACACGCCAGAGCCCTCCTTTCCATTGCGGATCCCGAGCTTCAGCTCTCCGCAGCAAATCACGTTCTGGAGAAGAACCTTTCTGTCCGCAAAACGGAGCAGCTTGCGGCCAGGCTGAATAAAGCAGGCTCCGACTCGCCTTCTCTCCCGGGAAAAAGGCCCCTGGTGGACTACGCCGCGGAGCTTTCAGAGGAGCTCTCCTCCCTTCTGGGGAGACGGGTATCTCTCCGGGAGGAGAAAAAAAATCAGGGAAAAATTGAACTCTACTACGACAACGCCGATGACAGGGAACTGCTGATCGAAGCCCTCCGCAGCATCAGGCGCGGAGAAATTAAGCCGGAACGATTCTGAAGAACAATACAGAGACAGGAATAAAGGAGAAGAACTCATGCTGGATATCAAATTTGTCCGGGAAAATCCGGAACTTGTAAAGGAAAACATCAGAAAAAAGTATCAGGATTCCAAACTTCCCCTGGTAGACGAGGTCATTGAACTGGACGCCCGGAACCGCGCTGCCATTACGGAAGCCAGTGATCTGCGGGCGGAGAGAAACCGCCTCAGCAAGCAGAACGGACCTCTGTTCGGAAAGCTGAAAAAAGCTCCGGAAGAGGAGCGGGCGGAAATTCAGAAGCAGATTGATGCCAACATCGCCGCAGTGAAGGCCGATGATGAGCGGCTCGCGGAACTGGAGCAGCTGGAAACCGAATATGCCGCGGAACTGAAAAAACGGATGCTTCTGATCCCCAACATCATTGATCCCTCGGTCCCCATCGGCCCGGACGACAGCTGCAATGTTGAGGTGCAGCGGTTCGGCGATCCGGTCGTTCCCGATTACGAGATTCCCTACCACACGGAAATCATGGAAAGCTTTAACGGGGTGGATATGGATTCCGCCGGGAGAACTTCCGGCAACGGCTTTTACTATCTGATGGGGGACATTGCCCGTCTGCATTCGGCGGTTCTGGCCTATGCCCGCGACTTTATGATCAACAAGGGCTTCACCTACTGCATTCCCCCCTTCATGATTCACGGCAACGTGGTACAGGGTGTCATGAGCCAGACCGAGATGGACGCCATGATGTATAAGATTGAAGGGGAAGACCTCTACCTGATCGGCACTTCTGAGCATTCCATGATCGGCAAGTTCATTGACCAGATTTTGACTGAGGATCAGCTCCCCCTGACGTTGACCAGTTATTCTCCCTGCTTCCGCAAGGAGAAGGGTGCCCACGGAATTGAAGAGCGCGGCGTTTACCGCATTCACCAGTTTGAAAAACAGGAAATGGTCGTCATCTGCAAGCCGGAAGACTCCATGGCATGGTATGAGAAAATGTGGCGCTATTCTGTGGAACTCTTCCGCAGCATGGAAATACCCGTCCGGCAGCTGGAGTGCTGCTCCGGGGATCTGGCGGACCTGAAGGTTAAATCCTGTGATATTGAGGCCTGGTCTCCGCGGCAGCAGAAGTATTTTGAAGTCTGCTCCTGCTCCAACCTTTCCGACGCCCAGGCCCGCCGCCTGCAGATTCGCGTGAAGAAAGGCAAAAACGAAACCTATCTTCCCCATACCCTGAACAACACCGTCGTGGCTCCGCCGCGGATGCTGATTGCCTTCCTGGAAAACCATCTTCAGGCTGACGGCAGCGTTACCATCCCGCCGGTCCTCCGTCCCTATATGGGCGGAACTGAAGTTCTGATTCCCAAAAAATAATAATTAAAATTTTTTAAATAAAAAGGAGTGTCTCATCATGAAAAAGTTCCTGGATGAATTCAAAGCCTTCATTGCCCGCGGCAACGTCATGGACATGGCCATCGGCGTTATCATCGGCGGCGCGTTTGCTGCCATCACCGGCTCTCTGGTTGCCGACATCATCACCCCGCTCCTGGCCGCCATCTTTAACAGCCCGAATCCCGATGCCCTGAACATCACCCTCCGCGCCGCCGAAGGAGAAAATGCCGCCATCGTTCTTGGTCTCGGAACCTTCCTCGGCACCATCGTTAATTTTCTTGTGATTGCCCTGGTTATTTTCTCCGTCATCAAGGCCATGAACAAGGCCGCGGAAATGGCAAAGAACCTGAAGAAGAAAGAGGAAGAGGAAGCTGCTGCCGCAGAGCCGGCCGGCCCCACCACGGAAGAGCTCCTTACCTCCATTCTCGAAGAGCTGAAGAAAAAGTAATCAGTTTTCTGTTAATTCGATAATTCGAAAAGCGGCTGTCTCACGGAAGGACCTGTTCTTCTGCGGGACAGCTTCTTTTTTGTTCCGTTTTTCTCTCTTTCCCTTCTATAATATATTATATCTTATCTGTTTTCCTTGCATGTCCAGGTAAAATCTGTTATAATAGGTCGCTCAGGCGTTTTTCATTTTTTTATGAAAGAGGGTCTACCCATGAATTCTCTGGAGGATATCTGGAATGTGCTGATGCAGAGTCTTTCCGAAAAGCTGACTCCCACGGCCCTTTCCACCTGGTTCAGTGACTGCCGGCCTGTGGAACTGGAGGAATACCGTCTGGTTATTCGCACATCAACCCAGTTTAAAAAGAAAATTATCAGTGAACGCTTTGCCTCCATCATCAAGGACTCGCTTTCAGAGCTTTTTTCCTCCGATTTTGAAATTCTGATTCTGGTGGGAGAAGAGGATTATCTGAAAGAAGAGGTTGGGGATGACGGTCCCCTTCCCGAGATGGCAGGGTACACCTTTGACAATTTCATTGTCGGCAATTCCAATAAGTTCGCTCACGCCGCCGCCAAGGCCGTTGCCGAAAATCCCGGGAAAAATTACAATCCTCTCTTCATCTTCGGAAATTCCGGGCTCGGAAAAACCCACCTGCTGATGGCGATTGGTCATGATATTCATGAAAGCTATCCGAAAAAGAACATATCCTACATCAAGGGTGATGACTTTACCAACGAAATGGTGAAAGCCATCCGCGAAGGCAAAACCCTGGAATTTCGGGCAAAATACAGGAACGTTGACCTGTTTCTGGTAGACGATATTCAGTTTATTGCCGGAAAGCAGAGTACTCAGGAGGAGTTTTTCCACACTTTTAACTCGATCTATGAGGCCGGAAATCAGATCGTAATCACCTCCGACCGTCCTCCGAAGGAAATGTCCCTGCTGGATGACCGTCTCCGGACCCGCTTTGAAGGCGGATTAATGGCGGATATTGCCCCGCCGGATCTTGAAACCAGAATGGCCATTGCCCGAAACAAGGCCACCCGTCTCGGCCTTCTGCTTCCGGATGAGATTATAGAATATATCGCCTCAAAAATTACCGCCAATGTCCGTCAGCTGGAGGGCGTTATCAAAAGGCTGACCGCCTATCGGGAAATCCTGAATGATGAAATTACCCGCGCTTCCGTTGACCGGGCCATTGACGATGTCACCAGAAACGGAACGGATATTCCGAATCCGGATAACATCATCCGTGAAACCGCAAAGTATTATTCCTTGACTCCGGAGGATTTAAAAGGGAACAACCGTTCCAGGGACACCGCCATGGCGCGGCACATTGCCATTTACCTGATGCGCCAGCTGACCAATCTCTCTCTCAACGATATCGGCAAAGAACTTGGAAGAAATCACACAACGGCTCTCAACTCCATTCGCCGCATTGAGGACATGATGAGAAATGATTCCGAAATGACCGTAATTATCCGGGATATTACCTCAAATATAACGACGAGTTCCGGTACCGCCTGAGTTTCTGACATTTTTCAGTCGAAATGTTGATTTTCAATTGTTCATTTTTTCTGATCTTTACTTTTCAACAGTTTCGACAGTTTTATGAACAAAGTTTTCGACAGAAAAAAACAAGTGTTTTCCTGATCGAATCAGGGTTTTCGACAATTATTTTCCCTACTACTATTCATACTAAGAATTAATATATATCTATCTTTAATGAGGTGATTATTTTGAAGATTCTCTGTGAAAAACTTCTGCTTCAGACAGCCGTTGTCAACGTCTCACGCGCTGCAGCAAATAAAAGTCCCGTTCCCGCCATGGAGGGTATTCTTTTTGAAGCGAAGGATTCTCTGAAGCTCACGGCGTTTGACAGTAAAATCGGAATCTACACCTATCTTGACGCGGAAATTTCCGAACAGGGCGGTGTTGTTCTGCCGGCGAGATTCCTTGTAGACCTGGTAAGGAGACTTCCGGACGGAATGGTCTGCATTGAGTCCAACGAAGAGGATGCTGTAAACATCCGCTGCGGAAAAACGGAATTTCATCTGATCGGCCTTTCGGCGGAAACTTTCCCCGAGCTGAATGTGGTAAATCCGAAGCAGACCTTCCGGATTCCGGAGGGGATTCTCAAGAGCATGATTAATCAGACCGTTTTTGCCGTGTCAACTTCGGACAGCAGGCCCCTTTATATGGGTGTGCTTTTTGAGGTAGGAGCGGAAGACCTGACCATGGTGGCCATTGACGGTTACCGTATGGCAAAGCGGAATGAGGAAATCAACAGCACCGGTATGGAGCCCTGCAGCTTCATTATTCCCGGAACTTCGCTGAATGAGGTGGAAAGACTCTGCTCGGCGGAAGGAAAAGATGACGTTGTTATTTCTCTCGGGGACAAGCACGCTTCCTTTTCCGTCGGAAGCACGGTTTTGATTACAAGACGCCTGGAAGGCGAGTTTATGAACTACAGAAAGTCCATTCCCACCTCCTTCCGTTATGAGATCGTTGTGGAGCGGGAAGAGATGATGCGGGTGATTGACCGTGTTTCTCTCGTAATCAAGGAAAAGCAGAACTCTCCCATTAAAATGATTGTCGGGGACGGAACCCTCCAGTTTTTCTGCACAACCTCCTTCGGTCATTCCGAAGATTTCTGCCTCTGTGAGGGAAGCGGGGAAGGAATGAAAATCGGCTTTAATGACCGCTATTTTATGGACGCCATGAAAGCGGCCAATGAAGAAAAACTTCGCATTTCCATGAATACGCCCACGTCTCCGATTATTATTGAAGCGGCGGAAGGCGGAAAATATCTCTATATGGTATTGCCGGTAAGGCTGCGGGAAGGCGATTAAAATGGAAATCGTCTCTATTCAAACCCCGTACATCAAGCTGGACGCGCTGCTGAAGTTTTCAGCGCTGGCAGGGACAGGCGGGGAGGCAAAGCAGATCATACAGGACGGGCTGGTTGGCGTAAACGGAGAAACCTGCCTGCAGCGCGGTAAAAAAATCTATCCCGGGGACGTTGTCTCCTTTTGCGGAGAAGAAATCTCGGTCAAGCAGATAGACTTTGATGAAAATCAATAAAATTGTTCTTAACGGTTTTCGTAACTACGAATGGGAGACTGCGGAGTTTTCCGAACAGACCAATGTGATTTTCGGAAACAATGCGCAGGGAAAGACCAATCTTCTGGAAGCGGTTTATCTTCTGTCCGGAGGAAAGAGCTTTCGTACCAGATCGGACCGGGATTTGATCGGCTTTAACTACTCCGAGGCGGAAGTGCTGGCGGAAGTAAGCAGTCATGAGCGGGATCAGACCGTCAGAATCCGTCTTTTTCCGGGGCAGGCAAAGAAAATTACCGTAAACGGCGTGAAAAAGACCGGAACGGAGCTGGCAGAAACAGTCAACACGGTTTTATTCTGCCCGGACGATCTGAATCTCATAAAAGACGGTGCCCAGGTCCGCAGAAAAATGATGGATCAGGCCATCTCCCAGATCAGGCCGAAGTATGCTTCTCTCCTGACGGAATTTAACCGGCTTTACGAGCACAAAACACGGATTCTGAAGGACTGGAGGGAAAAGCCGGCGCTTCTGGAAACGCTGGATACCTTTTCCGACGGTCTCTGCCGGGTTTCCGCGCAGATGATTCGTTACCGTGCGGCCTATGTTGCAAGGCTGAATGAGGAAGGAAGCCGTATTCATGAAGAGTTTTCAGGGCGGGGAGAACACCTGAATCTTTGCTACCATACCGTAAGTACGGTAAGAGACCCCTTCGCTTCCTCCAAAGAAATCTATTATGACCTCTGTGAACATCAGGAAAAACACAGGCAGGCGGAGCTGGAAAGCACCTTCTGCCTCACGGGCGCGCACAAGGACGATGTGGAGTTTACCATTAACGGGATTTCTGCCAGAAACTTTGCCTCCCAGGGACAGACCCGCACAGCGGCCCTGTCGGTAAAGCTTGCAGAGAGAGAGATTATTCTCCAGGAGACGGGCGAGTATCCGATTCTTCTCCTGGACGATGTGCTCTCGGAACTTGATGAAAAGAGACAGGCCTTCGTCCTTAACCGGATTGGGGGCGGGCAGACGCTGATCACCTGCTGTGAAGATGCGCAGATTTCAGCGCGAACAGGCGGAAAGGTCTTTTCGGTGGAAGGGGGAAAAATTCTCGCATGTACCTGAACATCGGAAAGACGGCGGTTATTCCGGAGAATTCCATTCTCGGAATTTTTGATCTGGACACGGCCTCGCAGTCTTATCTCACAAGAGAGTTTCTCGGGGCTGCTGAAAAATCCGGAGCTGTTGAAAATGTGGCGGAGGATATTCCAAATTCATTTCTGCTCTGTGTGGAAGACGGGAAAAGCCGCGTTTTTCTCTCACAGAGCACATCCAGAACCCTATATAAACGTTTGAACCAGAAGGAAGAAGAACGGAGACTGACATGGCGGAACTCAATGAACTGACCCAGAAAGTAACAGAAGAATATGACGCTTCACAGATTCAGGTGCTGGAAGGCCTGGAGGCGGTGCGGAAAAGGCCGGGAATGTATATCGGCTCAACCTCATCGTCCGGTCTTCACCATCTGGTTTATGAGATTGTGGACAACTCCATCGATGAAGCGCTTGCCGGATACTGTACCCATATTGAAGTCACCATAGAACCGGGGGATGTGATTCAGGTTTCAGACAACGGGCGCGGCATCCCGGTGGATATTCAGGAGCAAACCGGGAAAAGTGCCCTTGAAGTCGTCTTTACCGTGCTGCATGCAGGCGGAAAGTTTGGCGGTGGAGGCTATAAGGTTTCCGGCGGACTGCACGGCGTTGGCGCCTCTGTTGTCAACGCCCTGTCCGAGTGGCTTCAGGTTCAGGTCCACAAGGACGGGAAGATCTATCAGATGTCCTTTTCCCGCGGCGATATTACCGAGGGTATTCACATTGTGGGAGAGACCGACCGTACCGGAACCACGGTGCGCTTCAAGCCGGATCCCGAAATGTTTGACGATACCGTTTACGATTATGATATTCTTCATACCCGTATGCGGGAGCAGGCCTTTTTGAACGGCGGTTTAAAAATAACGCTGGAGGATCAGAGAGAAGGCCGGGAACAGAAGGAAAGCATGCGCTACGAAGGCGGTATCCGGGAGTTTGTCGCATGGCTGAATCAGCATAAAACCCCGATCCACGAAGAAGTGATCTATCTTTCCGGCAGCAAGGGAGACGCTGTTGCGGAAGTCGCGCTGCAATACAATGACGGTTTCAGCGAAACCCTCATTTCCTTTGCCAACGACATTCACACCCCGGAAGGCGGCATGCACGAAACCGGGTTTAAAACCGCCCTGACCCGGGTAATCAACAACTATGGCCAGAAAAACAATATCATCAAGGGAGATGACAAGGTTTCGGGTGAGGACGTGCGGGAAGGAATCTCCGCCGTGATCTCGGTAAAGCTTCCGGAAGCCCAGTTTGAGGGGCAGACCAAGCAGAAGCTCGGAAATGCCTATATTCGAACCCTGGTGGATTCCCTGGTAAACGAACAGCTGTCGGTATACTTTGAAGAGCACCCGGCCGTGGCCAAGGCCATTCTTGAAAAAGCCATGATGGCCAACCGGGCCCGTGAAGCCGCCCGGAAAGCGCGGGAATCCGTCCGGCGCAAGACCGGCCTTGAAAGCGGCCAGATGCCGGATAAGCTGCAGGACTGCAACGAGCGGGATCCTTCTCTCTGCGAGATCTACATCGTGGAGGGTGACTCGGCCGCCGGTTCCGCCATTCAGGGCCGGGACAGCCGTTTTCAGGCGATTCTTGCCATGTGGGGAAAAATGCTGAACGTGGAAAAGGCCCGGGCGGATAAGATCTACGGCAATGATAAACTCTATCCCCTGATCGTGGCCCTGGGCGCCGGGATCGGAGATGAGTTCAACATTGAAAAGCTCCGCTACCATAAAATCATCATTATGGCGGATGCTGATGTGGACGGCTCTCACATTCGTACCCTGCTGCTGACCTTCTTCTTCCGGTATATGCGGCCGCTGATTGAAAGGGGTTATGTCTATTCCGCGGTTCCGCCGCTGTATAAGCTGACCCGGGGAAAGCAGCAGCGCGTGGCCTACTCCGATGAACAGCGGGATATGATCAGCAGCGAGATGCGCGGCGACAATCCCAATGTCAAGGTGGATATCTCCCGCTATAAAGGCCTTGGTGAGATGGACCCCCACGAGCTGTGGGAAACCACCATGGACCCGGAAAAGCGGTCCCTGCGCCGTATTACACTGGGAGATGCCATTCTGGCGGACCAGGTCTTTACAGTCCTCATGGGCGAGGAAGTAGAGCCGCGTAAGGAATGGATTGAACAGAATGCCCGCTATGTGGGCAATCTGGATATCTGAACATAGAATCAGAGGAAGCACAGTATGGCACACAAACGAGATTATAAACCGGAAGACATTCTGTTTCCGAATCAGGTAATTACCGAGTCGGAACTTGTCGGAGAGATGCAGCGCAGCTACATTGACTATGCCATGAGCGTCATTGTAGGCCGCGCGCTGCCGGATGTGAGAGACGGTCTGAAGCCGGTACACCGCCGGATTCTTTACACAATGTATGAGTCGGGCCTGACCTCCGACAAACCCTTTAAAAAGTCCGCCACCTGCGTCGGCGACGTGCTTGGCCACTATCATCCCCATGGTGATGCGTCAGTCTACGATGCCATGGTCCGGCTGGCCCAGGACTTTTCCATGCGCTATATGCTGGTGGACGGGCACGGCAACTTCGGCTCCGTTGACGGAGACCCTCCTGCCGCTTACCGATACACCGAAGCGAGGCTATCCAAAATCTCCAATGAAATGCTTCGCGATATTGAAAAGGATACCGTGGAATGGGACCCGAACTTTGACGAAAGCCGCAAGGAACCCCGGGTTCTGCCTTCCCGTTTTCCAAACCTGCTGGTAAACGGCTCCAGCGGAATTGCCGTCGGCATGGCCACAAACATCCCGCCCCACAACCTGCGGGAGGTCATCGACGCCTGCGTGTGCGTGCTTGACCACCCGGACGCCACGCTTTCAGATCTGATGCAGCATCTGACGGGGCCGGATTTTCCCACCCGGGGCATTATTATGGGCCGCAACGGCATTATGCAGGCCTACGCCACCGGACGCGGCAAGATTGTTCTCCGGGCCCGGGCCGAGTTTGAGGAACACGGTCAGAACCGGACCCGCATTATTGTGACGGAATTGCCGTACCAGGTCAATAAACGGCAGCTCATCCGCAACATCGCGGATCAGGTGCACGACAAGCGGCTCGAAGGCATTTCGGACCTCCGGGATGAGACAGACCGCAACGGCATGCGCATTGTCATTGAATTAAAACGCGATGCAAATCCCCAGGTGGTCCTGAACCGGCTTTATAAACAGACGGCGCTGCAGACCAGCTTCTCCATCAACATGCTGGCTCTGGTGAACAACCAGACTCAGCCGAAGATTCTGAACCTTCGCAGCATTCTGGATGAGTACCTGACCTTCCAGGAGGACCTGATCGTCCGCCGGACCCGCTACGACCTCAAAAAGGCCGAAGAGCGCGCCCATCTGCTGGAAGGGCTGCTGCTTGCCCAGGACAACATCGACGAAGTAATCCGCATCATTCGCTCCAGCTACGACAATGCCAGGCAGAACCTGATGGAGCGCTTCGGTTTTTCCGAGGTGCAGGCCCAGGCGATCTGTGACATGCGGCTCATTCAGCTGCAGGGCCTGAACCGGGAAAAGCTGGAGGAGGAGTACCGGCAGCTGGAGGAGAAAATCGCCTATTACAAGGAACTGCTTGCAGATCCCGAAAAGATCAAGGGTGTTCTGAAGGACGAGCTGATCGCCATCCGTGACCGCTTCGGCGATGAGCGGAAAACCGAGATTCAGGACGTGGAAGACGAGATTGTCATTGAAGACCTCATTGAGGAAGAAGAATGCGTCTTCACCCTTACCCACGGCGGGTATATCAAGCGTCTTCCCGTCAGCGAATACCGCGCCCAGGGCCGCGGCGGAAAAGGCATCCGCGCCATGTCGACAAAGGAAGAGGACTATGTCCGCACCGTCTTTACCGCCTCCACCCACGACCATATTCTTTTCTTCACCAGCAAGGGCCGCGTGTTTATCCGCAAGGGCTACACCATTCCGGAGGCCGGCAGGACCGCCAGGGGCACCA
Organism: uncultured Clostridia bacterium; assembly: GCA_946620645.1. Lineage (GTDB taxonomy): Bacteria > Bacillota > Clostridia > Oscillospirales > Oscillospiraceae > Limivicinus. Next base: position 26,001 of record CAMONN010000005.1, read on the forward strand.
ATATTGTCAATATTCTGCCCATTGAACTGGGGGATGAAAACGAGACCGTCAGCGCCATGATCCGCGGCCGGGGCTATGAGGAGGACAAGTACCTCTTCTTCGTGACCCGCAACGGCACCGTAAAGCGGATCAGCCAGGCGGCACTGAAGAACGTGCGCAATAACGGCATCCGCGCACTGACACTGGATGAGGGTGATGAGCTTATTGCGGTTCTTCCCACCGAAGGAGACGACCGCATCATCATTGCAACTCACAACGGCCAGGCGATTCTGATACCGGAAGACGACGTCCGCGTCATGGGCCGCACTGCCGTGGGTGTCCGCGGCATCCGGCTTCGCGAGGGAGACTACGTCGTCGGCGCCGGCAGCAGTGCGGAGGGTGACAGCCTTCTCAGCATCACCGAAAAGGGCTTTGGAAAACGCTCCGCCCTGGCGGACTACCGGTACCAGAGCCGCGGCGGCTCCGGCGTTACCAGCCACAAGATTACGGAGAAGACCGGTCCGGTGGCGGCGGTTAAGGTGGTACGGGGGGATGAGGACATCCTTCTGGTCACGGATGACGGAACCATGATCCGCGTCCAGGTAAACCGGATCTCGCAGTTTGGCCGCAACTCCATGGGCGTGCGGGTCATGCGTCCTGCGGACGGAAGCCGGGTCATCGACATTGAAAAGACCGAACGGGAACCGGGGGCTGAAACGATAGAACCGGAAGCCGCCGAACCGGAAACGGAGGAGCCGGAATCCCCATGAAGCAGGTCAGCATCTACACGGATGGTGCCTGCAGCGGAAATCCGGGCCCCGGAGGCTGGGCTGCCATTCTGATCTACGGCGGGAGAGAAAAAGTGCTCTCCGGCGGTGAGGCCCAGACAACAAACAACCGGATGGAACTGATGGGTGTCATTTCCGCTCTCCAGGCGCTGAAGGAGCCCTGCGAAGTAGATCTCTGGTCCGATTCCCGCTATGTCATCGACGCCCTGGAAAAAGACTGGGCGCGGAGCTGGAAAAGGAAAGGCTGGAAAAAGGCGGACAAAACCCCGGCCAAAAATCCGGATCTCTGGGATACCCTGCTGCAGCTGACAGAGGTTCACAGGATGCGCTATCACTGGGTGAAGGGCCATGCGGAAAATCCCTACAATAACCGCTGCGACGCCCTGGCTGTACAGGAGAGGGACCGGTTTTCGGAAGAGGCTGAATAAACAGAAGGAAACAATAATGCTGAGAATCAGAGAAGCAACGAGGACCGAACTGGGGCGCTGGTACAGCGCCATGGAAACGGATTTTGATGAGCGGGAATTGCTTCCGCTGAGCGCCGTCCGCAGGGCGGTCCGCCGCGGCGATCAGGAATTCCTGCTGTTTGAGGAAGAGGAAAGCGGCCTGACCGTCGGCTACGCTCTGGTCTGCACCCGAAACGTCTACGGCTATGTGCTGCTGAAGTATTTCGGAATTCTTCCCTGGTACCGGGAACACGGGATCGGGGTTCAGGCCATGAGGCTCCTCAACAAACGTTACGCGGACCGGCAGGGTATTCTTGCGGAACTTACGGTATTCGGCGACAGTGAAGACGAGGCCTATCTCCGGAAGCTTAAGCGCTTTTTCCAGCGCTTTGGATATATTGAGGTTTCCTCCGGGTACCGTCTGGGCGGGGCGGATGTGAATCTTTATGTAAAACGATGCAGCGGGACGCCGGAAATCACGCCGGTTGTCCGAAGGATCATTCTGGACTTTTATTCCCGCTGTCTGCGCCCGTCCCAACTGGAGAAACTGCTTGCCTTTACACCCGACGGTAACGAATGAAGGAACTGGTTAAACAGATTCTGAATCACAAGGAGCTTGCCGCCCTCCCGGAACTTCTGGAGAGCGGCGGGCTTCCTGCGCTTGTTTCGGGGCTTTCCGCGGTACACCGGGCAAATCTCGCGGCCGCCCTGGCAGAGCGTCTCGAGAAACCGCTTTTTGTCGTGACGGCGGACGATACATCTGCGGAGAACTTCGCCCGGGATCTGCAGAGCATGCTGGGGCTGCCGGTGCAGACCCTGTGCATGCGGGAATACAGCTTTCTTCCGGCGGAGGCGGTCTCCCGCAGGGTTGAACAGCAGAGGCTCAACGCCCTCTATGAGCTTGCAGCGGAAGAACGTCCGGATTCGCCGAAGCCGATTACGGTGGCGTCCGTTTCCTCCCTGCTTCAGAGAACGCTTCCGGCGGAGATTCTGGGCAGGGCGGCCTTTACGCTGAAGGTCGGGGACACGGTGCCTCTTGACGATGTTCTGGAGGCGCTGCTGCGCTGCGGCTATGAGCGTACGGAGCAGGTGGAAGGGCCGGGGCAGTTTTCAAACCGCGGCGGGATTCTGGACCTTTTTTCACCGGCGGAGGACCGGCCGATCCGGATGGAATTCTGGGGCGATGATATCGATTCCATGGGAGTTTTTGACATTTCCTCCCAGCGCCGGGAGGAAAACGTGGAAGCGGTTACGGTACTCCCTGCGGCGGAGGTACTCCCGACACTGAGTCCGGGCGGAGCGGAGACGCTGAGCCGGAAGCTGGAAGAGCTGGCCGACCGGCTTGTCCGTCGGAAAAACAGCGAACTCTCCGGCCGTCTGGCGGCAACGGCGAGAACAGACGCCGAAAAAGTGCGAAACGGCCTGAGAATGCCGGACCTGGACCGGTGGCTCCCGCTTCTGTATCCGGCCGCCACGGGTTTTGATTATATCCCCGCCGGGTCGCTGGTATTTGTGGACCAGCCGACCCGCTGCGCGGAAATGGCCCGCGACTACCGAAAGCAGCTGGGAGAGGATCTCCGGCTGCTGCAGAAAGACGGGCTCTGTCCCTTTGGGGCGGAGCAGTTCTGTTTTCCCCCTGAGGAAATCTGGAATGAACTGGAGCGCTTTCCGGTTTTTGCGGCGGATGCTTTTACGCTGGGCCGGGGAGGATTCCGGCCCGGGACGCTGCTCAGCATTGCGGCCAAACAGCTGCCGTCCTATGCCGGAAACGCCCAGGCCGCGGCCGAGGACCTGAAGGTCTACCGGAAACAGGGTTACCGGGTGGTGCTTCTTGCCGGAGACGAGCGGCGGGCGAAAGTCCTTCAGAGCTATCTGCGGGAGCACGAGGTGCCGGTACTCATCCGTCCGGAAATGGAAAAGCTGCCCGATTACGGCGACTGCTGTATCGGGGTCGGCGCGCTTTCCGCCGGAATGGAGTATCCGGGCCTGAAGCTTGCAGTCCTGACGGACGCGCAGCTGCTGCGGGGAAGATCCAAACGGAAAACGGGATCTAAAAAACTCCCGGCCGGCCGGCAGCGGATTGAATCCTACGCAGACCTGTCCATCGGGGATTATGTGGTTCACGAAACCCATGGCATCGGCCGCTTTGACGGAATTATCAAGATGGCGGTGGACGGGGCCGAGAAGGATTATATCAAAATCAACTATGCCGGTACGGACATTCTCTATGTGCCGGCGACTCAGCTGGACCTGGTCAGCAAGTATACCGGCGGCGGAGAAGACCGAAATGTCCGGCTGTCCAAAATGGGCGGGACCGAATGGGCGAAAACCCGCAGCCGCGCCAAGGGCGCGGCAAAGGAAATGGCGAGAAAGCTCATCGCCCTCTATGCCGAACGCCAGCGCCTGCCCGGCTATGCCTTTTCACCGGACAGCAGCTGGCAGCGGGAATTTGAGGAAAACTTCCCCTATACGGAAACGGACGACCAGCTTCGCTGCACGGCGGAAATCAAGCGGGACATGGAAGCCTCTGTCCCGATGGACCGGCTGCTGTGCGGGGATGTCGGCTTCGGGAAAACAGAGGTGGCGTTCCGCGCCATCATGAAATGCGTGCTGGACGGAAAGCAGGCGGCCATTCTTGTGCCTACCACCATCCTGGCCCAGCAGCACTACCAGACGGCGCTGCAGCGCTTTTTCGGTTTCCCGGTGGAGATTGAAACCCTCAGCCGCCTGGGAAACGGCGGAGGGAACAGCCAGACCCTGAAAAATCTGGAGAGCGGGAAATGCGATCTGGTGATCGGAACCCACAGGCTGCTTTCCAAAGATGTCCGGTTTAAAAATCTCGGGCTCCTGGTTGTGGATGAGGAGCAGCGCTTCGGCGTGACGCACAAAGAACACATCAAGGAACTCTCCAGGGGGGTTGATGTGCTGACGCTTTCGGCAACCCCGATTCCGCGGACAATGAACATGGCCCTCAGCGGCATCCGCGACATGTCCACCATTGATGAAGCGCCAGAAGACCGGATTCCGGTTCAGACCTTTGTCATGGAGCATGACTGGAGCCTGGTTACGGACGCCATCCGGCGGGAACTGCAGCGGGGAGGACAGATCTACTATCTCCACAACCGGATTGAGGATATCGACCGGACGGCGTACCGGCTTTCCCAGATGCTGGAAAATGTCAGCATCGCCGTTGCCCACGGGAAAATGGATAAGAACGAACTGGCCCGCGTGATGGACAGCGTTGTGACCGGGCAGACCCAGGTGCTGGTCTGCACCACCATCATTGAAACCGGTATTGACATTCCGAATGTGAACACCCTGATTGTGGAGGACGCCGACCGTCTGGGTCTTGCGCAGCTCCACCAGATTCGCGGCCGGGTGGGACGCTCCGCCCGCAGGGCGACGGCCTATCTGACATTCCGGAGAAACAAGGTTCTCTCCGAAGACGCGGAAAAACGCCTGTCGGCAATCCGGGACTTCGCCCAGTTCGGTTCCGGCATCAAGATCGCCATGCGGGACCTGGAAATCCGCGGCGCCGGAAACCTGCTTGGCGCCGAACAGTCCGGTCATATGGTGGACGTGGGCTACGACATGTACATGAAGCTCCTGAACGAAGCGGTTCTGGAAGAGCGGGGCATTCCGGTGCCCCAGCGGGCGGACTGCTCGGCGGACCTTGCGGTGGCGGCCAGCATTCCGGACCGTTATATCCCCTCGTCGGAACAGCGAATGGATATCTACCGGCGCATTGCCATGATCCGCACCGAGGAGGAGGCGGATGACCTCCTGGATGAGCTGATCGACCGCTACGGTGATCCGCCTCCCGGTGTAAACGCGCTGATCCAGGTGGCGATCCTTCGGGGCGTGGCCGGAAACGCCGGCATTACAGATATTCTTCAGAAGCAGGGTGAGCTGCGCTTTACCGTGAAGGAATTCAATATGGAGAAGGTTTCGGAGCTCTATGCCCGGCCTGAATATAAAGGAAAACTGCGGGTGGAGGCGGGATCCAAACCCTGCCTCAGCCTGAAAATCAAGTCAAAGAAAAACGTTATTGACGAAGCGCGGGAATTCGCCCTGGCCTGGGGTGGCAGCGCGGAAAGGAAAGAAGCATGAAAAAACTGATTGTTGTCCTGGTTGCGCTCTGCCTGGTGGCGGCAGTCGCTTTCGGTGCGGTGAGCATGCGCGGCGCCGTGCCCGGGACCTGGGAAACCGCCGCACAGACGTCGGCGCCGGAGACGGAGAAGGACCCGACCGAAGGCTGGGTTATGGATGAGATCGGACCTCTGAGCGAGGAGGAAGCCGCCGCCGCTGCCGGAACAACTACCGGGGCTCTGCCCGCGGCGCCGGAAGCGGCGTCCGCCACCGCCACAGGCCGGGTGGATTTTGAGGCGCTGTACGCCCTTCACGCGCCGGATGAGAAGGTGCTGGCCATCAACGGTCAGGAAGAAACCTGGGGTGACTACTTCTACGGGCTGTACGCCCAGGGGATGCAGATCGAGAACTACTTTGACAGCATGGCTCTGTACGAAGGCTCCCGCCACGCCTGGGACGATCCGATTGAAGAGGGCGGGGAGAGAACCTTTGCGGACGCCCTGGTGGAGAGCGCCGGGGATTTTCTGAAACAGATGACGGCGATGGAGCGCTTTGCCCAGGATAACGGCGTAGAAGTCAGCGAGGAGATGCGTGCCATTATTGACGCCCAGAAACAGCAGGATATGGTTTCCCTTCTGGGTGAAGAGGCGACGCCGGAAGAGTTTTTCAAGCTGCTGGAGGAACAGTATCTCTCCCCTGAGATGTATGAGCGCAGTGTGAAATACAACATTCTTTATCAGGAATGCTTTACCAGACTCTACGGGGAAAAGGCGGAAAATCTCTCTGAGGAAGCCGCGCTGAACTACCTGACCGAAAACAACTACCGGGCGGCCGGCCATATCCTCTTCCTGTTTAACGATCCGGCCAGCGGCGAAGTCCGGGATGAGGAAACCCGTGCCGCCAAAAAGGCGGAGCTTGAGACCCTGCGGGATGAACTGCGGGGTATTGAGGATGAGGGGCTTCGGGCGAAAACCTTCCTGGAGAAGACGGCCGAACTCAGTGAAGACAGCGGCAAGTCCTACTATCCCGACGGCTACACCTACACGCCGGGCACCATGGTACCCCAGTTTGAGGAGGCGGTTGACGCCCTGGCGGAGTATGAGATCTCCGATGTGGTGGAAACAGAGTACGGCTATCACCTCATTATCCGGCTTCCGCTGAATGCTGACGCTGCGGTGGAATTCAGCAACAATACGGGTGAAGCCAGAACGGCCAGAATGCTGGCAGCCAACCAGGAGTATGGAGAGCGGCTGCAGGGGGTATTTGACGAGCTGGAGCTCGAATGGCTGCCGGGAGCCGGGGCCCCCGCGCTGATGGAGTATGTCCGCTGAAAACGGACCGGATGCCGAGCTTGGAGAATCGAATGAAAGTATATGAACTTCCCTATCGCCGCGTTACCCTGGAAGAGGTGCAGGCCGTCATGGACGGAGTCCTGCCCCGGGTCCGGAACGCGAAGACGGCCCGGGAGATTCTGGATGCCAGAGAAGACTATCTGAAAATGATGCTGGAATACCAGACAAACTCCGCCCTGGCCTATATGCGTTATTCCTGCAACACGGCGGATGAATTCTATGTGGCGGAAAACAGCCACTATGATGAAATCGGTCCGGCTGTGCAGAGCCTTTCGGTAGAATACGCCTCGGCGCTGCTGGATTCTCCCTTCCGGCCGGAGCTGGAGCAGGCGCTCTCGCCGGTCCTGTTCCGGTCCATGGAGGTTTCCCGCAAAGCCATGTCCCCGGACATCATCGACGATATGGTGGAGGAGAACCGGCTGGTTCGGGAGTATTCCGACCTGATGAGCGGGCTGGAGTTTACTTTCCGCGGGGAAACCATGCCCCGCTCCGTGCTGATGAAGTATGCCAAGGACGAGGACCGCGCTGTCCGGCAGGAGTGCTATGAGGTGCTGGGCCGGGGGCTGGAGGCTCACCGGGAGCAGCTCGACAGCATTTTTGACCGCATGGTGCATGTCCGCGACCGTATGGCCAAAAAGATGGGCTATAAAAACTTTGTGGAGCTGGGCTACTACCGGATGGGCCGGCTCTGCTATGACGAAGAAATGGTCCGTGTTTTCCGGGAGAACATCCTCCGGGACATTGTGCCGGTGGTCTCCCGCCTGCGTACCGAGAATGCGAAACGCCTCGGCATCCGGGACTACCATTTTTACGATGACGGCGTCATTATTCCCGGCGGCGATCCGAAGCCCTGCGGCAAAGCGGAGCTGTTTGAGGCTGCCCGGGACATGTACCACGCCATGGGCGGGGAAACAGCCGCCTTCATCGACATGATGCTGGAGAATGAGGCCTTTGATGTTGACAGCCGTAAAAACAAATGGGGCGGCGGCTACTGCATCGACTTTCCGGGATATCGGCAGCCCTTCATACTGGCGAACTTCAACGGGACTGCCGGCGATGTGGACGTGGTGACCCACGAGGCCGGTCATGCCCTGAACTCATGGCTTTGCTTTTCCAACCGCTTTGCCCTGGAGCTGGGGGCGGGCGGCATGGAAACGGCCGAAACCCATTCGATGAGCATGGAGTTTTTCGCCTGGCCGTATATGGAAAAATTCTTCGGCAGAGAGGCGGACAGCTACCGGTTCATGCATGCGATGGAAGCCTTTTCCTTCCTGCCCTACGGCACGATGGTGGATGCCTTCCAGCATATTGTGTATGAAAACCCGGATATGACCCCCGCCGAGCGGAACGCCGCCTGGCTGGCTTTGGAGCAGAAGTTCCGCCCGCACATCTCCTTTGAGGGCATGCCGTATCTGAGCGAGGGCACCCGCTGGCAGTACCAGATGCACATTTACGAGACCCCCTTTTACTACATCGACTACTGTCTGGCCCAGACGGCCGCCTTCTGCTTCCTGCTGGCATCCCGGGAGGACTACGACAGCGCGTTTTCCCGTTATCTGCACCTGAGCAGGCAGGGCGGAGAAAAGGTCTGGACCGACCTTCTCAGCGAGGCCGGCTTCCCCTCACCCTTCACCCCCGGCGCCCTGAAGGAGCTGGCCGAAAGAGTTGAGGCAATGCTGAGAAGCCTGCCTGCCGGCACAGAAAGAATCTGAAAGAGGGAGTCGAGATGATTCAGAACCCGGCCCTGGCGGATGTTCAGGTTAACGATGAAATTGACGGTTTTTACCTGCTGACGGATGCAACGGTCCGCAGCTCTGCCAACGGCAGCCATTTTCTGTCAGCGACCCTCAGTGACCGCAGCGGCAGTATTTCTCTGAAAATGTGGGACTATACCGGGAGCATCGGCCCCGGAGACAACGGCAGCGCCGTCCGCGTCCGGGGTACAGTCGGAGATTACAAAGGCGTGAAACAGCTGACGGCACGAAGGCTGCGGCTTGCACTTCCGGAAGATAACGTGGACCCCGGGCAGCTGGTGCCTACGGCCCCGATAGATCCGGTGGAGGCCCTGGAGGAAATCCGGGAGCTGATCCGGAGTATGGCTGATGAAGACTACCGCCGGATTGCCGAGACGCTGTTTTCGCGGAATGAGGAAAAGTTTTCCACGGTCCCGGCGGCAAAGTCCGTGCACCACGGTTTTCACGGGGGCCTTCTGATGCATACGCTGAATATGCTGAGAACGGCGGATTACCTGGCGGACCTCTATGCCGAGGTAATCAACCGCGACCTGCTGCTGGCAGGGACGCTGCTGCACGACCTTGCAAAGATCCGGGAGTTCTCCCTTTCACCCCTCGGTATCGTCCGGGACTATTCCGTCGAGGGACAGCTGCTGGGCCATCTGGTTATGGGTGCGCAGGAGGCGGCCAATGCGGCGGAGGAGCTGGGCACACCGAAAGAAAAGGCGGTCCTGCTGCAGCATCTGATTCTGTCCCACCACGGCGAGCCGGAATTCGGCGCGGCGGTACGCCCCATGTGCGCGGAGGCGGAGCTCCTGCACCTGATTGACATGATGGACAGCCGCATGGAAATCTACGCCGAGACCCTGCACACGACAGACTCCGGCAGTTTCAGCGAGCGCATCTTTGCGCTGGACAGGAAGGTCTATAAACCGTCGGACATGGAATAAAAGTGCAAAAAAGACCGCTTATCGGGGTTTTACCGATAAGCGGTCTTTTAATCTTGCCTGCGGCGAAACCGCAGGGAACTGTTTCAAACTCCGGTCAGATCTTTACCGGCTTTTTGCCCAGCCGAGGGTTGAATTCACAGCCTGCTTCCAGCCGGCCAGTTCTTCAGCCCGGCTTTCCGGATCCATCTTCGGCTGGAATTCCCGGTCCACCGACCAGTTGGCAATGACATCTTCCGTACTCTTCCAGTATCCGACGGCAAGCCCGGCCAGATACGCCGCGCCCATGGCGGTGGTTTCCACGCAGCTGGGCCGGAGAACGGAGGAGTCGATGATGTCGGCCTGGAACTGCATCAGGAAGTTGTTTTTCGATGCGCCGCCGTCCACCTTCAGTCCCGTAAGGCGCCGTCCGGCGTCCAGCTCCATGGCGTGCAGCACGTCATAGGTCTGGAAGGCGAGGGACTCCAGAGTCGCCCGGATGATATGGTACTTGTTGACACCGCGGGTGAGCCCCACAATGGCGCCGCGGGCATAGGGGTCCCAGTAGGGGGCGCCCAGGCCGGTGAAGGCGGGAACCACATAACAGCCGTTGGTGTCCGGAACCCGGGTCGCAAAGTATTCGGAATCCGGGGCGCTGTCCACCAGCTTCATTTCATCCCTGAGCCACTGGATGGATGCGCCCGCCACATAGACGGAGCCCTCCAGGGCGTAGGTAACCTTGCCGTCCAGGCCCCAGGCGATGGTGGTCAGCAGGTCGTTTTTGGAGAAGATCGGCTTCTCACCGGTGTTCATCAGCATGAAGCAGCCGGTGCCATAGGTGTTCTTGGCTTCCCCTTCGGTGAAGCAGGTCTGGCCGAACAGCGCTGCCTGCTGGTCCCCGGCGGCACCCGCAATAAGGATGGGGCCGCCGAAGAACTCCGGATCGGTCTCGCCATAGACACAGCTGGAGGGCTTTGCCTCCGGAAGCATCGACATGGGGATATCCAGAATGCGGCAAAGCTCTTCGTCCCATTCCAGGGTGTTGATGTTAAAGAGAAGGGTTCGGGAGGCGTTGGAATAATCTGTGACATGAACTTTGCCCTTGGTCAGCTTGTAGATGAGCCAGCTGTCCACGGTGCCGAAGCACAGCTCTCCCTTTTCCGCCCGCTCCCGGGCGCCCTCTACATGGTCCAGAATCCAGCGGATTTTGGTGCCGGAAAAATAAGGGTCAAATTTCAGGCCGGTCTTTTTCTGAAAGAGCTCCGTGATGCCGGGGACTTCCGCCTTCATCTTTTCGGCAAAGTCCGCGGTTCTCCGGCACTGCCAGACGATGGCGCGGCTTACGGGCTGGCCGGTGGCGCGATCCCAGACAATGACGGTCTCACGCTGGTTGGTAATGCCAATGGCGGCAATGTCTTTCGCCGTGGCGCCGACCTTCTTCATGGCCTCGCGGGCAACGGAGAGCTGGGTCTGCCAGATCTCACTGGCGTCGTGCTCCACCCAGCCGGGCTGAGGGAAGTGCTGCGTAAACTCCTTCTGAGCGACAGAGCACATCTCCCCCTTCTTGTTAAAGAGGATACAGCGGTTGCTGGTGGTCCCGGAGTCAAGCGCCATCACGTATTTGGACATGGTTTTCAGCCTTCTTTCCTATCGTTTTCGCCGAACGCGGTGGCAGCGATGTCCGTTCCGCAGGCCGCCGCATAATAGTTCTGTCACCTATTATAAGGTTTAAAAATTAGTGTGTCAATCTTTCGCAGAACACTCTCACGTTCTGGTATTTTTCCTTGAGCAGGGGGTATAACAGGATTATAATATCATTGTGCAGTCAGATATGACAGCCCAATAGATAACTGCATGGGCTCTCTGCCCGTGCAGCAGA
>CAMONN010000006.1 GCA_946620645.1 uncultured Clostridia bacterium
GAGTGGACACTAGAACCTGAATCTAGCGAGTCTGCCAATTCCACCACTCGCGCATTTCTGAAGTGCTTTGCAATAATAGCACGCGGATGATCCTTTGTCAAGATTTTTGTTTGAAGAAAAAATGATTTTGGAGGCCGGGGAAAGCATTGACGAACGAGATGCGAAACGATATAATTTCAGGCATATTTTTTGAAGGAACAGACGGAATTATCATGAGCACAGTACAATGTTTTGAAGCGGGCAGCTGCGATGTTGCCGTCATCGGTGCGGGGCATGCCGGGATTGAGGCGGCCCTGGCCGCGGCGCGCCTTGGGATGGATACCATCTGCTTTACGGTAAACCTGGACAGCGTTGGGAACATGCCATGCAACCCCGCCATCGGTGGAACAGGTAAGGGACATCTTGTAAGAGAACTGGATGCCCTTGGCGGAGAGATGGCCAAGGCCGCGGACAGAGCCTGCATCCAGTACCGCATGCTGAACCAGGGAAAGGGCCCGGCGGTGCACTCCCTGAGGGCGCAGGCGGACCGCCGCCGCTACCAGGAAATCATGAAGCACACCCTGGAGCTTCAGGAGAACCTGCGCGTCAAACAGGCGGAGGTGATCTCCGTCGAGGTGAAGTATCCCGAAAGTGCGGATCCGGTCATGAGCGGGGAAGAGGGTCTTCCCGCCGTGAGCAGCGTGACCACCGCAACCGGCGCACGGTATGCCTGCCGTGCGGTTGTTGTGGCCACGGGGACATATCTGGATTCCCGGATCATCATCGGGGAGCTGTTGCGGCCTTCGGGACCCGACGGCCTGGCTCCGGCGATCCCGCTCTCGTCCTGCCTGACAGAGCTTGGCCTGCCGCTTAGACGGTTTAAGACGGGTACACCGCCGCGGATCCTTGCCAGGACTGTGGACTTCTCCAAAATGGAAGTCCAGCCGGGTGATGCCTTCCCTGAAGCCTTTTCTTTTCAGACGCTTACGCCGCCGGAAAACTCCGCGGTCTGCTATCTGACTTACACCAATGCCGAAACTCACCGGATTATCCGGGAGCACCTGGACCGCAGCCCAATTTACGCCGGCGTGATCGAGGGGGTGGGGCCCAGGTACTGCCCCAGTATCGAGACCAAGGTCATGACCTTCCCGGATAAGCCGCGCCACCAGCTTTTTCTGGAGCCCATGGGTCTGAACACCGAGGAACTCTACCTCCAGGGCTTTTCCTCCTCCATGCCGGAGGAGGTTCAGCTGCAGATGCTCCATACCATTCCGGGGCTGGAGCAGGCGGAGATGACCCGGCCGGCCTACGCCATAGAGTATGACTGCGTGGATCCCACTGCGCTGCGTCCCACCCTTGAAGTCAAACAGATTTCCGGCCTCTACGGCGCCGGGCAGTTTAACGGCTCTTCCGGATATGAAGAGGCGGCGGTTCAGGGTTTTGTCGCGGGGGTGAATGCCGCCCGGAAGCTGAAAGGGGAGACGCCCTTTATTCTTCGGCGGGACCAGGGCTATATCGGCGCCCTCATCGATGACCTGGTTACCAAGGGTACCAATGAACCCTACCGCATGATGACCTCCCGCAGTGAATACCGCCTTCTGCACAGGCAGGACAACGCGGATGAGCGCCTGACAGCTGTCGGGCATGACCTTGGGCTGGTTCCGGACGAGCGCCTTGCGGCCGTCCGGGACAAGTATCAGGCTGTATCCGATGAGCTGGACCGTTTGGAGCATACGCATCTTGCACCCAGTCCCGCACTGAATGAACTCCTTGCATCTGTGGGGACAGCCCCGGTCACCACCGGCAGTTCCCTTGCCGATCTCATCCGGCGGCCCCAGATTTCCTATGAGGCTCTTGCCGCCTTTGACCCGGACCGCCCGGCGCTTCCGCTTCCCGTAACCCGCCAGGTGGAAATCCGTCTCCGCTATGACGGCTATATTCGCCGTCAGCTGAAGCAGGTGGAGGAATTTCAGAAGATGGAAAGCCGCCCTCTGCCCCAAAACCTGGACTATGACGCCATCGGGGGCCTTCGCCTTGAGGCGAGGGAAAAGCTGAAGAGGATCCGGCCTCTGAACTTCGGACAGGCCAGCCGGATTTCCGGAGTCTCTCCGGCGGATGTCGCTGTTCTTATGATCGCCCTTTCACAGCCCGGGAAGGAAACCCCATGACGCCCCGCATTGACATCGACGCTCTGCGGACGGCACTGTGTGAGCGGTTTCCCCAATGGACCGGATGGATCACCCGCGTGCCGGTGGAGGACGCGCCGACCCTCTGGCCGAGTGACAATGACGGGCGCACCATATTTTATAACCCCCGGCTCTTCGCCTATGCCACAGATGAGGCCCGGGCCTTTTACCTTGCGCAGCAGCTTCTTCATCTGCGCTTCAGCCATGCAGCCCGGGGCCTTGGCCGCAACCGCGCGGCATGGAAGCGTGCCACGGATGCCGTGGTGAACCGCCTTCTGCAGGAAGACGGCTTCCCTCTTCCGATGGATGCGCTGCTGATCCCGGCATCGGAGGGGAAAAGCGCGGAGGAACTGTATGAGGTGCTTGTGGCGACTATGGAGCCGAATCTTCCGCCCGCACCGGAGCCGGAGTCCGGAGAGCGGGTCTCTGATCCGAATCCCGGAAAGTCCAAGGCGGGGAAGACCTCGGACGGCGGGAGCCGGGGCATTGACGATCCCGGGCTGGCCCAGGCGGTGCAGGGCCTCTCTCAGCTGCTGGAACCCAGTTTCCAGCTGGACTTTGACTGGTTTCCGGGGAATACGGTCCGTGACGGCGTCCTGCCCTGGCAGTTTCGTGCTGTTCCGGTGGCCCATGCCGAGATTCTTCTGGACACCAGCGCCTCTGTGGACACTGACCTCCTGCGGGCTTTCGTCCGTGCGGTCAAGGCCCTCTTTGCCGAGGACGCCGTGATTCGTGTCGGCTGCTTTGATACAAAATTTTACGGGTTTCACGAGGTCCGTACCGAGCATGATATCGATGCCCTTGATCTCCGGGGTGCGGGGGGTACCAACTTCACCGCGGCAATCAGCGCTTTTACCGGCGATGCCGAGAACCAGATCATCTTTACGGACGGGTATGCCGAAATGCCGGAACAGCGCTGCGACTGTATCTGGGTTGTTTACGGCACCAATCCCATTCACCCCAACGGCGGACGGGTCCTGTATGCAAAACCGCCTGAGGCGAAGGATAAAGTTGAAATCAATTTCCTGATTACCTGAATAACGCAATCCTTTATGCAAGGAGAGTCCCTATGAAAGCTATTTTCCTGACCCCTGAACAGCTGTTCGGCTCCGCGGAGCGTCCGGACGCTGCCCTTCCGCTGTTTTCGGCGGTGGGCACCGTGGCGCCGCCGACGGACCTCGCCCTACTCACCATTGAGGATGACGGCTTCGCCTTCGAGCCGGGAGGGGGTATCAACTGCTATCTTGCCCAGGACAGTGTCGCAGACCGCTTCGGACGCCTCAGCACCCCCGGAGTCTGCCCCTCCTGCGCGGTGCGTCCGGCGCTGCTTCTGGAGCCCGGAGAGGAGATGCTCCTCAAGAATCTCCGGACCGACGGCTCGGTTACGACCGCCGAATACGGCCTCTATCCTGCCGCCATCCTGGACCGGAGCCTCCGGGACCTGGCGGAGAAGAATCTGCGGGATCACAGTCTCTATGACACCGGGCGGCAGTACACCGTTCGCAACAAGCATCACCCGGTCTACCGTCTGGGGGCAAAGCTCTTGATCGTCCTTACGGTGGGATCCTGCGGTGCCAACGGCTTTCTGACCCTCTCTGACGGCACTGTGGTCTCCGAAGGGGAGCAGGTATTTCTGGAACTGCGCCCGGTGCGCTGGCTCTTTGATTCCCAAAGCCGTATTCTGATCAGTGTCCAGGCGCTCTTTGCAGGGCTCTCCCTCTCAGAGGCGGCCGCCTATCTCTCCAGTTCTTTTCTCCGTGAGCTTGCCCCCGGGCAGGAGTCCGCCATCCCGGAGGACGCCCCTTTCCGGCTGGTGCAGCATGACGAGCTCAGCCTGATCCGTGCGTATGTGGATGCCGATATTCCGGTTTTCCTCCACGGCCTTTCCGGCGACGGCAAGAGCGACCGTGTCCGGCAGATCGACCCTCAGGCCCTGGATATCGAGCTTGTGAATGAAACCCCCGAGACCATTAACGGCCGCGCGGTATACAATGAGGCCAAGGATGAGATTATCGACATCAAGCCCGCCTGGCTGATTCGCCTGGAGCGCCTCTGTAAGGACGGAGAGCAGCACATTCTCTTCTTCGATGAGCTGACCAACGCCACCAAGCAGACCCAGTCCGTGATCTTCAAGATCGTCCTGGAGCGCTTTGTAAACAACCGCTGGCCCCTGCCCGCCTCCGCCCGCATTGTCGCCGCCGGCAACGACAGGAGTGAATCCAGTGCCTCCCACGACCTGGCGGAGCCGCTCTTCGGCCGCTTTGCCCACATCTATATCCACACAACGGTGGAAAACTGGATGCCCTGGGCCGTCCGCAGCCGTATCAATCCCTTCGTCATGGAGTTTCTTGCCAACAACGACCTCTATCTCCGCACGCCCTATACCGGGACGGAGGGCCATGCCGATCCCCGGCGCTGGGAGATGGTCTCCCGTGCCCTGGACGCCTCAGGGAATGACTTTTCCCTCCTGGAGCCCATTGTCGGCCGGGATACCGCGGAGGCCTTTGTCAGTTTCTTCCGTGCCAGGCAGGAGCTTGCCTCCCTCGGCAGCTACACCGATGAGGAGCTCCGCCGCTTCAGCATTGCCCGCAAGTATCAGCTGGCGCAGCAGTGCCTGATTCTGGAAAAGAACGGGGAGGCCTGGGCGCTGGTCCGCCGGCTTGGCCCCGAGTATGAAGCCTGGTTCCGCTATATGGTGGAGCGGAAAAAGGGAATGACCGCGCCTGCTCCGGCGGAAGAGGCTCCGGATGCCGCCGAGGATGCGCTCTCAGAGCCTGACCACTGGGAAAACGCCTGATGATTACGAAAGTCACTTTTTCCCAGGCCCACGACCTGCTTCAGCACGCGCCGGACGCCCTGATTCTGGATGTCCGCGAGGAGCCGGAGTATCTGACCGGCCACGCCGTTGATGCGCTGCTGCTTCCGGTGGATGAAATCACTGCGGAGACCGCCGCGGAGCTGATTCCGAGTCTGCAGACTCCGGTCCTGGTGTACTGCAGGTCCGGGCGCCGCAGCCGCCGGGCCGCCCGCCTGCTGGATGCTCTCGGCTATGAGAATCTCTACGATATGGGAGGCCTGGTCGGCTGGCCCTACGGGCTGGAGTGAGCTTTTCACACCCAGCATTTACAGTTTGTTTACCCAAAATCCACCCCGGGGATTATAATTAATTTGATGAAATGTTTGCCTGAACAGGAGGACACGGACATGAGTAAACGCGCACTGGTCGTCGAGGACGATGCCAATATTGCGGAGCTTCTCCGCCTCTACCTTACCAAAGACGGGTTTGAAGTGATGATTGCCTCAGACGGCAATAAGGCGGAAGCGGATTTCGATCTTTTTCAGCCGGATGTTATGCTGCTGGACATCATGCTGCCCGGGAAGGACGGCTGGCAGGTCTGCCGGAGCATTCGGGCAAAGTCTTCCACGCCCATCATCATGCTGACGGCCAAGGGCGAGACGAATGATAAGGTCCAGGGCCTTGAAATGGGTGCGGACGACTATGTCACCAAGCCCTTCGAGGTGAAGGAACTGCTGGCGCGGGTCCATGCGGTCATCCGCCGTACCGACCACGTCGGCCCGGCTGACAAGAAGCTGACTTTCGACAAGCTGGTGATCAATCTGGATTCCTATGAGCTGGTGGTGAACGGGAAGAAGGTTGACACTCCGCCCAAGGAGATGGAGCTCCTGTATCATCTGGCCTCTTCTCCCAACCGGGTGTTTACCCGCAACCAGCTTCTGGACGAGGTCTGGGGCTTTGATTACTTCGGGGACTCCCGGACCGTCGATGTCCATATCAAGCGCCTGCGTGAAAAGCTGGAAGGCGTTTCGGACCAGTGGAACCTGAAAACCGTCTGGGGTGTTGGGTACAAGTTCGAAGTAACGGAGTAATGCGCCGGAGGGGCCAGCCCTCCCGAAGACAATAAAACCTCTCAAAGTGCGGAAGCAACCCGGCCGAAGCAAGCCGCTGTGCTTTCCTGACTTTGAGAGGGGTTTTTTATGCAAATGCCGGCGATGGCGGAATCGTGCCGTGTTTTAACCGGTCAGGGGGTAAAGGAATGATTTTTCGGGAGATTCAATCGGAAGAGACGGAGCAGGCGATCTGCATTGAGGAAATCTGCTTTCCGCCCAATGAGGCCTGTTCGCCAAAGTCCATGCGGGAGCGGGTCATGGCGGCGCCGGAGTTCTTCCTGGTTGCTGTTGATGAAAACACCGGCAGGATCGCAGGCTTCCTGAACGGTCTTGCAACGGATGAGACGCAGTTTCGGGACGCCTTTTTCACGGACGTCCGTCTGCATGATCCTCACGGCAAATCCGTCATGCTCCTTGGCCTTGACGTTCTGCCGGAATACCGCGGGAAGGGCCTTGCCTCAGAAATCGTGAGGCAGTACGCTGAGCGGGAGCGAAGCCGGGGACGTCAGGCGCTGATTCTGACCTGCCTGGAGGAAAAGGTTCCGATGTATCTTCATATGGGTTTTACGGATAACGGCATTGCAAATTCTGCCTGGGGCGGCGAGGAATGGCATGAGATGATCATGCCCCTGGAATGAAGCGGGGGCGGACAGAAACTGCCATGCTGAGAATTCTTCCCGTTGCCAGCGGGTCAACCGGCAACTGCATGCTGCTGGAGATTGACGGCCGGCGTATCCTGATTGATCTGGGTGTACCGGCGTCCATGCTGCTCTCTGCGCTGGCCGCAAACGGCTGCACCTGGGACGATATCGATCTCGTCCTCGTTACGCATACCCACTCCGACCATGTGAAGGGACTGAATGTCTGCCTGAAGCGGATTGCGGCGCCGGTTTTCATGAGCCACACTTCAAAGGACACCCTGATGCTGGACCGGGCGACAGCGCTCAATTATGGGGCAAAAACAGAGATTCTTCCCGGACTGTGGGTGACGGCGATCCGCACCTCCCATGACTGCCCCGGCAGCGTCGGGTTCAAAATAGAAACCGGGAACACCCGCTTCGGATATATTACGGACCTTGGCGTGATCCCCGAGAGCACTATGGAGCTGCTCGCCGGTTCCGACTGCATCGTCATCGAGTCCAACCATGATGAGGAAATGCTGCGCTACGGCCGGTATCCGGCGTTTCTGAAGCGGCGGATCCTGTCGGATCAGGGGCATCTGTCCAATGATGCCTGCGCCCAGGCTGTTGCCCGGTTTGCGGATATGGGGACCGAGCACTTTTTCCTGGCCCATCTCAGTCAGGAAAACAACCGCCCGGAACTGGCGCTCAGTACGGCGCTGAAGGCGACGGCCGGGATGAATGTCCGGATCCATGTGCTTCCGCCCTTTGGCAGTGAGGCCATAGACATCGTGAAATGAAAGGGAACCGTACAGCGGCATGTGTTTATGCCTGCGGTACGGTTCCCAGTTCTGTATAGATCATTCCGTGTTTTCCGCGGTCCGAGCGCATCAGCGAAACATGGTCCACGGTCATGGATTCGGGCGGAATTGCGATTTCGGGGAATTTGCCCCTGCCGCTGTAGGAAGCCCTCCGGATCAGCGTGATGTGCGGGGAGAAGCGCTTCCGGTCAAAGGGAATTCCGGAGCCGGAGAGCGCGTGGCGGATTCGGCGCACCAGCGCCTCCAGCTCTCCGGAATCTGAAAGACCTGCCCACCAGAGGTCACCAAAGCTCCCGAATCCTTCCAGGCCCAGTGAAAAGGGCTGGAAGGAAACAGCCTCAAGGGCCTGCATGACGTCGTCGGGGTCAGGGTATTCGCCGATAAATGCAAGGGTGAGATGCAGATTATCCGGCGGAGTAAAGTTCCCGTGAACTCCCTGCCGGATCAGGCGGCGCTGAACCTCGTCTAAGGACGTCCTGATTCTGTCATTCAGCTGTATGGCAATGAACAGTCTCATGGAATCAGGTTTTGCGGCTGATTATACCTTTTCTTTTTCGCCGCGCCACTGGGCATAGGCTGCCAGTTCCGGTTCATTGATCATAAACGCGGCCACGAATACCGCCAGGTCATCCGCGTAGCCGGCAACCGGAATGTTGTCCGGAATCAGGTCCTTCCCCTTCAGAAGATAGATGATGGCGGCCAATAAGGTCACAATCACCTTCGGGGAAACCACGGTGTATTCCTGGGTAATGTAGCTGCGAATCATGGAGATCATCAGCGGCACCTTTGAAAGAGCTTCTCCCGCCACGGGGACTTCCTTGACTTTCTCCTCAAACTGCTTGAGCAAGGCCTCAATCTTGCCGGGGTCTTTGATCAGTTCTTCTGCCTGGCCTGTCAGGCCGGCAATGGCTTCTTTCGCTTTTTCCAGGTCCATGTTGCGTTCTCCTCTCGTAATGTAATGATTTAATATATCGTCTGCAGATTGCTGATATCGACGCCGTATTGCGCTCCAAACTCCTTCAGATCTCCGCTTCCGCGAATGACCATCACCTCATGAACCTTGCCGGTTTCGCGGTTTCTGAAGCAGGCCGTTTTTTCACCGGTGCAGATTGAAGAGCGGATGACAGGCTCATACTGCTCCGCCGGAAACAGGGAAGAAGCGGGGGCTGCGTTTCTCTTTTTGAAGAGGCTCACGGGTTGCTCCTTTCAACCGGTCAGGGAAGCTTCGGCAAACCCGGACCGCATCCCGGTTTGAAAGCCGGTCAGTGTAAACTGTCTGCGGAATCATTATGCCACAGGTGAACTGAAAAATCAATAAAGCACCGCTGCCGGACCATGACGGCAGCGGTGTTTTTGCAGGCGGGATTCCGGCTGTGCGGCGGGCAGCGGTGCCGGCTGCCTTCAGTCGGCGCCGCTGCTGGATTCTTCATCCTCCGGATCCGGAACAACAATTTCCTTGACGGTAAAATCCTTGCCGCTGAGCACGGTTTTTTCAAAGCTGCCGCAGTTGGGGCAGAATCCCTTGTATTCGATGACGTTGAAGATCTCGTCACAGGCATCACATTCCGCAAGCCCCGGTATGATGTGAATGTTCAGCCGGGTACCCTCCAGCATGCTGCCCTTTGTTGCCACGGGATAAAGCTCCTGAAGATATTCCGGGATGACCAGCGACAGCTCCCCGCAATCCACGGTAACTTCACGGACAACCGGAATGTGGTGCTCCGCTGCGAAAGCGTCTACCGTCCGGACCAGCTGACGGAGGAGGCCGATCTCATGCATTGCCTCCACCGTACTTTCCGATGTGCTTCTTTACCACATTTACGCCGATTTTCGGCACGTTTTTGACAATGCGCCCCAGCGTATGGAAGTACTCCTGATTATCCGCGTCGTGGATCTTTTCCAGGTGGATGGCGTCAAATTTGCACTTGGTGGTGCAGATTCCGCAGCCGACGCACATAAACTGATCCACCACGGCGGTGCCGCAGCCGAGACAGCGGGCGCATTCGGCCTTCATCTGGTCCTCAGTGAAGGTCCCCCGCAGGTCGTTGAAGCTGGTTTTTGCCACGCTTCCGTCCGCCTGCACGGGCCTCTGCCGCGGCGCGGCGTCAAATCCGCTGAGGCCGATCTGTGCGGTGGACCTGTCGAAGGCCCTGTAATCCCGGTGGTCGCGTCCCAGATCCAGTGTCTGTCCCGCATGCACAAAGCGGTGGATCGAGACGGCCGCTTCCTTGCCTGCCGCGATGGCATCGATAACAAACTGTGGCCCTGTGACCACATCGCCGCCGGCGAACACGTCGGCAACTGCGGTCTGGCAGGTTACGGCGTCGGCTTCCACGGTACCGCGGGCACCGGCCGGCACCTCGATGCCGCACAGCTCAACCTTCTGGCCCGTTGCACTCAGGACGGAAGTGACGGCGACGCTTTCATATTCGCCGCATCCTTTCACACCCCGGCGCCCCTTCGCATCTTCAGCCTCGAGCTCCATGCGCTCCAGCTTCAGGCTCAGGGCGCCGTCCTTTTCGCAGATTTCAACCGGCGCCGCAAGGAAGCGGAACTGTACGCCCTCTTCCTTCGCTTCCTGAATCTCATCCCGGTCGGCAGGCATCTCGGCTTCGCTTCTGCGGTAATATACGGTGACCTTCGCCCCCAGACGCACAGCGGCCCGCGCCACATCCATCGCCACGTTGCCGCCGCCGATGACGGCGACATCGGTCCCGATTTCGGGCAGTTCGCCTCTGTTTACGCGGCGCAGGAAGTCGATTCCGGTGCTTACGCCGGGCAGCTCCTCACCGGGAATGTTCAGCTTTGCGCCCTGCGATGCTCCGATCGCGAGGTAGAAAGCTTTAAATCCTTCCTTCCTCAGCTCCTCCAGCGTTACATCTTTGCCGACTTCAACGCCGGTTGCAAACCGGACGCCGATCTGACGGAGAATGTCAATTTCACTGCGGATGACGTCCTTTTCCAGCCGGAAGGAGGGAATCCCCAGGGTCAGCATGCCGCCGGGCTCCTGCTCCTTCTCGTAGACTGTGACGGGATATCCCTTCAGCGCCAGATAATAGGCGCAGCTCAGGCCGGCGGGGCCGGCGCCGATGACGGCGATTTTCTCCGGGTAGGGTTTGCCGATCTGGTTGACCATCTTCGGCACGTACCGCTTCTCGGCGTTCAGATCCTGCTCGGCGATAAACTTCTTGATTTCATCGATGGCGACCGGGGCATCCATGCCGCCGCGGGTACAGGCTTCCTCGCATTTTTTGTTGCAGATGCGCCCGCAGACCGCCGGGAAGGGGAGTTCCTTTTTAATGAGCTCAAGGGCCTCGGCATAACGGCCTTCGGAGGCCAGACGGATATAGCCCTGCACCGGCACATGGGCGGGACAGGCGGACTTGCAGGGCGCTGTACCCTCGGGCATCACATCGGTGCGGTTCAGGCGGTAGTCGGCGTTGTAGCGTTTCCCGGACCAGAGGGTGTTCCGCGGGGTTTCCTCAGGCCGGTCCTCGTTGGAAGGACGGCTGCACAGTTTCTGGCCGAGTCGGACGGCATTCAGCTGGCAGTTTTCCACACACTGGCCGCAGGCGACGCACTTCTCCTTGTCCACGCGGGCAATGTAGTTGGTGCGGATGGCGTCCGGCGCACGGAAATAGGTCGCGATGCGCAGGGCAAAGCAGGAACACCCGCAGCAGTTGCAGATGGCTGTGGTGTCATCATAGCCGGGTGTCACATTCAGCTCGTGCACCAGCCCGTTGTCCTCAGCCCGCTTAAGGATCTCGAAGGCCTCTTCTTTTGAGATGAGGCGGTGGGAGCCGGTTTCGGAGTAGTTGATGGCGTTGTCATTGACATACATGCACATGTCTTCTTCAAGATGGCCGCAGCCTTCGCCCATCAGCCTTCTGGCACGGCGGCAGGAACATGGCCCTACGGACACTGCCCACGCGTCTTCAATGATTTTTGCCACCTCATCGTAACTGGCCTTGCGGGTGTTGTTTTCAATGGCGCTCTGCACCGGGATAACGCGCATCAGGTTCATGCCCACATCCATAAACGGGGCCAGCATGGAAACCCGGACCCGGGTGTAGGCTTCAAAACATTCTCCGAGTACGGGGTACTTGTCACACTGCTCGCGGTTGGAGAGCACGCCCTCCATGATACCGGGTACCCAGATGGGGTAGTACCAGCATTCCTTCCCGTCCACCATGCGGGTACGGATTACACCTGCCGTACGCAGCTTGTGAAGCTGCTCCAGTGTGAAGTTCAGGTCTTTTTTCGCCCGCCTTGCGATTTCCTCGGCGGTGCGGTTGGCTTCAAGACGCATGTGCATCATGACCTCGCACATGTCGTCATCAACAATCGGCTCCAGTATTTTGTACTCCGGATCATTGTAAGTGATTCCGGTGTAGGTCAGGCTTTCCAGACTGATTTTTGTCGCAAGTTTCAGAATATTGGGTCTGTGCGCCATATTGATTCTCCCTTCATGAGAAAAGGGGACAGGGAGCAGCCGGGCCGCCCCCTGTCCCTGTCGGGTTTAAAAGAATTCTCCGGGGATCTCCAGCGTCAGGTCGCTGGTCGGGAAGCTGCAGCAGGGGTGAATGTATCCGTAATGGACATCGGCCCAGCGGCGCATCTCGTTTTCCTGCGGGATGAAGACCGTGCCCTCCAGCAGGCGTGAGCGGCACCAGCCGCACTCGCCGGCGCGGCAGCGGGACGGGGCCTTGATGCCGGCGCGCTCAATGGCGACCAGAACCGGCTCATCGGCCGATGCGGGAATGGTCCATTCCTGGGGACCCTGCTTCACCTTGACGGAGAAGGCCTTGCCCTTTGCCTCCTGCGGATAGCCCTCGCATTCCCAGGGGGTCTTGGTGACGTCGATGAGCTTGCGGCGGAACAGCCGTTCCGGCAGGCCGAGCTTTTCAATCTCGGGCTTCAGGAACTTGTACATGGCCTCCGGTCCGCAGAGGAAGACGGAGAAGGGCTCCTCCTGCGGGGCGTATTTTCTGATAAGGTCCGCGGTAATAAATCCGCTTTCAAAGCCGGTCTTTTCCTCTTCGGAGAGAACGTGGATGACTTTGAATTTCGGGCAGGCACGGGCCAGCTCGTCCAGCTCTCCCCGGAAGAGAATGTTTTCCTCGTTTCTGGAACCGAAGAGCAGCGTCAGGTTAAAGTCCTCAATGCCGTCTGCCAGCGCCCGGGCCATGGACAGGAAAGGCGTGATGCCGGAGCCGCCGGCGAGACCAATCACGTTTTTCGCATCTCTCAGGTCCTCGTAATAGAAGAATCCCAGAGGGCCGGAAGTGATGACCTTGTCACCGGGTTTCTTCTCCTCCAGAAGCCGGTCCGCTACAAAGCCGCCGGGGTTGGCACGGACGGTAATGGCGTATTCACCGGCCAGGGCATCCTTCGGCGAAGAGCAGAGGGAGTAGGAGCGGGTGACAAAGCTTCCGTCCATGGGCAGCTTCAGGGAGATGTACTGCCCGGCGCGGAAGTAGGGCAGGGGCGTGCCGTCGGCGCGTTTCAGAACGAAGGTTTTGGCCTGCGCTTCGCCGCGGTCGATGATGCGGTCGATGACCAGCTCCAGGAAATCCGGATGAAGGGCCTTCGCATTTTCGTTTACGGGGAAAACCCCGCTGATCTCATCGGCGGACGCTGCCTGGATGGCCTTTTCACGGACCTTCTTCATGTTCTTGAACTTGAGCATGTCGAATTTGCCGATCAGGCCGACTTTGATATTCAGATCAGGCATTACTTGTTCCCTCCTTCACTCCAGGCTTTCAGGTCTCTCAAGGCGGCTCCGGCCAGCATCTGGCCGCAGACAATGGTGGCGGAATAACCGTCGCTGCGCGGGCCGGCCGCGCCGATGGGGCGCAGGCCCTTGATAGGATAGTCATTACCTACCATCTGCATGCGGGCCATCATGCCGTCCCAGTCACGGGCCTCATAGCCGTAGACCGAGCCCTCCGGCACGCCGAGGTACCGCGCAAAGGTCCAGGGTGAGCCGACTTCCATTTCCTCAATGTGCCCGCTGAGATCGATGCCGGTTTTTTCCTTCAGGTTCTTCAGCATCTTTTTCACGCCCTCGTTCTTGAAGCGGAAGTAGTCTTCCTGCTTCAGTTCGCCCCATTCGTCCGGGGCGCCGAAGGTCGTGAAGGAGCATACGCAGGTTCCCGGAGGCGAGAAGTCGGGCAGAACGGTGTTGTAGCACAGGAAGATGGAGTAGTTGTTGGTCTTCATGCCGCCCTGGATGCGCTGGTACTCAACCACCGAGTCGGCGGTGCTGGGCAGGAAGTAGCTGTAGTCGGTAATGCCGAGCTCTTCGGCCGTGGCGTCGCAGCAGAAGTAGGCGGTGTACATGCGCCCGCCCATGATGCGGCCGCGGGCTTTGGAGAGCTTCTTTTCCCGCTCGGGGATGAGTTCCTTCGGGACCATCTTGCCGTAGATGATGTCGGGGTTGATGTTCGCAAGGGCGTAGTCGCACTCCACGTCGCCGAGGTTGGTGCGCACGCCGCAGAGCTTGTCGCCGTTGAAGAGGAACTCTTCCGCCCGGCAGTTAAACCACACATCGCCGCCCAGCTCCCGGAAGCGCTCGATCATGGCGGTGGAGTACTGGTGGGAGGTGTGCTCCGGAATGTAGGCGCTGCGCTGCACATACTTATGCACCATCGCGGCGTAGTGGATGAAGGCCAGATGCTCCATGTCCACACCCAGGTAGCTCCAGTAGGTGGAGAGAATATCCTGGCACTTCTTCGGCAGCTTCAGGGCGTTAAAGACCTTCTGGGTGCTGTAGGCGCCGCAGCGCAGCATATCGGGATACTCGCTCTGCAGGACCTTGGAATCGGGATTTCCTTTGGATGCGGTGATGTACGCGATGCCGTCAAGAACCTCCTGGAAAAGGTCAAAGAGCTTTGTCATTTTCTCGCGGGAGCCGGGAACGTATTCCTCCATCTTGTCGATGAAGTTTCCGATGCCGGCCGGCATGGTCACGTCCATGGGGCTTCCGTCGGAGTATCTGGAGATGATCCGGAAGCAGTCCTTGACTTCAACCCAGTTCAGCTTGACGCCGTAGCCTTCGAGAATCTTCCGGGTGTCGCCCGGGTTATCCGGCGGCCCGAAGTCGCACAGCTCGTGCAGGGAAGGCTCGATCTCAAAGCGGCCGCGGACGAAGCTGGTGGCGGCGCCGCCCGGAACGTTGTGCTTCTCGATCAGAAGCGTCTTTTTTCCTGCCAGCTGACATTGCAGCGCCGCGGACATTCCGGCGTTGCCGGCGCCGACGACGACGATGTCATATTTGGGCATTTGTACATTCCTCCTTTTGCGGTTGTGATTATGCCTATTTCTTGCTGCGCGCGGCGATCATGGCCCTGTATGCGGCAACCGCCTTCTGCAGGTCTTCCGTGCCGCAGCAGTAGGTGGACTGGGCCTGCTCGAACAGCCGCCCGGCGCAGAGGCCTCCCTCGTCGGTGAGGTTTATGCCCTTCTTGGCGAAGCGGACCGCGGCGGCGGGGCTGCGGGCGATGGTTGCGGCCATCTTCATGGCGCGCTCTTCCAGTTTCTCCAGGGGGACGACGACCTGGACCAGCCCGATGCGCAGCGCCTCCTCGGCGCCGACTTCCTCTCCGGTGAGGATCATCCGTTTGGCCTGCCCCACGCCGACCAGACGGGTCAGCTTCGAGGTTCCGCCCATGTCGGGCGACAGACCCAGCTGTACCTCAGGCAGGGAGAAGCGGGCGTCCTCGGCGGCGATGCGAATATCGGCATCGAGAATTAACTCCATCCCCGATCCGATGCAAAGTCCCTGAACCGCCGCAATGACGGGATAGTTCTGTTCCTGCCAGAAGCCGTAGATTTTCTGCAGCCAGGGCAGCTTTTCCAGCACGTAGGCGGAGCTGACACCCTGCAGATAGTTCAGGTCAATGCCTGCGGAGAAACATTTTCCGTTGGCCTTAATGACCATACAGCGGATTCCCTCGGTTTTGGAGATGACTTCCTCGACTTCATCGAGTTCCACATAGAAGCCCGCTTCAAAGATGTTGTAGGGAGGGCGGTTCAGCGTCAGTACGCCGATGCCCTTTTCCAGTGTGAACAGAAAGTATTTTCCTTCAAACATTCGCTTTCCTCCGTCAAATGATAAACGGTTCTGACAGCCTGACGGCCTACAGCCCGTGCTTCTCCTTGAACATGGCGCTCAGCGCCTTGCGGTCCGCCTTGCCGGCGGCGGTGCGGGGCAGCTCACTGATGAACTCATAGGCGATGGGGATTTTGTAGGGCGCCAGGGACTGCCGCAGGTACTTCTCGGCCTCTTCCGCGGTCATCTCTTCGCCTTCCTTCAGCACAGTGTACAGTACGGGCGCCTCGCCCTTCTTCGGGTGCACGATGCCGACGGCGCAGGCTTCCTTGACTTTGGGGTTGGCGAACATGGCCTCGTCAATCTCCCGCGGGAAGACGTTGAAGCCGTTTACGATGATCATATCCTTTTTGCGGTCCTTGATGAAGATGAAGCCGTCTTCATCCATCAGCACCACGTCCGCGGTGTAGAGCCAGCCGTCCCGGATGGTAGCTTCGGTTGCTTCGGGGTTCTCCCAGTATTTCTCCATCACCTGGGGACCGCGGCAGATGAGCTCGCCCGTCTCGCCCAGAGGCACCGGGGTCTTCCCGTCGACAGCGTCGACCACCACGAGGTCGGTATCCGGCACGGCAACGCCCACAGAGCCGGCCTTCCGGACATGCATCGGGTTAATGGTGAGAATATTCGAGGTCTCGCTCATGCCGTAGCCTTCGACAATGGTGGCGCCGGTCTTGGCCTCCAGCTGCTCCATCACGGCCACCGGGCACGGAGCCGAGCCGCAGAAGATGCCCTTCAGGGAAGAGATATCCGCTTCGCCGGCCTGAACCTGCGGGGTGTTCAGAAGCCCGATCAGCATGGCGGGGACCGCCGCGAAGATGGTGGGCTTGTTCTTGACGATTTCAGCCAGCAGTGCGTCCGGCTTCGGCTGCGGAACAACGATGATCGTGCCGCCGTTGGTCATGGTGATGCCGACGTTCGCGTTGAAGCCGTAAACGTGGTTCAGCGGAATCGCCGCGAGGGTGATAACCTCATCACGGCCCACAATGGTGTAGTTCCGGGTGGTCCAGAGGGCTGTGCGGTAGCCCATGGTATAGACCATCCTGTTGGTAAGCACACAGCCCTTGGGTACGCCTGTAGTGCCGCCGGTATACTGGAGGCGGATCGGGTCGTCCATGGAAATCTCAATGTCCGGCTCGGTGTTCGGATGCGTTCCCACAAGGGCGTTGAAGTCATACAGACCTTCAACCTGCGGCAGCTCTACCGCCCCGGAGGGAAGCTGGAAGGCGATGACACGCTTCACTTTGCAGTCGGGATTCTGAAGCATAGCAATGGCCTTCGGAGCAAAGGCCGCCATCACCACAACGGTTTCGGCACCGCTGTCGTTGAACTGGCCGGTCAGCTCAGGCACGGTATAGAGGGGGTTCGCAGGAACTTCTATGGCGCCGATCTTCCACACGGCGTGCATGGCCAGCAGGTACTGGGGCACATTGGGCGCCATGATCGCCACACGGTCACCCTTCTTTACACCAAGGTCAAGGAAGGCGTTGGCCAGGCGGCGGGCCACATCATTGCAGTAGGCATAGGGGAGTACAAGATCACCCAGAACCGCATAGGGCTTCTTCGGGTTGGTTTCTGCCCAGTGGTTGAACCACCATTTACAGGGCTTGTCCTCATACTCGATCTTTTCCGGAATCTCCGCATCGTACTGCTTGCGCGCCAGTTCTGCGTTTTTTCTGGCGGCTTCGTCCAATGCTTTCAGGTATTCCTTGTCTTGCATGTTTTTACCTCCTTTTATGATTTCGCGTTTTAATTTCTATCTTAACTGCTCATCAAGGCAGTTCAGGTACTCGTTGACGCTGCGCTGCAGCCGGCGGAAAGCGCCCTCGGCGTCCCCGGCGCGGATATAATCCAGATACCGCTTCGCCAGGTGCACGTTCGCTTCGGCGCCGAACAGGGCGATGGAGCGCAGCCAGAATTCCATGATAATGGGCTTGAACTCGTTCAGCAGCAGCGGGAAAAACTCATTTCCGCTGCGGACGCAGATGCCCCTGTGATACCGGAACAGGAGCTCCGCCAGCGCCGCCCCTCCGCGGTCGGCCTTCTCCAGCAGCACATCGGCCTGAGAAAGCATCTCCTCCAGATAGGCGATGTCCCCGTCGCTGTGGTTTTCGGCAAGGCGCCGAAGCGCGGAGCCCTCAATGGCGATGCGCGCCTCCATAAAACTGTGGGTCTGCTTTTTGGTCATATTTCCGCCGTTCATGCGGATCAGCGCGTTCAGCGTTTCCATGGTGCCGGTTTCTTCATAGTTGGCCACTACGGCGCCCCGGCGGGGGGTGATCTCCAGAAAACCCTTCTGCATCAGCTCTACAAGCCCTTCATGGATCATCGTCTTGCTGATGCGGGTCTCTTCCTGCAGCTGGCGCTCCGAGGGAAGACTGGCGCCGACCTTCAGCTTCCCGGAGAGAATCTGCTCCTCCATTTTCCGGACAAAAATTTCTTTTTTAGTGGGGACTTCAATGACGCCGATTTCCATAATTCAGTTTATCTGGTCCGACCAAAATGGCGGACTTTTTCCTCTTCCCTTAAATTATGACACATAATCCGGAACTGTCCGGATACTCGAAACCACTTCGTGTTGAGTATATACCAATTTAACCAAAAGCGCAAGAGGAATTCACAACTTATTTAAAAAAATATGTCAAAATGACGAAAAAATCGTCTTGCATTGATACTGGGCTCATGATATAATCAAGACACTGGTCGGTCCAGATTTTGTCTTTCAAGCCTGTCGCCTGCGGCGCTTGCGCCCCGGGTTGTGCGAAAGGAGTTTTGTGTTTTATGGCTAACAGTATAAGAAAGCTTGCGGTCGTCGGTGCGGGCACCATGGGGGCCGCTATTGCCGCCTGCGGTGCCCGCGCCGGTCTGGATGTGGTCCTTATGGTTCGCGGGAAGGGTGCTGAGAGCGGCCGGGACCGCGCCGCGAAGGCGGTGGACACCATTGTAAAGAAGGGTGAGATGAAGGGTTCGGATGAGGCGCGCATCCGGGCCGGGATTTTCTGTGCGGACATGGGGGCGGACGCGGACGTCCTGAAGGGCTGCGACCTGGTGATTGAGGCTGTCGCCGAAGACCTCGCCATTAAGCAGAATACCGCTGCGTTCCTCTTTGAGCATGCGGGGGAGGAGACGATTGTCGGTACCAATACTTCAAACATCTCCATTTCCTCAATTGCCGAGGGGCTGACGGAGGGACAGCGGCGCCGCTTCCTTGGGATTCATTTCTTCAACCCCGTCCGCTACATGGACCTTGTGGAGGTGATCTCCTGCGGCGAGACGGACGAGGCGATTGTGCAGCGTGTGGAGACGCTGATGAATGACCGCTTCGGCAAAACCCCTATCCGCTGCAAGGATGCCCCGGGCTTCATCGCGAACCGCATCGGTTCCATGGCGCTGACCTCTGTGATGAATGCCACTGTGGATGCCGGCTACGGCTTTGCGGAGGCCGACGCCCTGACCGGCGATCTGATCTTCCGCCCGAAGCAGGGCGCCTTCAAGCTTCTGGACCTGGTCGGCCTGGATATCAGTGTCCACACGGTGGATTATATGGCCGGGGCTGCGATTCCCGATTATGAAAAGCCTTTCCGCAACCGGCCCGGGGTCCTTTATGACATCACCTCTCGGGGTTACCTTGGCAATAAAACAGGTTCCGGCTTCTACTGCAAGCGCAAGGGAAAGAAGGGGACCGAGCGTTTTGTCTGGGATTACAAGACCTGTGAGTATGTCCCGCTGGAAAGGCCCCGCCCCGCCTCTCTCGCCGATGTCCGTGACAAGGCGGCGCGGCTTCGCGCTCTTCTGGCCGGGGATTATCCCGAGACGCCCTTCCTGCGCCGTGTGGTGCTGGAGCCGCTGTGGCTTGCAATGAAGAACGCGGATGAGATCAGCTACAGCTTCACGGATATCGACACCGCCATGCGCGGCGGATACAACTGGGTGAAGGGACCCTTCGAGCTCTGCGACCTGCTGGGGGCGAAGGAGGTCCTGAACCTGATGGCGGCCCGGGGGCTTGAGCCCCCCGCCTGGGCAAGGGAGAAGGTGGAGAAGGACGGCGCCTTCTATGCCGGCGTTTCGCCCCGGAAGGTTCCCTATCTGCAGCTGACGGACAGCAGGGCCGTGATTATGGAGAATAAAGACGCCGCCCTCTGCGACCTTGGCGACGGGGTGGCCCTTTTCACCCTGCGCACGAAGGCCAACACCTACACTACGCCTGCGGCCCAGCTGATGCTCTCCGCGGCGGAGGAGGTCGAGAAAAGCGAGGCCTTCAGGGCCATGGTGGTCTGCAACCCGGGGGCAAACCTCGGCGCGGGCGCGAATCTTTACGAAGTGGCCGCTGCCATCGAGGCGGGGCAGTTTGACCTGCTGGAGAAAAGTGTGGAGGAGTTCCAGCGTGCGAATCTCCGCCTGAAATATCTGAAAAAGCCGGTGGTTGTGGCGGCGAAGGGGCAGGCACTGGGCGGCAGCGCCGAGCTGATGCTTCATGCCGGCTGTGTGGTCGCCCATCAGGAGCTCTATGCCGGCCTTGTGGAGATGGGCGTCGGCCTCGTTCCCTCGGGCGGCGGCTGTGCGGAGCTTCTCTTCCGCGCTACCGAGGGCCTGCAGTACGGGCAGATGGCCCGGATCCTGGCTGAGATTGATGAGCTCGTCCTTCCCATCGCCCAGGCAAAATACAGCATGAGCGCCGAGGAAGCTGTGAAAAACCGTTATCTTCGCCGCGGAGACCTGATTGTTGCCAAGGCCGATGCGCTCCTTTCACAGGCCAGGGCCACGGCCGTCCGTCTGGCGGATGCGGGCTGGCGGCCTCCGGTAAAGGGGACGGTTACTGCCGCGGGTGAGAGCGGCTACACCCATCTGATGGCCACCGTGAACGTGATGCTCTCCGGCCGGATGATGACGCCCTACGATGCCGTCATCGTGGAAAAACTCGCCCGGATCTTCTCCGGCGGCGATGCCCTCGCCGGGGAGCAGATTACCGAGGAGGATGTGCTGTTTGAGGAGAGAAAGGCCTTTATGGACCTCTGCCATAATGAGAAGACGCTGGAACGCATAAAGGGCATGGTCGCAACGGGCAAACCCGTGCGCAACTGAGGAGGAGTGAACATGGAACGTAAAAATGCGGTAATTGTCGCCTTCGGGCGCAGTGCCATTGCCAAGGCCATCAAGGGCAGCCTCCGCTACACCGGCTGCGTGGACTTCGGCTCTCAGGTGCTGAAGGGGATCCTGGCCAAAAATCCCGGGTTCGACCCCGCTCTTGCCGAGGACCTGATCTGCGGCTGCGCGATTCCTGAGGCCGAACAGGGGCTGAACATCGGGCGTCTGCTGGCCGACAGCTCCGGCTTTCCCCTGACCACCGCCGGCCAGACGGTGAACCGGTTCTGCGCTTCCGGCCTGCAGTCCATCGCCAGTGCCGCCAACGCCATCATGGCCGGTCAGGCCAGGTGCATTGTGGCGGGCGGCCTTGAAAACATGAGCAAGGTGCAGATGCACCGGGTCGCGATTATTCCGGACAGTGTGAGCTTTGCCTCCTATCCCGACAACTTTGACACCATGGGCATTACCGCCGAGAATGTCGCGGAAAAATACGGCATCTCCCGTGAGCGGCAGGATGCTTTCTCCTGTGAGAGCCATCATAAGGCCGCCGCCGCCATCGCCGCCGGAAAGTTCAAAGAGGAGATCATTCCCGTCCAGGCCAAGCGCCCCGTCAAAAAGCCGGACGGCACGCCGGGCTGGGAGTCCTTCACCTTTGACACCGACGAGTGCGTCCGTCCGGACACCACTCTGGAGGGCCTCGCGAAGCTGAAGCCCCTCTTCCGCATGGGCGGCAGCGTGACGGCGGGGAACTCCTCGCAGATGAACGATGCTGCGGCTTTCGTGGTCCTGATGGAGGAGGAGTTTGCCCGAAGTCTGGGGCTTACGCCCATCGCCCGCTTCGTGAGCTTCGCCGTGCGCGGCGTCCACCCGGCCTATATGGGCCTGGGTCCCATCGAGGCCATTCCCCGCGCCCTGGACCTTGCCGGCATGACCCTTGCCGACATCGACCTTATTGAGCTGAATGAGGCTTTCGCCTCCCAGTCTCTGGCCTGCATTGATGAGCTGGGCCTTAATACCGACATTGTCAACGTCAATGGCGGCGGCATCGCCTTCGGCCACCCGCTGGGCTGCACCGGCGCGTATCTGACGATGAAGCTGATCGGCGAGCTCCGGCGCCGCGGCCAGTCCCGCGGTCTGGTATCCATGTGCATCGGCGGCGGTATGGGTGCTGCCGGCATCTTTGAAATGATCGACTAAATTTCAGGAGGAGCGATACGATGAAAACCAGAATCACCGAACTCTTCGGCATTGAACATCCCATCATCTGCGGCGGCATGCTGTGGGTTACGGATGCGAAGCTCTGCGCCGCCATTTCCGAGGCGGGGGGCCTGGGCTGCATTACCGCGGACCAGTACACCAGCGGCGATGCCCTGCGGGAAGCGATCCGTGAAGTCAAGGCCCTGACGGACAAGCCCTTCGGCGTGAATATCACCCTCATGAAGAGCTTCCGCATCACGGAGGAGACCTTTATGGACTTCTTCCGGGTCTGCGCGGAGGAAAAGGTCGCGAATATCGAGGTCTCCGGTCTCTTTGCCACGGACTTCATCCCCATGCTCCATGAACACGGGGTGAAAATCACCCACAAGGTCGGCGCGGTGCGCCACGCCATGAAGATCGAGCGCCTGGGCTATGACGCCGTTATCGTCGCCGGCGTGGAAGAGGGCGGCCATCCGCTGTCCGATAACGTGGCAACGTCGGTGCTTCTGCCCAAGGTGGCGGAGAGCGTAAAGATCCCCATCCTTGCCACCGGCGGCATGGTGGACGGCAAGTCCATGGCGGCCGCCCTCTGCCTGGGTGCGGACGGCATCATGATGGCCACACGTTTCCTGGCGTCTGAAGAGTGCTGGGTGCACGAGAACATCAAAAACTGGATTGTCCAGCTGAATGAGACCGACACCGATCTCTTCTGCCACACAACGCTCCAGGCCCGCGGCGTGAAGAACAGTGTTCTCGCAAAGGTAAATGAACTGGAAAAGAATGGCGCGGAGCCTTCTGAGATTGTCCGCGCCGTCTCCGGCAAGAAGCTTCTTGCGGCCCTGCGGGAAGGCGACACCGAAGGCGCGGCCTTCCTCTTCGGCCAGAGCATCGGGCGGATTCATGACGTCAAGTCCTGCAAGGCGATCATCGACGATACCATGGCAGCCTGTGAGGAGACTCTGCGGGCCAAGGCCGCGCTTTTCTGAGGAGTACCGCCATGGAAGAGAAAGAACGCACCCCTCTGTACCGGGTGGAAAACGGCGTGGCAACCCTCACGCTGAACCGCCCGGAGACGCTGAATTCCTTCACCACCGACTTTGTCCACGAAATAAACGATGCGATCATCCGTGCCGACGGGGACGATGATGTGCGGGTCCTTCTCCTGACCGGGGAGGGCCGGGGCTTTACCTCCGGCGGAAATCTCCAGGAGCTCGCCGCCATGAACCTCGACCGTAAAAGGGCCATTTACGATGTCGACTCCACCGCCGATATGGTCCGCCTCCTGTACAATGTGAAAAAGCCGGTTATTGCCGCGGTCAACGGACCGGCCTACGGCGCGGGGATTGCCCTGGCAATGGCCTGCGACCTTCTCATTGCCTCCGACCGCGCACAGTTCGGCTTCTCCTTCACCGGGCTCGGCTTCTGCCCCGACAGCGGCACCACCTGGTTTCTGACCCGTTCCGTAGGGTATTACAAGGCCTGCGAAATTCTCTTCTCGGCTAAAACCCTCAACGCCGATGAGCTTCTCTCTCTGGGCCTTGTGAACATGGTGGTTCCCCATGAGGCGCTCCTTCCCACTGCGGTGAAGACAGCGGCCCGCATTGCAAAGGGGCCGGCCCTCGCCCTGATGCTGCAGAAGCGGGTCCTGCGCAACGCCGTCACCACCACCTTTGAGCAGAACCGGGATTATGAGGCCGTCAGCCAGATTTTCGCTTCCCAGACCGATGACTGCCGGGAGGGGCTGACCGCGGCCCTGGAGCGGCGCCGGCCGGAGTTTCAGGGAAAATAACGATTCAGCCCGGGGCCGAAGAGGCTCCGGGCTCTGGAGGTACCCGTTTTGAGCTGGAAAGAAGACTATCAATCAAAATTCAAAAGCGCCGAGGAGGCGGTCTCCGTCGTTAAGGACGGCGACTCGGTGGCCTACGGCGAGTTCGTTATGGCCTCCATGCTTCTCGATGGGGCTTTTGCCCGCCGGGTTCCGGAGCTGAAGAATATCATCCTCCGTGCCACCACCTGCCCCTTCCCGCCGAAAGCGGTGCTGGCGGACCCGAAGCTGGAGCATGTGATGTATAACGACTGGCATTTTTCGCCGGCCAGCCGGAAGCTCTGCGACGCCGGTCTCTGCCGCTATGTGCCGATGAATTACCACGCCGGCCCCGAAACCATCCGCCGCGGGCTCATCGACCGGATCAATGTCGCCATGCTGATGGTTTCTCCTCCGGACGATCAGGGCTATGTCAGCCTCGGCACCTCCTCTTCCATTACACCCACCTATATTCAGAACGCCCGCTATATCATTGCCGAGGTCAACGAAAGCGTGCCCCGCACCTTCTGCGATGATGCGACAAAGGTTCACGTTTCCCAGATCGACTGTTTTGTGCAGGGGCCGAACCGGCCGCTCATTGAGGTTCCGACACCGCCGCCCACCCCGGTGGATGAAAAAATCGCCGAGCTGGTTGTAAGCCTTGTCTCCGACGGCGCCTGCATCCAGCTGGGGATCGGCAGTATGCCGAACGCTGTGGGCGAGCTGATTGCCCAGTCCGGGCTGAAGGATCTGGGCGTCCATACCGAAATGCTCTGCGACGCCTATGTCGCCATGGCCGAGGCCGGCTGCATTACCGGCCGGTACAAGACTACCGACCCCGGGAAGATCGTCTATACCTTCGCCATGGGCACAAAGAAGCTCTATGACTTCCTGGACGGAAACCCCGACTGCCTGCTGGCTCCGGTGGACTATACCAACGATCCTTACATTATCGCCAAAAACGACAATATGGTATGCCTCAATAACGCCATTGAGGTGGACCTGTACGGCCAGGTCGCCTCCGAGACCTCCGGCCCGCGCCAGATTTCCGGTACCGGCGGCCAGCTGGATTT
This sequence comes from uncultured Clostridia bacterium, assembly GCA_946620645.1. Lineage (GTDB taxonomy): Bacteria > Bacillota > Clostridia > Oscillospirales > Oscillospiraceae > Limivicinus. The sequence goes on from CAMONN010000006.1 coordinate 24,785, forward strand.
CATCCAGGCGGCTGCCCGTTCAAAGGGCGGAAAGGGCCTGATCTGCCTGTCCTCCACCTATGCCGATCATGACGGAAGCATACGCTCCCGCATTCTGCCGCACCTGGGCCCCTGCCAGATCGTGACAGTTCCCCGCAGCTTCAATCAGTTTGTCATTACCGAGTACGGCATTGCCGACCTTCGGGCGAAAACCACCTGGGAGCGTGCGGAAGCGCTGATTTCCGTGGCACATCCGGATTTCCGGGAGGGCCTGATACATGAGGCCGAAGCGCAGGGCCTCCGCGTTCACAACATCAGAGAGTGAGGAACAGAGTATGGACAGAAAGCTGAACACCCGTATTACTGAGATGCTCGGCATCCAGCGCCCGATTCTCAGCGGCGCTATGCAGTGGCTGGCCAAAGCCGAACTGGTGGCCGCCGTTTCCAATGCCGGGGGCCTCGGCGTCATGTCTTCGGCGACCTTCCCGACGGCGGAAGACCTCAGGGCGGAGATCCGCAAATGCAAGGCCCTGACCGACAAGCCCTTCGCCGTGAACCTCACGCTGATGCCTTCTCTGGCGCCGCCGGATTATCCGGCCTATGTGAAGGTCTGCATCGAGGAGGGAATCCGGATCATGGAGACCTCCGGCCGGGCCCCGGAAGCCTTTATGCCCTATTTCAAGCAGGCCGGCATGAAGGTGATTCATAAATGCACCATCGTGAAGCACGCGCTGAAAGCCCAGGCCATCGGCTGCGATGCGGTCATCATGGACGGTACCGAGGCGGCCGGCCATGTGGGTGAAAACGATGTCGGTTCCATGGTCCTCTGGCCGGCGGCAGTGGACGCCCTGGACATCCCGGTCATCGCCTGCGGCGGCGTAGGGGACGGGAGAGGCCTTGCGGCGGCGCTGATGCTGGGCTGCGAGGGCGCTACCGTCGGCACCCGCTTTTTCCTCTCCGAAGAGGCGCCCGCCCTGCGTGCGGGGAAAGAGGCTGTCGCCCTTCATGCCGACGAGATGAGCACCACCCTGGTGCTGCGCCGGTTTACCAACACCACCCGCGTCCTGAATAACGGCCTTGCCGTAAAGGTGAAACAGCTGGAGGAGAGCGGGGCCCCCTTTGAGGAAATCGCTCCTCTGGCCTCCGGGCGAAGGCTGAAGGCCGCCTTTGAAACCGGGAATCTGGATGACGGCGTTCTGACCATCGGCCAGGTGACGGGCATTCTCCATGACATCCTCCCGGTTCAGGAAATCATGGACCGCATGATGGAAGAGTGCTTTGCCTGCCTCGACAGGTATCGCGGGTAAGAGGGCGAAGTCCCGCTATTCCACGCCCTATTTCGCCCGGCATTGCTGCTTCAGCTCAGCCTAATGGCAAACCTGAGGCAGCTTGTTTTATCAGACGCAAATGATCCAATGGCCTTGATACTTCCAAAAACACCGGCTTTCCATGCGTATAGCATGACATTCCCCGCATGGCAGGACTTGTCAAAAGAATCGGTTTTTGCTATATTTAAATTGGTAGTAGAAAAAGGATTCAGTTCGACCATGGGGGGATGGCCTGTGTATGAATTGGTTCAGGTTTCCGAGCGCTGTTACTATATCCAGAGCCCTGCGAAAATCGGCCTGGTCCGGCTGAACGACCGGGATGTCTGCCTGATTGACAGCGGCAATGACAAGGACGCCGGCAGGAAGGTCCGCCAGCATCTCGACTTAAACTCCTGGCGCCTTACAGCCATCTACAACACCCATTCCAACGCTGACCATATCGGCGGGAACCAGTATCTGCAGCGCCAGACCGGCTGCAGGATCTATGCCCCGGGGATAGAGTGCGATCTTACCCGGCACCCGGTCCTGGAGCCCTCTTTTTTATACGGGGGCTTTCCCTGCGGGGATCTGCGCCATAAGTTCCTCATGGCTCAGCCCAGCGACGCGCTGGAGCTCACGCCGGAGGTGCTGCCGGAGGGCTTTGAGATGATCCCGCTTCCCGGCCATTTCTTTGAGATGGTGGGCTTCCGCACGCCGGACGATGTAGTGTATCTCGCCGACTGCCTTTCCAGCCGGGAAACCCTTGACAAGTACCAGATCGGCTTTATCTATGATGTCGCGGCCTACCTCAAAACCCTGGAGACAGTGAAGTCCATGGAGGCCCGGATGTTTGTTCCGGCCCACGCTGCGGCCTGTGAGGAGATTTCCGCTCTGGCTCAGTACAACATCGACAAGGTGACGGAAATCGCCGAGAGGATTGTCGGGATCTGCGACAGGCCCATCTCCTTTGAAAGAATTCTGCAGAGACTCTTCACCGACTACGGTCTGACCATGAACTTTGAACAGTACGCCCTGGTGGGGAGCACCGTCCGCTCCTATCTCTCCTGGCTGAAGGATACCGGGAGACTCGCGGTTCTCTTTGAGGACAGCATGCTCCTCTGGCAGCGCCTGTAGCCCTGCCCTTTACCGACGAAACAAATAAAGATGTACACATATAATAAGGATTAAATACTGATTAATGCGGAGGTACTCATCATGATCCATCTTTCCTACGATCAGGAAATCACCCTCATCAAACGCCTGGTGATGTCCCAGGGCGTTTCCGAGAGCGACGCCGCCTCTCTGGCCGCCGTTGTCACCCATTCGGACTTCACCGGCACCTATTCCCACGGGCTGTCCCGTCTGTGCATCTACCTGCGCCAGTATATGGCCGGCGCCCTGGTGGCGCAGCCGGACTTCCGCTGCGTGAAGGATGCCGAGGCTTCCCTCACCTATGACTGCGGCGGCGGCTCCGGCATTGTGGCCGTAAACCGGGTCTATGACGCGGTGCTGGAACGGGCCCGGAAATACGGTGTTGCCGCGGGTGTGGCCCGCAACAGCGCGAACATCGGCTGCGGAGGTTACTACGGCCACCGCATGGCGGAGGATAACGTGATCGGCATTGTGATGAGCAACACCTATCCCTGCCAGTCGCCCTTCGGCGGCGCCGACCGGCTCATCGGCACGAACCCCATTATCATGGGCTGCCCCACCACAAACCCCAACCGCCCGATCGTCATCGACATTTCCACCAGCGGCGTCGCCATCGGCAAAGTCCAGGCCTACCGCCGGGAGAACAAGCAGATGCCTTTGGACTGGGCCAATGACTATAACGGCAACCCGACCGCTGACCCCCACGAGGCTTACTGCGTCCGGCCTATGGGCGGACACAAGGGCTACGGCCTCGCCGTGTTTGTGGATATGTTCGGCGGCGTTCTCTCCGACGCTCTTACCAGCCCGGAGATTCCCTTCGTGGAAGACATGCGGCCTGAAGAAACCGGGTTCTCCGTGATCCTTCTGGACATCGCCCACTTCCTGAATGTGGACCGCTTTAAAGAGCATGCTACGGCCTATGCCGATATGATCAAGAACAGCCGCACCGCCACCGGCGTGAAAGAGATCTTCATGCCCGGCGAAATTGAGGCCCGTCTCATTGAGGAGCGGAAGGTTACCGGCCTTGATTTCTCCGACGCCCTTGAGGCGGAACTCACCGACCTCGGCCGTCAGTGCGGCGCTCTCGGTGCGGAGGGCGTGCTGGCGGATCTGCTGGCGTAATGGCGCGGTCCCGTTTTTAAACGCTGTCTGAGATAGAATGCCCGGCCTGCTTCGGCCCGGAAAGGAGGAATACGGATGTTTGGTATAAAAGGCTTTGACACGCTGCAGCTGATTCCGCTGCTCGCCCTGACGGCCTATTTCGTTTATCTGAGTTATTATTATGCCGCGCCCATGTTCCGCCTGAAGGTGATGCTGTTCTATGCCCATCTGAGGTACCGCCCATGCGAGATTCGCTTTGTCGGCGGCAGGATTACCTTTCGTCGGGTACTGGATGGGGAAGAACTGCTGGTGGAACGGCCCGTGGAGGTGGATATCGCTTCGCGGTTTCTGGCCTTCACAACCTGTAGGGAGTTTCGGCTCCTGCTGAGGGATCTTCGAAAGGGAACTATACCGGAACTGAACAGTGACATGAAAGGAGAAGATGACTTTGGATTATCAACAGGTGAAAGACCGGGTCAACCGGGAAGACAAGGCGCTGAAGAGAATCGTGATTGAAACCGGCATCGGAATGCTGGCCGCCGTTCTGGCAGTGGTGTTCTTCTTCCACTGACGCTGAGAAGAAAGGACAGTTGCCCAGATGAGAATCCTATGGCACGGACATGCCTGCTTTGAAGTCATTGCGGAAGAGGGCTCCCTGGTGCTGGATCCCTATGCGCCCGATTCGGTACCCGGCCTCGGCCCCCTCGCGCTTACGGCCGACGCCGTGCTCTGCAGTCACGGCCATTCCGATCATAATTGCCGGGAGGCCGTCCGGCTGACGGGCAGGACCTGCGGCATTGATGTCTCCTGCATCGACACCTGGCACGATGATGTGCAGGGCGCCAAACGCGGTCCCAACCGCATCCACATCCTGAAGGCGGAGGGGCTCACAGTCATCCACCTGGGGGATCTCGGCTGTGCGCTTTCTCCGGATGAAGCGGAGCGGATGAAAAACCCCGATGTCCTGATGATTCCTGTGGGCGGTTACTACACCATCGACGCTGCGCAGGCTGCTGCGGTTGCGGAGCGGCTGCAGCCGCGGGTGGTGCTGCCCATGCACTACCGCGGCAGGACAGGGGAGGGCCGGACCTTCGGCTATGATGTCATCTCCGAAGCCGGTGCCTTCCGAAAGCTCTGCCGGAACCCGGTGGATTATGCCGGGAACATGATTGAGGTCAGCGGCAGCACCCCGGAGCAGACCGCGTTCCTGATGCCGGGCTGACAGCCCTGCGGGAATTGAAACTGAATAGGGAAAACAGCAGCCCGGCACATCACGGTGCCGGGCTGCTGTTCTTTATCCGCTGATTGATTATTTCCAGATGTTTTCCCGCATATGCCGGAACCAGGCCCTTGTATCCGGGTTCTCCGACTCAAAGGCCAGCATCTTCTCCACATAGCCCTGCTCCCGGGCAATCAGCCTGCTGACCGGGTACACCAGCTCGAATACCAGGCAGAGATGGGCAACCGGATAATCGATGGCGGTTTTCTTCAGGCTGCGCAGCACGGCGGTCCGGTTCCGGAAGCATTCCTTCACGTCCTCGCTGACAGCGGAGTTTTTCAGCTCCTGCGTACTCACATTGTAGATCTCCTCCGCCGGAGTTTCACAGTTGACGCGGAAGATGTCGATCTTGTCCGCGTCCCGCAGAATGTTGCAGTAGGCGGTCTCCTCTTCGGTGAGTCCTTCCGGAAGGCGGTACAGATTGTGGGCGCGGATGCTCTTCTCAAGGATCCGCCTTTCCGCCTCTGTAAGCTCCGGGGCAAAGCGCTCCAGCAGGCCCTCCCGGAACAGCAGGTCCGCGCCGAAGCGGGCGTGGTCCACCGACACGGCGTCAACAAAGGTGTTGTAGCGCCGGATTTGCTCAAATCTCCCGATGTCATGCAGCATACCCGTAAGCCAGGCAAGCTCCGTCCTGCCGGCGCCGGTTTCTCCGGCGATCCTTTCACAGAGAGCGGCTACCCGGTAGGTGTGGGCGATTTTCAACTTGATTTTCGGATCCTCCGCGTCGTAGGCGGCAACATAGCTGTTAAAAGCCTTTCTGACACCGGTACGGTCTGTCATCTGCTCAGTCCTGCCTTCCGCCGGCTTTCCGGCCGGCCCTTACATTATATTATATGATATGTTCTGCCGTGCTCTATATTATATCGGCGAAGCCCCTGTAAATCAACAGGGGAGAAGTGTCTCTTTTTCATCAAAATCGCACTATACAAAGTGCACAAATCCCGGCACAAAATTTCTACGTTTTGCACGAAATTTTTTCTTGACTTTTGCAGTCCCTGCTGTTATATTAGTTGAGCGTGTGCGCAGGCATGTGCATACGTATGCGTTGAAGCGGAAGATTGCTCGCGGGAGCGGGGGAACTTCCGTGGAGTATGTCCGGTACCGGGTCCTCCGGTATGCAATCGGGCGGCTGAAGTCCTTCGTTTGCACGCGTATATCGCGCGCTGCGGAGATCAGACCGGCTCCTGGCCGGTTTGTTTTTCGGACGCGGTCTGATACGCACGGCTGTGTGTATGAAGGGTTTCAAGCGTACGCATTCTTATTATAACAGGCGGTGCCCAATGCCGCCGGAAGAACGTACGAAAAGGAGCAAAACTTATGGCAACCACCAGCAAAAACATGATTCGCATCCGTCTCAAGGCTTATGACCATCAGCTCATCGACAAGGCTGCCGAGACCATCGTTGAGGCCGCCAAGCGCACTGATGCAAAGGTTTCCGGGCCGATTCCTCTGCCCACCAAGACCGAGATCGTCACCATCCTCCGTGCCGTCCACAAGTACAAGGACAGCCGTGAGCAGTTCGAGCGCCGCACTCACAAGCGCCTCATCGACATCATGAGCCCCACCCAGAAGACCGTTGAGGCTCTGATGAATGTGGAAGTTCCCGCCGGCGTCGAGATCGAGATTAAGCTCTAAGACACCCCCCGCCGCACGATGCGGCAGACATTATCCCGAAACCCACTGTCCGCAGCTTGCGAATGCGGACGGGTTAAGTTGCCAGCCTCTGAGCGGCACCGGATTACCGGGCCGGGTTATGCGGGGCAACCAATAACCTTATAGGAGGAAATCAAATGAAGAAAGCCATCATTGGCAAGAAGGTCGGCATGACGCAGATCTTCGACGAGATGGGGAAGGTCATCCCCGTCACCGTCATCGAAGCAGGCCCCTGCGTGGTCGTGCAGAAGATGACTGAAGAAAAGGAAGGCTACAAGGCCGTCCAGCTCGGCTTCGAGGAAGTCGGCGAAAAGAAGCTCTCCAAGCCGGAACAGGGTCACATCAAAAAGGCTGGCGTCAGCCCCATGAAGCACCTGAAGGAGTTCCGTCTGGAAGATGACAGCAAACTGGAAGTCGGCGACGTTGTAAAGGCTGACCTCTTCGCCGCAGGCGACAAGGTCGATGTCACCGGCACCAGCAAGGGTAAAGGCTACGCCGGCGTGATTAAGCGCTTCGGCCAGGGCCGCACTCCTACCAGCCACGGCGGCGGTCCGGTTCACCGGCATGCCGGTTCCATGGGCTCCAGCACTGATCCTTCCCGCATCATGCCGGGCAAGAAGCAGGCGGGCCACATGGGCGTGGAACAGGTCACCGTGCAGAATCTTGACGTTGTCAAGGTCGATGCCGAGCTGAACCTGATTGCCATTCGCGGCGCAGTTCCCGGTCCCAAGGGCAGCATCGTCTACCTCAAGGATACCGTCAAGGTCCAGCCCGTCAAGAAGGGCGAAGGCGCCGGTATCAGCGTCAACCCGCAGAAGGCCTCCGCGCGTGTCAACCCGCAGAAGGCTTCCGCCCGTACGAAGTAAGGAAAGGAGAGCAGCATAAATGCCTAAAGCAAATGTGTTTAACATGGCTGGCGAGAAGGTCGGCGAAGTCGAGCTCTCCGAAGCCGTATTCGGCATTCAGCCGAATGAGAGCGTGCTGCATGATTCCGTTAAGAACCATCTGGCCAACTGCCGTCAGGGCACCCAGAGCGCGCTCACCAAGGGTGAGGTTTCCTACACCACGAAGAAGCCCTGGCGCCAGAAGGGCACCGGCCGTGCCCGCGCCGGTTACGCCGGCAGCCCCGTGTGGTATCACGGTGGTGTGGCCTTCGCTCCGAAGCCCCGGGATTACGGCTACAGCCTGAACAAGAAGGTTCGGCGCCTGGCCATGAAGAGCGCTCTGAGCGCCAAGGCCCTGGAAGAGAACATCGTCGTCATCGACGGCCTGAAGGTCGACGAAGTGAAGACCAAGCCCTTCAAGGCCTTCCTGGAGAAGGTCGGTGTCACCGGCAAGGCTCTGGTTGTTACTGAGAATGTGGACAGCATGGTTGTCAAGTCCGCCCGCAATCTTCCGGGTGTGACCACCACCACCGCGATGATTCTCAGCCCCTACATGATTCTCACCGGCGGCAAGATGGTGGTCGACAAGGCCGCCCTCAGCAAGATTGAGGAGGTGTTCGCCTGATGAAAACCCCGTATGATATCATCATCCGCCCGATCATTACCGAACAGTCCACGGAAGATCTTGACATCAAGAAGTATGCCTTCCAGGTTGCCAAAGATGCCAACAAGATTGAAATCCGCAAGGCCATTGAAGAGATCTTTGACGTCCGGGTCATCAAGGTGACCACTGAGAACGTTCAGGGCAAAATGAAGCGCACCGGCGCCTACCCCATGGGCCGTCAGGCCTCCTGGAAGAAAGCGGTTGTGAAGCTCAGCGCCGATTCGAAGAACATTGAGCTCTTCGAAGGCATGGCCTAAGGGAGGGGAACGATATGTCCATTAAAACCTACAGACCCACTACCCCGGCCAGGAGACAGATGACGGTTTCCGGTTTTGACGGTGTCGACCGCCATGCCAAGCCTGAAAAGTCTCTGCTTGAGGTCAAGAAAAAGAACTCCGGCCGCAACAGCTATGGCCGCATCACCGTCCGCCACAAGGGCGGCGGCAACCGGCAGAAGTACCGCGTCATTGATTTTAAGCGCAACAAGCTGGACATGTCCGCAAAGGTTGTCCAGATTGAGTACGACCCGAACCGCAGCTCCTTCATCGCCCTCTGCGAGTATGAAGACGGCGAGCGCCGCTACATCCTCGCCCCCGTGGGCCTGAGCAAGGGCGACAGCATCATGGCTTCCGCCGCGGCCGATATCAAGCCCGGCAACGCCCTCCCGCTGGCGAACATCCCTGTGGGTACCGTGATCCACAACATTGAGCTCTATCCCGGCAAGGGCGCCCAGCTGGTTCGTTCCGCCGGCGTCGCGGCTCAGCTCATGGCCAAGGAGAACGGCATGGCTACGGTCCGCCTTCCCTCCGGCGAAAGCCGCAAGGTCCGCATGGAGTGCATGGCCACCATCGGCCAGGTCGGCAACATCGACCACGCCAACATCCACATCGGCAAGGCCGGCCGTACCCGCCACATGGGCATCCGTCCCACCGTGCGCGGCTCCGTCATGAACCCCAATGACCACCCCCACGGCGGTGGCGAGGGCAAGTCCCCCGTCGGCCGTCCCGGCCCTGTAACTCCTTGGGGCAAGCCCGCCCTGGGTTACAAGACCCGCAAGACGAAGAACAAGACCGATAAGTTCATCGTCAAGCGCCGCAACGCGAAGTAAGGAGGGAACTGGTAATGAGCAGAAGTATTAAAAAAGGCCCCTTCGCCGCTCCCGAGCTGCTGAAGAGAGTCGATGAGATGAACAAGAGCGGCAACAAGCAGGTCATCAAGACCTGGTCCCGCGCCTCCACGATTTTCCCGTCCTTCGTCGGACACACCATCGCCGTCCATGACGGCCGTCGTCACGTGCCCGTGTATGTCACCGAGGATATGGTCGGCCACAAGCTGGGCGAGTTCGCCCCCACCCGTACCTTCCGCGGCCACGCCGGCAGCAAGACCGGTAAGTAAGGAGGAGAGAAAATGGACGAGAAGAAAATTGCCCGTGCGGAGCATAAATACGCCCGTATTTCTCCCCGCAAGGTTGAGATCATCTGCAACATGATCCGCGGCAAGGACGCCAAGGTCGCCATGGCTTACATGGAGAACACCCCGAAGGCCGGCTGCGAGCTGATGATCAAGGTGCTCAAGAGCGCCATGGCCAATGCCGAGAATAACTTCGAGATGGATCCCGAGAAGCTGTACGTGGCGGAAACCTACGTCGGCGCCGGCCCCATCCTGAAGCGCGGCATGCCCCGCGCCCAGGGCCGTATGTACCGCATCAACAAGCGCACCAGCCACATCGTCATCGCCGTGGCTGAGAGAGACTGAGGGAAGGAGGCAGAATTATGGGACAGAAAGTAAATCCGCACGGCCTGCGCGTCGGTGTTATTAAAGACTGGGATTCCAGATGGTACGCCAGAGAAGAAAAGGTCGGCGATCTGATCGTTGAAGACTACAAGATCCGTGAGTATCTCAAGAAGGCCCTCTATTCCGCCGGTGTCCCCACCATTGAGATCGAGCGCGATTCCTCCAAGGTCCGCGTCTACATTCACTGCGCCAGACCCGGCGTCGTGATCGGCAAGGGCGGCCAGGAGATCGAGCGTCTGCGCCAGGAAGTGGAAAAGCTCATCGGCAAGCCGGTGGCCCTCTCCATCGTCGAGGTCCGTACGCCCGACACGAACGCTCAGCTGGTTGCCGAGAACATCGCGCAGCAGCTCGAGAAGCGCATCGGCTTCCGCCGTGCGATGAAGAACGCCATGGGCCGTGCCATGCGCATGGGCGCCCGCGGCATCAAGGTCAAGTGCGGCGGCCGTCTCGGCGGCGCCGAGATCGCCCGCAGCGAGTGCTATCACGAGGGCACCATCCCCCTGCAGACCATCCGTGCCGACATCGACTACGGCTTTGCCGAGGCGAACACCACCTACGGCCGTATCGGCGTGAAGGTTTGGATCTACAAGGGTGAGGTCCTCTCCCAGACCCTGCGCACCACCCCGCGCACCATGGATCTCTCCAAGCCCGCCGGCGAGCGCCGTCGCAGAGACGACCGCCGTCAGGGCGACCGTCGTCAGGGCGGCTTCAACCGTGACAATCGTCAGGGCGGCGATCGCCGTCAGGGCGGCTACGGCAACCGGCCCCAGGGCCAGGGCGGCTTCAACCGCGGGCCCCGTCCCGCCGCTCCCGCTAAGGAAGGAGGCAACAACTAATGTTAATGCCTAAGAGAGTTAAATACCGCAGAGTCCAGCGCGGCCGCATGAAGGGCAAAGCTACCCGCGGTAATGTTGTCACCTACGGTG
>CAMONN010000007.1 GCA_946620645.1 uncultured Clostridia bacterium
CAGATAACAGGTTGTCTTAACCATAGGCGGCATGCGAAAGAAAAGGACTCTGATCATAGAGTCCCTCAATGGCAAATCATGCTGATAACGATACCACTGCACCCCGCGTGTCGCGCGGGGTGCAGTTTCACAGGTGGGATGCATCGACTGTCATATTCTTTTAATCGGATGGCGAATAACGGTCTTCAGCTTATTTGATGCAACTTTTCTTGCATCACTCAGATATATTTCGTGATGGCGGCGCTGATCTGTGATGTCCAGCGTATATCCCTGCTGTTCCATGAAATCATGCATCAGCGCTACCGTTGCAGGTTCATCATCATAGGAGCCGATGTGCATACACTGAACACATAAGCCCTCATCATAAGTCATAAATTCAGCTTTTGAAAAGTCTGTACCTTTCTTCCTGGCAGCCTCCTCAACAGCCCAGTCAAAATCAGCTTTTGTGACGAAATCCGGTAAACGAATAACAGAGACCCACTCAAAATTATCTTTGTGAGCATAGTCAATCTCTGTGCTTTCTTCCTGCCACCAGAACCCCTCCAGCGGAGGAACAACGTAATCGAAGTACCCTTCGATCTGATGAGTTCCCTTTTTGCTCATTTTTATAGTAAAAGCGATGCCGTAGAGCAAGCTGATAGATTGCTTGTACTCACCTTCTTCTGTGTTCGGATCACCATGTCCGTGAACCGCAATGAAGTTCATGCTCGGCACCGTGATGATGGACGGTTTGTTCTTTGGCATGTAGTATTCCTTGTACTCTTTTTTATAATCAAACGGCATGATACTTTTCCTCCACGTATCCCGGCATATTGGGATTAATATAACATACTAATCCCAATATTGCAAAAAAAGGACTCTGATCGTACCCTGATCAGAGTCCCATTATGGTCCGAGTGGAGGGATTTGAACCCCCGGCATCTTGGTCCCAAACCAAGCGCGCTACCAGCTGCGCTACACCCGGATTTCAGACCTGCAGAAGCACTCAGGCTCTGCAGGTCATGATCGCAGGTATTATAACGTAAAATCCTTCGAGTTGCAAGATAATTGTGAATTCGCACGCAGCGAATTATTTCCGTGATTCAGATTCCTCGTTCCGGATCCTTTTCACCAGTACGCGGTCCACTCTTCTTCCATCCATGGACAGCACTGTAATCCTCAAATTCTCATGAACGAAGGTTTCACCTTCCTCGGGGAAATGTCCACCGAGGGACTCAATCACCCAGCCGCCCAGCGTGTCACTGTCGGCATCAAAATCATCCTCCGACAAACCTTCCAGCTCCAGGAACTCCGTAATCGGCAGATCTCCGTCCAGCTCCAGCTCATCGGCAGAGCGCCGGACAACCTCGGGCTCCACCTGGTCCGTCTCATCCCAAATGTCACCGACAATCTGCTCCAGCACATCCTCCATGGACACCACACCCAGCATTCCGCCATACTCATCGCACACTATGGCAAGATGCTGCCGCGCCCGCCGAAGCTGTGTCATCACATCGGGCAGCTTCATGGTTTTATAGACATAACAGGGTTCCATCAGCTGCGACCGGATTTCACGTTTTCCATCCGTCACCGCTTTCAGAAAGCGGTTCATATAGAGGACTCCGATGACGTTGTCGATGCTGCCCTCGTATACGGGGATTCTGGAATAGGATGAGTTCTCAACCTGCGTGAGAATATCATCCCAGTCGTCGTCAACATCGATCGCTTCCACATCAACCCGGGCTGTCATCACTTCAAACGCGGAAATTTCTGAGAAATCAATGGCAGCCTGCACAAGTTCAGAGCGGTCCTCATCCAGGACCTCTTCATCCTCGGCAGTTTCAATGAGGCTTGAAAGCTCATCCACCGCCTCATCTTCCCCGACTTCCTCTTCCTTGATCCAGAACGTCAGCAGCCGTACCAGCCCGACAACCAGCATGATCAGGGGCTTGAGAACGATCATAAGCGCCCGGATCACAGGCGCGTTCCGCTCGGCAAGCCGGTTGGCATTCTGCTTTGCAGCAATTTTCGGGATCGTCTCTCCGAAAATAATGACCAGCAGGGTAAGCAGAATGGTTGCGACCCAGGTCAGGCTGTCCTTCCCGGTCACAAGGATGACCAGGACGGAGGCGAGGGAAGAGCTGGCAATGTTCACCAGATTGTTTCCGATGAGTATTGCACTCAGCGCGTCGTCAAAACGCTGTATAATCTTCAGCGCGATCGCGGCGTGCCGGGAGCCCTCCTGCGCTGAGTTTTCCAGCCGGAGCCTGTTGCAGGAGGAATAGGCCATTTCTGATGCCGAGAAGAAATTCGAAAACACCAGACACAGCAGAATCCCGGCAGAGATGATCAGAATATTCATCATCCCTCACCCCCTTCCGGGAGCGCCGGATTCTTTACCGCTTTCAGCTTCAGAATACGGTTGTGATCCATTTCCGATACGGTGAAGGTCAGGTCATGATAACGGAAACTGTCCCCCACAGCCGGAATCTTATCAAACATGGTGTAGGCCCACTCGCCAAGGCGTGTGTCAACCAGTTCATCGTTATTTTCGGGATCTTCATAATCGAGATGTTCAAAAAGATCCGATACATGCTCGTCCGCATCCACGATGCATGCGTCATCGGAGATATCGGTGACGGGTTCTTTCACTACATCGTCCTCGTCCCAGATCTCGCCGACGATCTCCTCGACAATATCCTCCACTGTCACGATGCCCAGCGTACCGCCATAGTTATCCGTAACAACAGCCATGTTAATGCGCTGCCGGGACATCATGGGCAGCAGTTCTGAAAGCTCTGTACTTTTATGAACGAAGAAAGCTTCATCCAGAAGATCCCGCAGATCAGGCGCCCCTCCGCTCCGGAGCCATGCCTTAATATACTTTCGAATCTGCAGGATGCCGATAATGTGGTCAATACTGCCCTCATATACCGGAAGACGGCTGTGATTCTGCGCCTTGATCTTCGCAAGAATCTCTTCCCCGTCCTCTTCCACGTCCAGCGCCGCCACATCCATGCGCGGCGTCAGGACACTTTCCACCGTAAGGTCCCCAAACTGCAGTGCGGATGAAATCAGTTCACCCTGCTCCTCGTCCAGGCTCCCTTCTTCGGTCATGTCCTCAATAATGTCATACAGCTCATCTTCCGTGACAGAAAGCTCCGGTTCCTGGCTGCTCAATCTGGCGGCAGTTCTCCCAATGAGGGTCAAAGCCCGGGAAATCGGGTAAAAGACCGTCATAAAGAACCTCAGGCTCTGGGCGGTGGCCCTGGCCAGACGCTCCGGGAATTTCTTCGCAATGCTCTTGGGAAGCATTTCCCCGGCGAAAAACACCACCAGTGTTGTGAGAATCGTACTGACCGTCACTGCAGAGAGCCCCCAGCGCCTGGTCACGATCATCGTCACAAGGGCAGAGAGAAACAGATGACACAGATTCGTACCAATCAGCAGTGTGCTGATTGCCTGATCAAAGTGATTTAAAACATAAACCGCCTGCTCTGCACCGTCTTCCCCACGCTCCGCCGCGGCGCGAAGCTTTGTCTTTGACGCCGAAGCAAAAGCTGTCTCCACCAGCGCAAAATACACAGCACCAAGCAGCAGGATAACTGTAAGTATGAGTGGCAATCGACTGCCATCGTCCATTTCGGATCAACAACTCCTTTTTTTGCAGAATCAGAGTGCATTCTACCATATCACAGGCATGGCGTCAACATCTGCTTAGAATTCTACCCAGTCAGTTTTATTATAAAAATCCCTGCCGACACAAATTTACTCTTGACTTGAAGGAGGGTTTTCACCTATAGTTCAGTGATGCGGTTCTCATCCGATCCCGGATACCGTCATCAGGTCTTATTTATCATAATCACTTAACAGGAGGAACCTGGAAGTTCATGAAAGTCTATATTCTTCGTCACGGTGAAACGGAGCTGAACACAAAAGGCGTCATGCAAGGGAGCCTGGACGCTCCGCTGAATCAGAACGGGCGGGATCTTGCCGCCGTCACCGGGCGGGCCATGAAAGGCATTCATTTTGACAGTTGTATCACGAGCCCCCTCTGCAGGGCGGCAGAGACCGCAGAAATCGTCCTGCGTGAAAGCGGCAACTCTGTCCCGGTAACGGTGGACCGCCGCCTCATGGAGCTCAGCTGCGGAGATATGGAGGGAAAACCGCTCTCAGATCTCGGAGATGCCGGGAAGATTTTCTTCACAGATCCTTTCAGGTTCATTTCTTTCCCCAATGGGGAGACCATCCGGGCGCTCTGCGACCGGACACAGGCCTTTCTGAAAGAGCTCATCGCCAGGGATGACGGCAAAACCTACCTGGTCAGCACCCACGGATGTGCCATGCGGGCGATGGTGAACTACCTGAACCCCAACCCACAGGATTTCTGGTTCGGCCATGTGCCGTACAACTGCTCAATGACAATCCTGAATGCGGAAAGAGGGTCTGTGCAGATACTCGAGCTTAACAAGGTCTTTTACGATCTGAGCCTCACGGAGGATCCCATGAAGCGTTATGTTCATTCATCGGAGAACTGAACTGTCACAAAAGCAGCAGGGCCGGAAAACCGGCCCTGCTTTATTCAACTGACGATCATCTCACGATACCGGCACGCCGTAAAGGGCTGCGAGCAGCGGCGGAAGCTCAGAAAGTTTGTCAATGCTGTAATCCGGCACAATATCCTCCCGCGGCTTTTTCTTTCGAAGGTTAAACCAGCATGTGGTGATCCCGGCGTTAATGCCGCCGCGAATATCGGAAGTGAGGCTGTCTCCGACGATAATCGCCTTTTCGCGCCTGAAACCTGGGATTTGCGCAAAGCAGCGTTCAAAGAACTCCCTGGCCGGCTTGTTAACACCAATCTCCTGTGAAATGAAGATCCGCTCAAAACAGTCTGAAATGCCCGCGCTTTTCAGCCGTCCCTGCTGTACTACAGCCGTGCCGTTGGAGACCAGAAAAAGTCTGCAAACCGGGAAAAGAGTTCTGAGCAGTTCCTCTGCTCCATCCACGAAGTAATGCCCCTGAGAAAGATTGACCTCATAACGGTCCCGCAGTTCAGAAGGATCCGCTTTTGATCCCATCTCTTCCAAAAGCTGAACAAATCGTCCCAAAAGAACCTGTTCCCGCGTAATTTCACCGTTTTCAAGCCGTTCCCAGTACAGAAGGTTTACCACACTGTAGCGGTCAAGCACCTTCCCGTCATGGTGAATACCCATCTCGGCCAGAGACTTTGAGAGTGCGCGGGCCTCGGCCTTTTTAAAGTCCAGAAGCGTATCGTCCAGGTCCAACAGAACAAACGGCCCGGAATTCACAGCTTTCCCCTCTCCCCTGCGCACTCTGCGCCAGCATGCTGTTCTGCCAGCTTCCGGAGCGCTGCGGAGACCAGCTCAAAGTGGGAGCCCTTCGACGCCTTCACCAGCAGGCAGTCCCCCTCGGCAATCAGACGGGGCAGCGCTGAAATGAGAGCATCCCGGCTTTCAAAGCAGACACCGGCCTCGCCGGCCCCGGCTGCAGTGTCTCTTCCGTAGGTTCCCGCTGTCAGCACCAGCTCAACACCTTTTTCCGCGGCATAGCGGCCTACTCCCCTGTGCATCTCCCCGCTCTCTTTCCCGAGCTCCAGCATATCCCCAAGGATACAGACATGCCGTTTCCCGGGCAGCTGTACGAGGGTATCAATCCCGCTTCGGACGGAATCGGGATTCGCATTGTAGCTGTCATCAATCATGGTGATGAAGGCGGTTCGGACCAGTTCGGCTCTCCGCTCCACATTGTGAAAATCCGCAATTCCCGCAATGATTTCCTCATCGCTGAGTCCAAAGAAAACACCAACCGCTACGGCAGCGAGGGCCGCATAAACATGGTGCCTGCCGAAAGCCGGAATCCGGAGCCTGATTGTTCGGCCTCCGCCCGCAACATCGCACTGAATTCCGCTGTCGTCTGTTTCACAGCTCAGCGCGCGAAAATCATTGTCCACTCCAAAGCCGTAACAGATTTTTCTCTGGCGGCACTTCAGTCCGCGCAGTTTCTCATCGTCGCCATTCAGAATGACAGGAGCCTCGTCTGACAGGTATTCCAGCATCTCCGTCTTGGCCTTCAGCACCCCGTCAAGGTCGTGCAGATATTCCAGATGGGCATGCCCGATGGTTGTAAACACCGCAACCGCAGGCCTTACAAGGTCTGCAAGCACACGCATTTCCCCGAAGTCTGAAATCCCCATCTCGATAACCGCGGCTTCATAGCCGGAATCCAGCCGGGAGATCATCATAGGAACCCCGATCTGGTTGTTCAGGTTTCCGGCTGTCTTCAGCGTGCGCAGACGCCGGGACAGAACCGCGGAGATCATCTCCTTGGCCGTTGTTTTTCCGACGCTGCCGGTAATGCCGATGATCGGGAGCTTAAACTGCTCCCGGTAAGCCTTTGCAATCTGTTCGAGGGCCTTCTGCACGTCCGGAACCAGAATCAGCGGGCCCAGTCCGTCCGCGCCATCCGGGACACGTTCCACCAGACATCCGGCAGCGCCCCGGGCAAAAGCCGAAGCAATGTAGTCGTGGCCATCGACACGCTCTCCGCGGTAGGCTACGAAAAGGTCACCCGGCATCACCATTCGGCTGTCAATCACTACATTTCCCAGCAGCGCAGAACTCTCCGCTTCCGGCAGCAGTGTGCCCCCGCAGAGCTGTGCCGCGCGGCTAACCGTCATTCTCTCCATTTTCCTTCTCCATTTCCTGCAGGAATCGACCTGTTTGATCATATTTCCGGTATCATAGCACGAAGTCCCGTTTTTTTCAATGCGCCGGCTCTCATTTCCCCTTGTATATGCGGGAAACTTCCGCTATAATGGGGCACCGTATTTTTAAAAGATTTGATTGGAGTTTGTTTCTATGGCCGCACAGAAGATCGATTCCCACCGCATGGGTGAGATGGCAGAGGGAAAGCTGCTTATCACACTTGCAATTCCGATGATTCTCTCCATGCTTGTGCAGGCTTTATATAACATTGTGGACAGTATTTATGTCGCCCGTGTTTCTGAAGACTGTCTTTCCGCCCTGTCGCTTGCATTCCCCGCGCAGAACATCATGATCGGCCTCGCCACCGGCACAGGGGTCGGCGTCAGCACCCTGGTTTCCCGGGCGCTGGGCCGTCGGGATGAAACAGAAGCCCGGCAGGTCACCGGAACCGCGATTTTTCTCTGTTTCTGCTGCTGGGTTCTTGTGGCGCTCTTCGGTATTTTCGGAGCCCGGGCCTTTATCCGTTCTCAGACTCAGGTGGAGAGTATCCGCGCTTATGCAGAGTCCTATCTGCAGATTGTGACCGTTGCGTCACTGTTTCTATATCTGGAGGTCTGCGTGGAGCGTCTGCTGCAGTCTACAGGACTGACAAAGCTCTCCATGTGGACTCAGATGATCGGCGCCGTAACCAACATTATTCTGGACCCCTTCTTTATCTATGGTTGGCTGGGTCTTCCCGCCATGGGAACCGCCGGTGCTGCCGTCGCCACGGTGATCGGCCAGGCTGTTGGAGCCGCTGTCGGGTTTGTTCTGCATATCCGGGAAAACCGGGAACTGCCGATCACTGCTGCGGACATTCGTCCGCACGGAAGAATCATCCGTGAGATTTACCGGATTGGTTTCCCCTCCATTCTGATGATGGGTATCGGTTCGGTCACCAACTATATGATGAACATTATTCTCGGCGCCTTCACATCCACCGCCGTTGCCGTTTACGGTGTATACTTCAAAATTCAGAGTTTCTTCTTCATGCCTGTTTTCGGTATTAACAACGGTCTGATCCCGATTATCGGCTATAACTACGGGGCCGGGAAGAAGGAACGGATTTACCGCACCATCCGCTACGGCATTCTTTATGCCACCTGCTTCATGCTTCTGGGGTTTGCCGCCTTCCAGTTGATTCCGGAGGCACTGCTCGGCATCTTCAATCCCTCGGAGGCCATGCTGGCCATCGGGGTTCCGGCGCTTCGGAGAATCAGCCTCAGCTTTCTCTTCGCCGGGTTCTGCATTGTGGCCGGCTCCGCCTGCCAGGCTCTGGACCGCAGCATTAATTCCCTCTTTGTATCGATCCTCAGGCAGATACTTGCCCTGATCCCCTCCGCGTGGCTTCTCAGCAAAACAGGGGACGTGAGCATGGTGTGGTGGGCTTTCCCGATCGCCGAAATCATTTCCCTGACAGCAAGTTTCTTTTTTCTCCGTTCCGCCCTTAAAGGAATGGAGCGTACTTTGGGGTCAGCAGCAAACTCCTGAAGTCACAGCATTTTCCCTTCACCGGACGAAGAGTTTTCCGGATACAGGACCCGGGATTCCAAATCATCGGAATCCCGGGTTTTCTCACAGTATTTATCCTTTTTTCTTTATGAAGGCGCTTCCGGCTGATTTAAAGCGGCCCGGGCTTCCCTCTTTGGTCATTCTTCCGGCAGAAGGCCAAACATTCTCCGCATATAATCCACCCGCTTCCGGCACATCAGCCGTGTGGTCGGCGCAGATACTTTCGTATCAAATCCGTGCATTGTCCCTCTGGTCTCGTGCAGCTCCACGGGGATGCCCTCCTGGCGCAGGAGATCTGCATAACAGATTCCGTCATCATGCAGGGGGTCGAACTCAGCCACCTCAATATAAGCGGGAGGCAACCCGGTAAGGCTGTCAGCCTCCACAGGCGAACGATAAGCCAGCGGCGTTGCTGACGGGTCAGGGTTTGTAAGCGGACGCACCTTTCCTGACAGTGCAGAATTCCACATGGGTGTGTCCGTGTATTTCAGGCAGGAATCGCTGATATTCCGATCGTCCAGCCAGGGATAGATCAACAGTTGAAACCGTGGATGAAGGGCGTGGCCGCGGTCCCGCGCCATCATGCAGGTTGTAACGGTCAGCGTGCCGCCTGCGCTGTCACCGCCGATTCCGATGCGCGAGGCATCGATACCGAGTTCCTCCGCATGGTCACTCACCCAGCAGAATGCGGCATAACAGTCCTCCTGAGGAAAGGGGAAAGGATATTCCGGTGCAAGACGGTAGCGCACAAAGACAACTACACAGCCAAGCTCCCTGGCATAGGTGAGGGCGTGCCGATAATGACTGCCGGAGGCCTCAAAGACAAATCCGCCTCCATGGATGTTGATGAAGCAAGGCGCAGGCCTGTGAATGTTATCAGGTGTCAGAATCAGCAGTTCCATCACGCCTCCCCTGTAGGCCGGGATTTTCTGCAGGCGGGCTTTCACATGCGAAGTTCTGAAAACGAAGGGCGGTATAATCATTGCCCTCTGAGCCAGGCGGACAAAGGGCCGGCTGACAGACGGGGTGAATCTGCTGTAGGGAAAGAACTCCCGCCTGATCGGGTATCTGGTTTTTGCCACATTATGCCCTCCCATCATTTCTGATATTCCCTCAGGCGATGAGGGAAGGGCAGAAAACTACCGCCCTTCCCTCATCGTTTGACAGGAAACTTCAAACCGCAGTCGACAGAGTACCCTTTTCACCGCTCTCCTGACGGTCCGGATCTTCAGTTATTCGTACTCGATCGTGGCAACAGGCTTGGGGCTCAGATCGTAGAGCACCCGGTTCACACCCTTCACTTCCGCAAGGATCCGGTCACGAATTTTGTAAAGCAGCTCGTAAGGGATCTCTTCAATGGTGGCGGCAGTGGCATCCACGCTGTTCACCGCACGGATAATGACCATCCAGTCATCCGTGCGCTTTCCGTTCTTGATGCCGGTGGAGGTAAAGGGCGGAACCACTGTAAAGTACTGCCAGACCTTTCCCTGAAGACCGGCGCCGGCAAACTCCTCCCGGAGGATTGCATCAGACTCCCGCACGGCCTCCAGACGGTCGCGGGTGATCGCACCGACGCAGCGCACGCCCAGCCCCGGGCCCGGGAAGGGCTGACGGAATACCATACTCTCGGGCAAGCCAAGAGCGAGACCGACCACGCGGACTTCATCCTTATACAGGAATTTGACCGGCTCAACCAGTTCAAAGTTCAGGTCCTCCGGCAGCCCTCCCACATTGTGGTGCGCCTTCACGCCGTCACTTTCCAGGATATCGGGATAAATGGTCCCCTGAGCCAAAAACTCTACGCCGTCCAGCTTCCGGGCCTCTTCCGCAAAGACATCGATGAATTCTTTGCCGATGATCTTCCGCTTGGTCTCGGGGTCGGAAACTCCCGCCAGCTTGTCCAGGAAGCGGTCCACCGCATCGACATAGATCAGGTTGGCATTCATCTGATTGCGGAACACCTCGATAACCTGCTCCGGCTCTCCCTTGCGGAGAAGCCCATGATTAACATGGACGCAGGTCAGCTGCCCGCCAACGGCACGAATCAGCAGCGCCGCAACAACAGAGGAGTCCACACCGCCCGAAAGGGCAAGCAGGACCTTTCTGTTCCCGATCTGTCGGCGCAGAGCTGTCAACTGCTCATCGATAAAGGCCCGGGCAAGTTCCGGAGTCGTAATCCTCTGCATGGATTCAGGGCGTTTGTTATTCTCCATAGTCAGTCCCTCTCTTATTTTTTGATGGCGTGAATTATATCACAGCATCCCCGCCGCTTTCAACAGATTTTTCGCGGATGGGAGCTGAAAATATACCTGCGTACCACTCAAAAAATGTTAACATTGACGACAGTTAAAATTTGCCAATTGTTCCGAAAGACCCGTTGCGCTCGCCCATGGAAAATGATAGAATGAGAACACAAGTAAACCGGCTCCCCTGGAGGGGAGCTCCCTGAGATTGAGGCAAAAGCATGAAAATCAATATTCTTGCCGTCGGGGACGTTTGCGGCGTCCCCGGTCTGCAGTTTCTGGAAAGCAATCTGAAACAGTTTCAGCAATCCAATGAGATCGCCTTCACTGTTGTCAACGGTGAAAACGCCAACGTAGTCGGCGTCACCCCGAAACAGGCACAGCAGATTTTCCGCGCCGGGGCCGATGTCATCACCCTTGGCAACCACACCTGGGTCCGTACCGAGATGCAGGACTATCTGACCGTTGAACCCCGGATTCTGCGTCCCGTAAACTATGCTCCCCAATGCCCCGGACGCGGGATCTCCGTTTTCAGGACGGCTTTCGGGGATGTCTGCGTAATGAACCTCCTCGGTCGCTTCACCCTGGACAGCAACACCGACAACCCCTTCCCCATCGCAGACGGCTATATGAGCGAGATTCGTGAGAAGATCATCCTGGTGGACTTTCACGCCGAGGGCAGCAGTGAAAAGCGGGCCATGGGGTACCTGCTTGACGGGAGAGCAACAGCAGTCTGGGGCACCCACACCCATGTACAGACCTCAGACGCCTGTGTGCTGCCAAAAGGCACCGGATATATTACGGACCTCGGTATGACAGGTCCTGTTCACTCGGTGCTGGGTGTAGACCCGCAGCAGAGCATCGGGAAATTCATGGGCAACCCCCCTATGCGCTATGATTCGGCCAAGGGCCCGGCAAAAATGGAAGGCTGCATCTTTACGGTGGATACCGAAAGCGGGAAATGCCTGAACGCAGAGAGTGTGAGGCTGTTATGAGACATATCAGAATTATCCATGCGGCGGATTTTCATCTTGATTCCCCCTTTGAAGGACTGTCAGCCGCCAAAGCAGCAGTCCGGAGGGGTGAGCAGCGGGATCTGCTTGCGGCACTGGTGAAGCTTGCCGCTGATGAAGAGGTCGACCTCATGCTCCTCAGCGGTGACCTGCTGGACAGCGAGACATCCTACCGTGAAACCGGCGAGGCCCTGGTTGCCGCCCTTTCGGAGGCCCCCTGCCCGGTTTTCATTGCTCCGGGCAATCACGACTATTACAACGGCCGCTCGGTTTATGCCCGGCTGAAACTTCCGGAACAGGTGCGGGTCTTTACAAAGAACTCCATTCACTTCTACTCTGTACCAGGCTGTGATGCCAGGGTTTACGGCGCCGCATTCACGGACCGGCACAGCGCCCCCCTTCTTCGAGGCTTTCAGGCAGAACGGAAGGCCGGGATCTATAACCTGCTCTGCATGCACGGTGAAGTTGGGAACAGCGCCTCTCTTTATAACCCCATCACAGTTGAAGATCTTGCCGCCAGCGGCATGGATTACGTCGCTCTGGGACACATTCACCAGGCTTCGGGTCTCCTGAAAAGCGGAAGCACCTGGTACTCCTGGCCTGGCTGTCCGGAAGGACGCGGCTTCGACGAGACCGGTGAAAAAACAGTAAACCTTGTTACCCTGGAGGGAACCTCTGCAACACTTGAGGCCCGCTCTATTGCCAGGCGGCACTATCACTCAATGGTTCTGGATGTAAGCGGAAAGGATCCCCTGCTGCTGATTCACACCTCGCTGCCGGAGGATCCCTCTGAGGACATTTACCGC
Organism: uncultured Clostridia bacterium; assembly: GCA_946620645.1. Taxonomy (GTDB): domain Bacteria; phylum Bacillota; class Clostridia; order Oscillospirales; family Oscillospiraceae; genus Limivicinus. Next base: position 12,318 of record CAMONN010000007.1, read on the forward strand.
ATCACCCTCACCGGCAGCACCGAGCACTCTCCGGATCTGCTGCGCCTGCATCAGAATCTGGACGGAATGTTCTTCTCCCTCCGGTTGGAAGACCGGACTTCTCCCCCCGCCGACATCTGGGAATCCGCCGGGACTGACACCCTGCGGGGTCTCTTCCTTTCAAAGCTGAGGGCCCGCTACGACGCTGCGCAGGACGACGAGCAGAAAATGCGGATTGAGCAGGCGGTGCGCTGGGGACTTGCTGCACTGGACAACGCTGAGGAGGTGGTCGTTCATGGTCATCCGTAAACTGCAGGCCTCCTTTGGAAAGCTGCAGGGCGAAACCCTTCGCTTTCATGACGGGCTGAATGTGATTTACGCCCCGAACGAAAGCGGCAAGTCCACCTGGTGCGCCTTCATCCGCACCATGCTCTACGGCATTGACTCCTCTGAACGCTCCCGGGACGGATTCCTGCCGGACAAGCAGCGCTATGCACCCTGGTCCGGCGCTCCGATGGAGGGCCACATGGAACTTCGGGCCGACGGAGCCGACATCACACTGCAGCGGCGCACCGCCGCCCGCTCTGCCCCCATGCGGGATTTCAGCGCAGTCTACACCGGTACCAACAACCCCGTAGAGGGGATGACCGGTCAAAACTGCGGAGAACTTCTGACCGGCGTCAGCAGGGATGTGTTCCGGCGAAGTGCTTTTATTGCCCAGGGTGCGGTGGCAGTCTCCGGGAGCCCGGAGCTGGCAAAGCGCATTCAGGCCATTGTTTCCAGCGGTGATGAGCAAACCTCCTACAGTGAGGCGGAGGCCCGGCTCAAGACCTGGCAGCACCGCCGGCGCTATCACCGGAAGGGACTGCTGCCGGCGCTGGAGGGCGAGATGGATGAAGCCCAGCGCCAGCTGAGCGATATCAGCACCTCAGCTGAAACCGTCCACAGCATGGAGCAGGAACTGCACGGAATGCTGCAGCGCTGCGAAGCACTGGAGGAGTCCGTAAATGACGCACGCCGGCGCCAGCGGAACGACGCGCTGAAGAAAATCCGGGATGGAAGAGCTGATGTGCAGCGCCGCAGTGACGATCATGATGCCGCTCTCGCAGAGCTTGCCCGCAGCCGGGAAGCTCTGCAGCGCAGCGATTTCGGCGACCGCAGCCGGGAAGCTCTGGAGGAAGAGGTCCAGCGTGACCTGGATGCACTGGCGGATGCAGAGGAAGACAGCCGAAGCCGTCTCGCGCTCCTGCCTGCCGTGCTGTGCTCCATTCTGGCAATCGTGTTCGCGGGTCTCACGGGATTACGAAGCAGTCTTCCCCTAATTCTTGGAGCGGGCCTCATGTGTCTGGGTGCGATCTTCTTCTTTTTCCGCTATTCCCGCATCCGTCAGGCCGCCCTGGAAGCTGAATCTGTCCGGGACCGTATCCTGCGGAAATACCGGGTTGCCGTACCGGAGGATATTCCCGGCATCCTCACGGAATACTATGCGATGGAGGATGCCATACGGGCTGCGGAAAAGGAGGAGCTTCAGAGCCGTGACCGCCTGGACAGAACCCAGGAGGCCCTTCACCAGTTGGAAGAGGCCGCCGTCAGCGAGCTGGACTTTGCCGGCGGTGATTCCGAGGCAGCGCGCCTCAGCAGGGCACTGACCGCCGCAAGAAAAGACGCCTCCACACTTTCGGAGAAAATTTCCGGTCTGAAGGGACGCCTCTCCGCCATGGGCGACCCATTGGTGGTAGCAAGCTCTCTCCGCCAGTTTCAGGAAAGCCACCGGCAGATTCAGGCGGAATACGACGCTATTACTCTTGCTCAGGAACTTCTGCGGGAGGCTGATCAGGAAATACAGAGCCGTTTCTCCCCCGCGCTCAGCAGCCTTGCGGCAAAATATATGAACGAGATGACCGGCGGACGCTATGAAGAGCTGATGGTGGGGCAGGACTTTTCCGCGCGTACCCGTATTCAGGGAGATACCGTTTCCCACGATGCGGAATATTTGAGCGCCGGTACCTCCGACCTCATGTATCTTGCCGTTCGTCTGGCCGTCTGCGAGCTGGCACTGCCTGAAGGCGAGCCCTGTCCGCTGATTCTGGATGACGCACTGGTCAATCTCGATGAAACCCGGGAGGCTCAGGCCATGAAGCTACTGAAGCGGATCGCCCTGCAGCGTCAGGTCATTCTTTTCACCTGCCGAAAGCCTGCCGGATTCGAATAATCTACCTGGGAGTGTACTATGATTGCAGTACTTGTCAACACTGTCGCCGTCCTTGCGGGCAGCATCATCGGGATTCTTTTCCGGAACCGTCTGAAGGAGTCCCTTCGCAACAGCGTCATGAAGGCTCTTGGCCTCTGCACGCTGCTCATCGGTATTATGAGCGCTGTTGAAACGAAGGAACTGCTCTGTATTATTATCTGTATGGTACTGGGAACCCTGCTCGGTGAAGTACTGCATATAGATGACAGAATTGAAAATGCGGCGGACAGCATCAAAGGAAAGCTTCTGAAGGGGCGCTCCGGCGGGGCCGGGATGGAAAGCTTTACAGACGGTTTTGTTTCCGCCAGCATTCTCTTCTGTATCGGCTCCATGACCATTGTAGGCTCTCTCGAAGCCGGGATTCGTCACAATTACAGCATCCTTTTCGCTAAAAGCACCATGGACTTCATCTCATCTATGGCCTTCGGTGCCGCCATGGGGTACGGAGTCACCTGCTCAGCTGCATTTGTGCTCGTGTTTCAGGGGGCGCTGGTTCTTCTCTCCACCTGGATCGGATCCGCCCTCAGTGATGCCGTCGTTACCGAAATGTCCGCCGTAGGCGGAGTGATCCTCCTGGGGATGGCGCTGAACCTGCTGGGCTGCACCAGGGAGCGCATCAAAGTCGCCAATATGCTCCCGGCAATCTTTTTACCGATCCTCTACCTGGCGCTGTTTTGAGCGCGCCCCCGAAAAGCTGTGCAAAATGCCAGTTGACAAAGGGAGTGCCTCCCGCTATAATCTTTGCAGCTTTAAGGCGATCCGGAGAGGTCGGCAAGGGTATGATAGGAATGTGGCGGGGTTTCCCGCTTTCTGTGTCCTGCCGTTTTCCGGCGGGGCACTTTTTTTGAGGTTGCGGAGGGCTAATCAATGATGTTTCCTGAGGGAATCAAGAAATATGGCACAGAACCTGTATTCACTCCCAGTGCCGATTTCAGCTCCGTTCTCTCTTCTTTCTCCGGGCTGGACCCGGACAGGTTAATGTTTTTACCCGGCTTTTGCGATGTACACGTACATTTTCGCGAGCCGGGTTTTTCATATAAGGAAACCATCCGTACCGGTGCCCGGGCCGCAGCCGCCGCGGGAACAACCGCCGTATGCACCATGCCGAACCTGAATCCCGTTCCGGACTCGGTGGAGCACCTGCGCCCTCAACTGGAGAAGATTAAAGAAACCTGCATTCAGGTACTCCCCTACGGTTCCATCACTCGTGGTGAAAAGGGGCAGGAGCTGGCCGACCTTGAGGCCCTCGCCCCGTACGTCGTCGCTTTTTCGGACGATGGAGTCGGCGTGGCGGATGACGGACTGATGCGGGAGGCCATGCGGCGCAGCGACGAGCTGGGCAAAGTAATTGCCGGGCACTGTGAGGATATGCGCTATGAGGATCCGCGGGAGCGCGAATGGCGTGAGCTGGAGCGGAACATCCGCCTGTCCGATGAGACCGGCTGCGCCTTTCACGCCTGTCATCTCTCTACGGTGGAGTCGGTTTCTCTGATCCGTGATGCGAAGAAATCCCATCTGAACGTCAGCTGCGAGACAGCTCCCCACTATCTGCTTCTGAACAGGGATCTTCTGGAAGATCACGGCCGGTTCAGGATGAATCCTCCTGTTCAGGCAAAAGCGGACCAGGAAGCCCTGCTTGAGGCGCTGTCAGACGGTACCATCGATATGATCGCAACGGACCACGCGCCCCATTCCGCAGAAGAAAAAAGCCGTGGCTTTCGCGGCAGCCTGAACGGAGTGGTGGGACTGGAATCCGCATTTCCGACACTCTACACCGGGCTTGTCAAAACCGGAATGCTCTCTCTTGAGCAGCTGGTAGAGCGGATGGCCTTTTCTCCCCGCAAGCGCTTCGGCATCCCCTTGGGGAAAGAATTCGCCCTCTGGGATCTTGGGACGGAATACGTACTGGATGCCTCCCGTTTTCAGAGTCTGGGGCACTCCTGCCCCTTTGACGGATGGAAGGTTCTGGGACGCTGTCTGATGACGGTTATGGAAGGCTTTGTTGTCTTTACTGCGGATCCCGTTCTTTGATGCTTTTTCCTGAGCCTGTTTTTCACTGCTTCAGAATTATTATACCGGGAGGTTTTCAGTTATGGCAAAGCGGACGGATATCAGAAAAGTTCTGATTATCGGATCAGGCCCCATCGTGATCGGGCAGGCGGCGGAGTTTGACTACGCAGGCACCCAGGCGTGTCTTGCCCTGCGGGAGGAAGGCTACGAAGTGGTCCTCGTTAACTCAAACCCGGCGACCATCATGACGGACACCCAGATCGCGGACAAGGTATATATGGAGCCGCTGACGCTGGAATATGTGGCAAAAATTCTCCGCTACGAGAGGCCGGACGCCATTGTGCCCGGCATCGGCGGACAGACGGGTTTGAACCTTGCCATGCAGCTGGAGCGGAAAGGAATCCTGAGAGAATGCGGAACAAAGCTCCTCGGGACCAGCGCCCAATCCATTGAGCGGGCCGAGGACCGGGAGCTGTTCAAAGAAATGTGCGAGAGCATCGGCGAGCCGGTCATTCCTTCACAGATCACCTACAACCTGGAGGAGGCGAAATCCGCAGCACAGGCAATCGGATATCCCGTTGTCCTGCGGCCCGCTTTTACCCTGGGCGGTACCGGCGGCGGCTTTGCCAACAACGAGGAAGAACTGGTCGAGCTCGGCACCAACGCCTTCCGGCTTTCTCCGGTTCACCAGGTGCTGATTGAGAAAAGCGTAAAGGGCTATAAGGAGATCGAATTTGAGGTCATGCGGGATTCCGCCGACCACGCCATCACCATCTGCGGTATGGAAAACGTGGATCCGGTGGGTGTTCATACCGGGGATTCCGTTGTGGTGGCCCCGATACTCAGCCTGAGTGAAGAAGACCTGAAAATGCTGAACGACAGCGCCCTTCGCATTATCCGGGAGCTGAAAATTGAGGGCGGCTGCAACGTGCAGTTTGCCCTGAAACCTGAGGGAAAGGAATACTATCTGATTGAGGTCAATCCCCGGGTCAGCCGTTCCTCCGCCCTGGCCAGCAAGGCCTCGGGCTACCCCATTGCCCGGGTGACGGCGAAGATCGCCATGGGGATGCTGCTGGAGGAGATTCCGGTGGCGGGCGGCACTGCGGCCATTGAGCCATCGCTGGACTATGTTGTGGCGAAATTTCCCCGCTTCCCCTTTGATAAATTCCCTGACGCCCCCAATGTGCTGAGCACTCAGATGAAGGCCACCGGAGAAGTGATGGGAATCGGAAGCTGCCTGGAGGAGTGCATGCTGAAAAGCGTTCGGTCTCTCGAAACCGGTGTCAGTCACCTCCGGATGGCAGCCTTCGAGGCCATGACCGTAGAGGACATCGAGGCATATCTAGGAACCTTCCGGGCCGACGGGCTGTTTGCCGTAGCGGAGCTGCTGCGCAGAGGTGTCAGCATTGAGAGAATTCACGAAATCACCCAGATAACAGAACTCTTCCTGGAGGCTATCGAAAGAATCGTTGAGATGGAGCGTTTGCTCGCTGAAAAGCCCGGTGACCTTCAGGCCTTGAAAGCTGCGAAAAAACTGGGCTTCAGTGATGCGGAAATCGCACGTCTGTGGCGGCTCCGCTCCTGGACAGATGTGCGGAAACTGCGCATGGAAGCGGGAATCCGCCCGGCATTTCGCATGGTGGATACTCTCCATACCGGGAAGTACATCGCCTATCTTTACTCCAGCTATACCGGGGAAAACCAGTCCCGCCTCGGAAACAAGAAAAAGATCATTGTTCTGGGTGCAGGGCCCATCCGTATCGGGCAGGGCGTTGAGTTTGACTATTCCACAGTCCACGCCGTGCAGACCATCGGGCGCAACGGGTATGAGAGCATCATCATCAACAACAACCCGGAAACTGTCAGCACGGACTACACAACAGCGGATAAGCTGTACTTTGAGCCTCTGACACCGGAAGATGTGATGGAGATTGTGGATTATGAGGAGCCTGAAGGCGTGGTGGCTTCCCTGGGCGGACAGACCGCAATTAATCTGGCGGAGCCTCTGGACGAACTCGGTGTCAGGATCATCGGAACCGACTGCGCCGCCATTGCGAGAGCCGAGGACCGGGATCAGTTTGAGAAGGTACTGGAAGAGCTGAACATCCCGCAGCCGCCCGGAGCAGCTGTGACCAGCGTTGAAGACGGCGTGAAAGCCGCGTCGGAAATCGGCTATCCGGTGCTGGTACGACCAAGCTTCGTGCTGGGCGGACGGGCTATGGAAATTGTCGGAGATGAGCAAATGCTCCGTCATTATCTGAAGACCGCAGTCGAGATTGACGCTGAAAAACCCGTCCTTGTGGACAAGTATATTCAGGGCAAAGAAGTCGAGGTGGACGCCATCTGTGACGGCCGGGACGTCTTTGTTCCCGGAATCATGGAACTGGTGGAGCGGACCGGAGTCCACTCCGGTGACTCGATCTCAGTTTATCCCGCCTTTTCGATCTCTGACAAGGTCAAAGGAACCATCCTGAGTTTTGCCAAAAAGCTGGGGCCCGGAATCGGGATTGTAGGACTCTACAACATTCAGTTTATCGTCGACCGGGATGAAAACGTCTACATCATCGAAGTAAACCCCAGAAGCAGCCGAACTGTCCCCTTCCTCTCGAAAAGCACCGGCTGGGCGCTGCCTGACATTGCCACAGAGGTCATCCTCGGTAAAAGCCTGAAAGAGCAGGGCATCTTCGACCTGTATCCTGAGGAGCGGAAACGGCACTTCGTTAAGGTACCGGTGTTCAGCTGGAGCAAGATCAGGGGCCTTGACGCCTATCTCTCTCCAGAAATGAAGAGCACGGGCGAAGCCATCGGCTATGATGATAAACTCTCCAGAGCCATGTACAAAGCCCTGCAGGCCTCGGGCATGAAGCTGCAGAATTACGGAACTGTTTTTGTCACCCTGGCAGACGAGGATAAGGAGGAGGCCCTGCCGCTGGTAAAACGCTTCTATGACATGGGCTTCAACATTGAGGCAACCATCGGAACCGCCAATTTCCTGAAGAAACACGGAATCCGGACAAGAGTAAAGCGGAAAATCTCTGAAGGCAGCGAGGAGATCCTCGACAGCATCCGGGCAGGATACGTCAGTTATATCATCAACACCCGGGCTCTCCACCGGGGCGCCGTACCGGGAGGGGTCAATTACGCCCACGCGGAGGACGGCGTCGCCATCCGGCGCTGCGCTACGGAGAATAATGTGACCATCTTCACCAGTCTTGATACTGTACGCGTTCTGCTGGACGTACTGGAGGAAACCACCATTACGGTCAGCACCATTGACAGCTGAGAAAAGAATACAGAGCCAGAACGGCAGCCGGTTCCAAAAAAGGAACCGGCTGCCGTTTTATCGTTTGTGCCGTATTCACAGCTGTGCCACAGCCTCAATAACAAAACAGTCCTTACGATCCTCTATGCGGCGTAGTCCGCCAGAACATCATAGGCCTGATCGGTAATCCCAATCAGAAATCCAAAGCCGAACAGGGATATCTCCACGACCGTTTTATCCGTCGCAGCAAGGTACAGCTCCGCCGTAACGGTATCCTTCACATCGTCCAAATAGAACTTCACACCCTTGTATTTCGCATTCAGCTCATTCAGGACTGAAAGAACCTCTTCCCTGTCCTCACGCCTGAAGCTGATGATGTTATAGAGATACAGCATAACCTCTTCCCCATCCTCGGAGAAGTCCACATAAACCGTGTTAATGTAATCGGAAAGATCGCCTTCATAGCGAACCTCCACCCGCTCATACTCAAAGCCGGCATCTGCAGCCGCCTCTCTCACCCCAACCACCGTGTATTCCGCGCCTTCCACGCCGTCAAGCTCCGCAAGAAAGCGCCGCGTTACATCAAACTGCGCCTCATCCGCAAAAGCGGTAACGCCGAGACCGAGAATTAAAGCAAAAACCAGTATAAAGGCCAGAATCTGTGCTGCTTTTTTCATGACCACCCTCCCTGATCAACGTTTTAAGCCGCGGGCCGCGGGCGGAAATCATAAACCGCGGATCCCCGGCAATTCGTGCTTTCCAGGACAGTATAAAGGAGTACCTTCAAAAAAGCAAGAAGTGATTTTGTTGTATATTTTAAACAATATTGTTAACGCTTGTTTTTGAATTTTTGTTGCTTATTTGTGAAAAATAGCGTATGATACCTCTTGCAAGGTTGACATAAATCATTGGTCTCAGGTTTGGACGTGAAAAAGGAGGCGTAATCCTGTGGAAGAGACTCTGAACAGGATCCTGCAGCACCAGAAACTGACCTATGAGCTGCTGGCGGCCATGTACGGAGATGAACCGATCCGGGAAGATGAAAACGGCAGATGGCCGAGCATTTACAGAGACGAGTCAAAATAGTATCCGACTGAAATGACAGCAGCCCGATGGATGATCCATCGGGCTGCTGTCCTGTTGTATACAGGGCTTAAAGCCCCATCTCAGTCTATCTGGTCCGGGCCAAGGAGGCAGTCGCGATAAAAGCCCTCCAGACCTTCCCGGTTTGAAAAAGTAGCCAGGTAAACCTGATCGCCCATCGCATCGGAAAGCGCCTCCGGCATGCGCTCTACCATGCGCAGATTGCGCTCATAGAGCCGAAGCAGGTCCTCATGGCTGTAGCGGTATTTCCGCCCGTCCCGGCGTCCGACAAAGGCACAGAAGGCGTGCTCCCCTTCCGGAATGTCGGTACGGTCATAGGCCACCATGTCTGCCCAGATTTTATAGACGTTGGTGCTGTGGGCAAAGTTGATCATATCCGGGGTAAAGCCGCCGCTGGGACGCATGTTTACCTCCAGTGCAACCAGCTCGCCCTTTTTCCCGATGTGCTGATCCTTATCCAGGCGGAAGAATTCAAAGTGCACAAAACGGCTTCTGACATCGAAGCTTTTCACCGCTGCACGGCCAAAGGCCCGGGTGTCCTCCGGAAGTTCCTTCAGAATGTGATACACCGCCTCATCCCCGAGGTTCACACTGTCCATAATGGAGCAGACGGTAACGTTTCCGGTCTCAAAAATCGGTTCTCCCCGGGAGTCAATGATAGCGTCGTAGGAATTGATCGTAGCGAAGATGAACTCCTCCATAATAAAGCGGATGCTGCCGTTCTGCTCCGCAAGAAAGTGCAGAAGCTCCTGCTCATTACTGAGCTTATAGGTGCTGCTGGCGCCGACCCCGTTATCCGGCTTTACAATGACAGGATAGCCCACTTCGTCAATAAACGCCCGGCATCCCTCCAGGTCGTCAACCAGATGCCAGCGTGCGGTAGGGATACCGGCCCTGCGGTAGTACTCCTTCATGCCGGACTTATAGCGGATGCGGTGAAGGTCCTCCACCTTAAAGCCGGGAATGTTGAAATCTGTACGCAGATGAGCGTTCTGATCCAGCCAGTATTCGTTGTTGGACTCAAGGAAGTCAATCCGCCCGTATTTGAAGGCAAAGAAGGCTACTGCCCGGTAGACCTCGTCATAGTTTTCGAGATTGTCGACTTTATAGTACTCGGTGACACTGTTCTGCTGTTCCCAGGTCAGCTCATGGTAGGGCTGATCCCCGATACCGAGAACGTTCACCCCGTCGTTTTTCAGTTCCTCGCAGAAATGCCAGTAGTTGGTTGGAAAATTGGGTGAGACAAAGACAACATTTTTCATAAACAATCACTCTTTCAGGGGAAATCCTCCGGCGGTTCAGCGGGCCTCCGCCTCCAGCAGCTGCGGCACAAAGTAGCGCACCTGCTTAAACCACCAGTCCCAGTCATGGGCCACGTCATATCCCCAGTAATCAACCCAGACATGGATCCCGTGATCGGTGAGGGCCTGATGGAGGGCGCGGGTGGAGTCCGGAATCTCCCAGGGTCCCTGTCCGGTGCAGACCACTCCATGGTGTTTATTGTAGAGTTCAATATACTCATGATCCGCCGGCATGTTCGGCAGGTAGTGCAGAGGGGAATTCAGGTAGACCAAATCGTCCATGTACCCGTCAAAGCCGTAGTCGGCATTGTAAATACCACTGAGGGCCAGCAGGGAATCAAAAAGCTTCGGGAAGCGGAAAAACAGGTTTACCGCATGGGTTGCACCGAGACTCGCACCAAAGGCCATGACGCCCGGGTCCGTCTTCCAGCCCCGTTCCCGGCACATCCGCTGAATATACGGGACCACCTCATCCGTCAGATAGCGGATCCACTGCTCATGGCGGCGAATGCGCATATAGGGGTTCCCTGTCTTGTCGGACCAGGTCTCCCGGTCCATGGTGTCCACAGCATAGACGGTGACCTGACCGTTGTCAATGAAAGGCGCCCAGCAGTCCGCCATGCCGAAGTTCTCAAAATCAAAAAAACGGCCATCCTGGCACGGGATGTAAAGCACCGGCCTGCCGGCATGTCCCCAGGACTTGCATTCCATATCCCGGCCAAGCGCCGGGCTGTACCATTTAATGTACCGGGTTTCCATGCATATTCCTCCTGTCCCAACAGATTCACTGTCCTCATTCAGTTTAGCACGCGTCGTCAAAAAAAGCAACGCTGAAGGCCCGCTGCTATTCCAGATGTTTCAAACTGCTGCAAGAATATGCAGGTTCCGCAGTTCACCGTCCCGGATGGCGGTGTTCACGGCATAGGCATGCCGTTCCAGCTCGCTGCCGTCGAGGTCAGACAGTCCCTGTGCCCGTAGAAGGTCCGCCACAGAACCCGCGACGGCCTCGATGATCTGCTGCTTTTCCTCCGCCTCCGCAGGCCGGTTTCCAGTCGTCAGAAGCTGCTCCAGAAGTGCCGCAAAGGCAGGCCCGTCCGGCAGCGATCTCAAAGCCCGGAACACCCATTTATAGTAGGGCTGATACCGCCGGTTCAGGAGGAAGAGCACGGAGAGTGTACTCCGCACAAATTCTCCCGCCGCGAGCTGGGCAGCGCCAGACTCTCCGTGTTTCAGACAGCGGGTATAATTATACTGTCCGGCCTGCGCCATCAAAAGAAGGTACCCAGCCAGGCGCTTGCACCGCACATCTTCCGGATAGGTTCTAAGCGACTCCCGAATCCGGGTAAGCTCACCGAAATTATCCATAAAGAGCTCCCCGTTTGTTGCCTCGGCCAGTGCCTGTTCCGGCAGGGACAGCCACTGCATCAGGTTCAGCTCTCCGTCAGGCGCGCCCAGCGTTTTACTGAAATAATCCGCCATTCGGAGAACACCGTGCCGGTTACCGCCCACGGGTGAAAGCCTGCTGCGGGCAAATCCCCGGAAGGTCTTCGGAAGCGCCGCATAGGCCCGCTCCAGAAGGAAAGCATCCCGACGACTCACAAGGTCTTCTCCGGGAAGAAAAATGCAGAACCCCGGCTCAAAGTCATGATCCCGGGAGACCGTATCGTCATAGCCGAAGCACTCGGAGCCTTCACCGAACAGGCCAACTGCAAGAAACGGCAGGAGTGCCGGAAATTCTGTTTCCAGCATCGGCCTGCCGCATTCCTCATAATAAGCACGGGATAACTCAAGTCCGTTCATAGATTACCTCCGCCTCCTGCAGCAGGTCATCCGCCACAGCGAACCAGCCGTAATAGCCGAAGGACGGCGCGCACTTTTCACAGACAAAAGCATAATAGCCGTCATGGGGCACCGAGGGATCATGAATGAACCTCTCCGCCCGCTCCAGCAGCTCCGAAATCCGGGACTCCCCTTCTTCCAGCCCCAGCTGAGCCGCTACCGCATCCGCGATATTGAGACATGTTATGGCCTGCTCCAAGGCTCCGCCGGGGACAGTCGCCATGGTTTCCATCGCCTTGTCATACAGCCGGAAAGCCTCATCGTAACGCTCCAGGTTTTTCAGCACCAGGGCCATATTGTTATAGAGCCCTCCCAGAAGATCCGCCCGGGTATGGGGAGTCGACTCATAGAGGGCCTTCGCCTTTTCAAAGAGCTCCAGTGCACGCCGGTTCTCGCCAAAGGCGCTGAAGGCCGTTGCGGCATTGACATAGGTGGTGGCGGCACTGATGCTGTTCTCAAACCCCATATCCCCGAGGAGCCTGATAGCACGCTCAGCATAGGGCAGAGCGTTTTCCCGGCTTCCGGCCTTGCGGTAATAGCCGACCAGTTCGTTCAGGACAAGAAGTTCACCGCGGTGATCCCCCGCCAGTTCAGCCTCTTTCAGCCAGTAGAGCAGGTGCCTCTCGGCCCCGGCAAAGTCCCGGCGGCCCATATATTCATCGAGTTTCGCAAGTATGCGCTGCTGAGGTACAGGTCTGCCCCGGGACTGCGCTTCAAGAGGATTGCCGCACAGCGGGCAGTCGGGCTCCAGATACTCTTCGGGTCTCAGCGGACCATGGTGGCTCATATAGGCTCCCTCCTGTTCAGTCAGTGTACCGGAAAAGAATAAAGGCTCAGCAGGTTATACCTTCATCTCTCCATTTGTCAGTTCCGTGATCTTCTCTTCCAATTCCGAATCCGCCATAGACGCCGTACGCCCATCCTCATACTGGGCGTCCACCCAGGTCTTCAGATCCTGCACCAGAGGGCTGTGCTTGGTCACCTGACGATCCCCTGCCAGGCCGTAGGTCCGGTTCACCCAGTAAGCGATCCCTGCCAGGCCGGAATTCTTGCTGACAGCCACGCCGGCAGGCCTGTGAAGAATCTTATCCGTGTTAAAAATGTTATAAATCTCTTCGTCTTTCAATAGTCCGTCCGCATGAATGCCCGCCCTGGTCACGTTAAAGTTTCTGCCCACGAAGGGCGTCATGGGCGGAACGGAATAACCGATCTCCTTCTGATAGTATTCCGCAATCTCCGTAATGACGGAAGGATCCATCCCATCAAGAGAGCCGCGCAGGGAGGCATACTCCATGACCATGGCCTCAAGAGGAACATTGCCGGTGCGCTCGCCAATGCCCAGCATGGTGCAGTTTACACCGCTGGCGCCATAAAGCCAAGCCGTGGAAGCATTCGCCACCGCTTTATAAAAGTCATTATGTCCGTGCCATTCCAGGTTTTCACTTTCCACACCGGAATAATGCTGAAGACCGTAGATGATGCCGGGCACACTGCGGGGCAGCGCCACCTCTGTATAAGGAACACCGTAGCCCATGGTGTCGCAGGCCCGGATACGAACCGGGATCCCCGCATTCTGGGAAAGCTTCATGAGTTCATTGACAAACGGCACCACAAAACCGTAAAAGTCGGCACGGGTGACATCCTCCAGATGGCAGCGGGGCATGACACCGGCCTCGAAAGCGTCCTTTACTGTCGCAAGATACATGTCCATCGCTTCGCGGCGGGTTTTCTTCAGCTTTTTAAAGATATGATAGTCGCTGCAGGAAACCAGAATACCGGTTTCGCGTATACCCAGATCCCGCACCATACGGAAGTCCTCACGACTGGCGCGGATCCATGTGGTTATCTCCGGGAAGCGCAGCCCCAGAGCCATGCAGCGCTCAATCGCCTCACGATCCCGTTTGGAGTAGATAAAAAACTCCGTCTGACGAATCAGCCCATAGGGTCCGCCCAGCCTGGACAGCAGTTTGAAAAGGGTTTCAATCTGCTCCGGCGTATAGGGGCGGAAGGCCTGCTGCCCGTCCCGGAAGGAGGTGTCGGTAATCCAGATATCCTCCGGCATGTTCATAGGCACACGCCGATGGTTAAAGGCAACCTTCGGAATCTCGTCATAGCTGTAGACATCCCGGTACAGGACAGGATCCTGTACATCCTGCAGAGAATAGCGATAGTCATTCTCCTCCAGAAGGTTGGTTTTCTGTGACAGTTCAAGCATAGGAGGCGGCTCCTTTAAAAGAGGTTAATGTGTGTATGTATGCAATTATACAGCTGTAGGCAGGAAAAGTAAAGAGGATTTCTTTTCCGGCTTCTCCGCATTCAATTCCTTATCCGCAAAGTCTGGGGTGGGACGCTGCCGCCTCAGGGCTGCAGGTCCTCCACATCAATACAGCGAAACCCGTTCTCCATCAGGAGCTCCGCAGTCACACCGGCTCCGTATGTCAGAGTCCCGGAAAAGGTGCCGTCATAGCGCTGCTTTACGCCGCAGCTGGGACTGCGTGACTGAAGAATGATCAGATCCGGCCGCTCGCGCAGGGCAATCTCCAGGCACCTCTGAGCCCCGGCACGAAACTCCCGGTCCACAATCCGCCCGTCTCTGGCTGTAACAATGCCCTCCCGGATCTCGGAGGGCACGCGCGGTGTTGGAAGGCCTCCCAGCTGCTCGGGGCAGACCCTGATCACATCATTTTCCGCCATCAGCCGGAGGACCTTCTCATTTCGGTTATTCCCTCCGTCATATTTGCAGTTCTCGCCCGCCAGGCAGGCACTGACCATAATCTTCAGGGAGAATCACAACCCCTCATCATCTTAATTATATGCAGCAGAAAAGACCATTATCCCCTATGTCATGCTGTAGGTTCGGAGGAACTGCTGCGGATCCGCTCCGCCTTCCATGTAGCGGATCAGAATCTCCGCAGCGGCGTGACTGTCACTGTCGGCCTGATGGTGGTTTAGGCAGATTCCGTAATAGTCGCAGAGATCGTTCAGGCGGTGGCTGATCCCCGGGAGCAGCTTCCGGCCCATAACGACGGTACACAGGCCCCGGACGGAGGACTTCCACGGGATCTCATAGGCCGCAAGACATCTGCGGAGAACCCCCATATCGAAGCCCGCATTATGGGCCACGAGGATCCCCGAGGACATGAGCGTCTCGATCTGTTTCCACAGTTCCGGGAAGGTTGGCTGGCCCAGGACCGTCTCCTCACTGATACCGGTAAGGCGGGTATTAAACCAGTCGAAGGGCTGCTCCGGATCCACCAGAGAGAAAAATTCACCCGTGATGCTGCCGGACTCCACAATGCTGATTCCGATGGCGCTCATACGGTTATTGTAGCGGTTCGGCGTTTCGACGTCAAACACGATATAGCGTTCATCCGGCATATGGTCTCCCTCCGGTTGTTTACAGATAATTCAGTATACCACAGGGACGGATGCACGTAAACAGGAAGAGTACTTTCGTTCGGTGTCCGGTCAGAGAAATCATTTCCGACCCGGTATTTGCAGGTTTTTGCACTGGACTTTTTCGCACGGTTTACATAATATTGAATCAGGATAAAAAAAAGCCGCCCAGGAGGGCGGCCAATATAAAAACCGGACGGTCCCTGGAGGATCAGGAGAACCGTGCCGGGAAGGAGATCGGGCAATTGCGGCCTGATCCCGAATCAGATTGTAGCAGAGTCGGCAGGCAGAGTCAAGGGAGAGGGCTGTGATTTTACGCCACCTGCTGTCTGCCCGGCCGGGCCAAGCTTCGAAAGGTTCCTGTTTTCCGCCATTGCCCCGGGTAAACCGGTGAATGTTCGTCCGCTGTTTTTCATACTTCCGGTGGATGCAGTCCGAAACAGAAAAACGGGTACAGCAGCTGTTTGGCTGCCATACCCGTACATTTTTAATCCATCATGCTGAAGCACATGACATCACTTGCCTGTTACCCGATTTTAGTACAGCTTTGCACCGGCCGGGATGTGCGGATCCACCATCAGGAGGTGGAGCTTTTCCTCCCCGCCCTCCTTATGGACAGCACTTATGAGCATACCGCAGGAGTCAATGCCCATCATTTTCCTGGGAGGAAGATTCGTGATGGCGATGCAGGTCTTGCCGATCAGCTGTTCCGGCTCATAATAGGCATGAATACCGCTTAAAATGGTGCGATCCGTGCCGCTGCCATCGTCCAGTGTAAACTGGAGCAGCTTCTTGCTCTTTGGAACGGCAACACAGTCCTTGACCTTTACGGCGCGGAAATCGGACTTGGAGAAGGTCTCGAAATCGACGAGATCCTCAAACAGCGGCTCGATCACCAGGCTTGCAAAGTCAGGCTTTTTCGCATCAAAGATCGGCATGGAAGGATCGTCCGCATTCACCGCCGGAGCCTCTTCAGACGCCGTCTCTACTGTTGCAGCCTCCTCGGATTTCTGTACACCATTCTTGTCCTTTGGTGTATCAAGCGGTTTCATCGTCGGGAAGAGCAGCACATCGCGGATGGCCGCGGAATCGGTCAGCAGCATGCAGAGGCGGTCGATACCGTAGCCTATGCCGCCTGTAGGAGGCATACCGATCTCAAGAGCGTTCAGGAAATCCTCATCGGTGGAATTTGCCTCTTCGTCGCCCTTGGCCAGCATCTCCTCCTGCGCCCGGAAACGCTCACGCTGGTCAATGGGGTCGTTCAGTTCGGAATAGGCATTGGCCATTTCCCAGCCGTTGATAAAGAGCTCAAAGCGTTCCACATACTCGGGATCGTCCGGTTTGCGCTTGGTAAGGGGAGAGATCTCCACCGGGTGCTCCGTAATGAAAGTCGGCTGAATCAGCTTGTCCTCCACAAACTCGTCAAAGAAGAGGTTCAGAATGTCGCCCTTGCCGTGACGCTCCTCATAGGCCACGCCCTTCGCCTTTGCGGCGGCGCGGGCCTCCTCCAGACTGTGGATTTCAGAAAAATCAACTCCGGAATACTTTTTAACCGCCTCGGTCATGGTGACGCGGGCAAAGGGCTTGCCCAGGTCAATCTCCATCCCGTTATAGGTGACCACATCGGTGCCGAGCACCTCCCAGGCCACGTGGCGGAAGAGATTCTCCGTCAGATCCATCATGCCGTGGAAATCGGTATAGGCCTGATAGAGTTCCATCAGGGTGAACTCCGGATTGTGACGCGTATCCATTCCCTCGTTGCGGAAGACCCGGCCGATCTCATAAACCTTCTCCAGGCCGCCGACAATCAGGCGCTTGAGGTAAAGCTCCAGAGAAATGCGGAGCTTCAAATCCTGATCCAGAGCGTTGAAATGGGTCAGGAAAGGCCGCGCCGCAGCGCCGCCGGCGTTCTGTACCAGCATCGGAGTTTCCACTTCCAGGAAGCCAAGCCCGTCGAGGTAGCGGCGGATGCTGCTGATAATACGGGAGCGCCGAATGAAGGTTGCCCGGACATCCTCGTTCATGATGAGGTCGACATACCGCATTCTGTAACGAAGATCAGTGTTGGTCATGCCGTGGTACTTTTCCGGCAGGGGACGCAGCGACTTGGAAAGCAGCTGCAGGTTTTCCACATGGATTGTGATCTCACCGGTCTGGGTACGGAAAACATAACCGCTGACGCCGATAATGTCGCCGATATCAAACTTGCGGAAGTCCTGAAACTCCTGCTCGCTGACCGCGTCCTTCCGCACGTACAGCTGAATCTGTCCTTCCCGGTCCTGGATGTGGCAGAAAATGGCTTTGCCCATCCCGCGCTTGGAAAGAATGCGCCCCGCAACGGAGACCGTGCGGTTTTCAAAGGCATCATAATTGCGCTTAATCACCGCGGAGTCCGCGCTGCGAACATAGCTTGTCACCTTAAAGGGATCCCGGCCCTCATCCTGCAGGGCCCTCAGCTTGTCCCTGCGAATCTGAAGAAGCTCCGAAAGGTCCTCCGTTGCCTCTGTCCGGTTTTCGCTCTGGCGTTCCAGATTTTCCGTATTCATACAGTCTGACCTCAAATGATAAAGATTCTCAGGTGTTATCCACCGACAGAATGTGGATATGGACCGCTCCGGAAGGCGCTTCAATGGTGACCTCTTCCCCGGCACGGTGGCCGATCAGGCCCTTACCCACGGGGGAGTCATCCGAAATACGGCCTTCCCGGGGATTGGCCTCCTGGGAACCGACGATCTCATAGGTTTCCTCAAAGTTGTCATCCATGTCCTGCACATCCACACGGCTGCCCAGGGTGATGGCGTCGCGCGGAAGATTATGGTCCACATTGTCCACGATCTCAGCGTGCTCAATGAGGTCCTTGTATTCCGCAATTTTGGAATAGAGTCTCCCCTGCTCGGTTTTTGCTTCGTCATATTCGCTGTTTTCAGACAGATCGCCGAAGCTGCGCGCTTCCTTAATCTGCTCGGAGACTTCCTTGGCGCGGTCCGTCTCCAGATAATTCAGCTCCGCCTTAAGCTCCTCCAGGCGTTCCAGACTCATTTTGTAGCGGTTAGAATTTTGATTTGGCATGCTTGTTCCTCTCCTGTTATCCTGTTTATCTCCGGGTATTTTTTGTCAGCTCAGGTAGCGCAGGGCCTCCATCAGCTGAGTATCATCCGAGACGCTCGCCGTTCCCTCTTCTCCGCCGGTCGTTCCGGAGGTGGTTCCGGTGGCGGAAGCATCGCGGTTAAACACAATCATGTCGGGCACAACTCCGCCTGCAGCGGCAATGTCGGTTCCGTTCGGAGACAGCAGGCTGTGGGTGGAAAGCCGCAGCGCGCTGCCGTCCTGCAGGACAATCGTTTCCTGGGTGCGCGTATTGCCCGTAGTAGGCTCACCCATGATCGTCGCCCAGCGATAGTCCTTCAGAACCGCAGCAAATAGCTCTGCCTCGCGGTAGCTGCCGGAATTGATCAGCACCACCATCGGCAGCTGAAGACTCATGCTGTCAGACTCCGTTACACGCTCCGTTCCGTCCTTGCTGATATCTGAAAACAGCCGGCCGGCGGGTAGCAGATAATCCAGAAACACCGCTGCCTCCGACGTAAGGCCGCCCGGATTATCACGAACATCAATAACAAGGGACACCGCCCCCTGCTGGAGAAGGTATTCCACCGCATCCACACAGGCCTGGCCGCTTCCGGCTTCAAAATTGTGAATCTGAACATAAGCGGCGCCGGTTTTTTCAAGCCTGTACTGAATCGCCTGGGAATTGGCGTTGGTACAGTCGATTTCAATGGGCTCTGAAGCGCCGGAAACCGTAAGCGTAAATTTTTCGTTCATTTTGGAACGAATCAGAACACGAACCTCATCCGTGGAGTAGGATGAAACATTTTCTCCGTTCACCGCGGTAATGATCATCCCGACACTGACGCCGGCATAGGCCGCCGGTGAGTTGGGATAGACCGTAACGATCTGGAATCCGCCGGTGGAGTCCTTCACGAGACTCATACCGATGTCGTTGTATTCATTGGAAGAGGACAGCTGATAGGTGCGATACTCATCGTCCGTCAGGAAGCTGCTCCAGGCATCCCCCAGCCCCGCCACCATGGCGGTCGCTGCAGAATAGCCCATACTCTTACGGTCAACGTTCTCAATATAACGCTCGTCAATGATGTCCTTGATTTCGATGTAGCGCATGGCTTCGTCATAGTCCTCGGATCCGCCCACCGCACGGATTACCTGGTTGCGGGTCATGACACGAGTCGCAACCACGGAAATCAGCAGCAGAATAAGCACAATCCAGAGATTGACGCTGATACTCATCAGTCTGCGCAGAAAGATGCCGATGCCGCCAAGAAGGCGGCGAGAGAATCTATGCATGGGAATCTCCTCAGCAATTGTAGTAAGACAGCCCTCCGAAGAACTGGGCCGGGTCGGTACGGCTGCCGTTAATAAAGACTTCGAAGTGGCAGTGGGTGCCGGTGGCACGCCCGGTAGCGCCAAGATAGCCGATGGTCTGTCCCTTGGAGACTGTTGACCCGGCTCCGACCGCAAGGCCTGACATATGGGCATAGAGGGTCTGATAGCCGTTGCCGTGATCAATAATAATATAGTTGCCGTAGCCGTCGTTATAGGTTGCGGTGGTCACAGTGCCACCGTCAGAAGCGACAACCGGCGCGCC
Source organism: uncultured Clostridia bacterium (assembly GCA_946620645.1). GTDB lineage: Bacteria > Bacillota > Clostridia > Oscillospirales > Oscillospiraceae > Limivicinus. Next base: position 32,123 of record CAMONN010000007.1, read on the forward strand.
GTCATTGCCATAGCCGTCGATGTCAATACCGCTGTGGTAACGCTGCTCCCCGGTGAAGGG
>CAMONN010000008.1 GCA_946620645.1 uncultured Clostridia bacterium
GATCCCAAGCCGGATCCAAAACCCGATCCCGAGCCGGAGGTTCACGATGTGGTGGTGACCCTCAAGTCCGGCACCTGGACCTATGACGGTTCGGCCCACCATCAGCCCGACTATGAGATTTCAGGTCTTGTGGACGGCGACCGGGTCAAGCGGGTGAACTTCATGTCCTCTTCGGTGATCACCGATGTGGGCACCGAGGTTAACGACATCCAGAGCGTCGAGATCGTGACCTCCGACGGAAAGCCTGTTTCCGACGGCAAGTACAAGGTCAGCTCCCGCCCCGGCACCCTGAAGGTCACTGCCCGGAACGTCACCGTGACAGCCATTTCCGGTTCCCTCACCACCAGCGGCGGCGAGATCTTCGCCTCCACTCTTGAATCCCCGGACCACCAGTACAAAAACGGCTACAAGGCCGAAGGCCTCGCCAGCGGACACACGCTCTCCGGCTCCTTCGTCCAGGGCAACGGCCGGAACGGTTTCCAGACCTGGATTGATGTCAGCAAGCTCACGGTTCTGGACGCTGCCAACCGGGATGTCACCAGAAACTACGCCATTCACACCGTGGACGGCTATATCACCATCAACGTCAAAACGGACTCCGGTTCTTCTTCCGGCTCCGGCCAGCAGGCCCAGTCCCAGGTGAAGATCACCGTCACCGCCAAGTCCGGCAGCTTCGTCTACGACGGCAAACCCCATACCCTCAACGGCATGAGCGACTACACAGTCAGCGGTCTGGTTGACGGAGATCAGGTGGAGAAGGTCACCTTCAAATCCAGCTCCACCATCACCAATGTCGGCACCCAGAACAACGAGATTCAGTCCGTCGTTATCCGGACGGCCGCCGGCGCCGCTGTTCCCACCGGAAAATACAACATCACCTATGTCCCGGGGAAGCTCACGGTTACGAAGTTCCCCCTGACCCTGACAGCGGTCTCCGACTCCAAGACCTACGACGGCAAGGCACTGAACAACAAGAGCGTCAAGTCCTCGGCCCTGGCCAATACCGAACACAAGCTCAGTGCCGACTACGAGGTCTACGACAGCAACGGCAACAGCATCAAAAACGGCCCTGTGGACGTGGGCGTCTATATCAAGAAGGTTTCCAACGTCCGGATTACCTCCGGCAGCCAGGACGTCACCGCCAACTATGAGATTACCATGGAGGACGGAACCCTCACCATTCTGACCGCTTCCGGCGGCACCAGTGCCAGTTCCGTCACCAGCACCGCCTACTACGGCAACACCTATACCATTCGCTCTGAGGCCCCCTATTCGGAATTCCAGTATCTCCTGATCGACGGGCAGAAGGTTCCTGCCGATCAGTACACGGTCAAGGAAGGAAGCACCATTATCACGCTGAAAGCTTCCTACATTCAGGGCCTGAAGGCCGGGAGCCATAACTACTCCATCGTCTCCACCTCCCGGCAGGCAGACGGCTCCTTTACGGTGTCCAAGGCGCCCAAGACCTCGGACGGCGGCGCAGGGACAGTCCTCTGGATTCTGCTCCTGGCGGCCCTGCTCCTGGCGGCCCTGATTCTCTGGTTTGTTCTTCGCCGCTCCCCCGGCCGCGGCGGCCGCGGCGGTCACGGCGGGAAGCCCTCTTCCGGCAGCCGCACTCAGCGGCCAGCAGCCGGAACCTCCTCCGCGAGCGGTAACGGGCGCGGGACTGCCGCCAGTGCGGCACCCGCCCGCCAGGAGGACACCCGGAAGAAACCCGTCTCCGACACCGTGATGGATTTTGAGACCTTCTTCGGCAGCGACGTCTCCGGCCGCCCCCGGAAGGAGACGGCAGCCCGGGAACAGGCACCTGCGGAAGCGAATGCGGACCATGACCCCACAAAGGATCTCCTGCCGGATTTCAGAATCGATCTGGACGCATACCGGGAGCCCGTTACGCAGCCGGAGAGCGCCGCTGTGAGCGGAGAGCCCGCAATCCCGGCTCAGCCGGTCGATGCTGAGGCTGATGGAAAAACCGTCATTCCCCCGGCCGAGGACTTCCAGAGCCCGGAGATTGAAAGCACTCCGGCCGCAGATGAAGAACCCGCTAAATCTGTCCCCGATGAAGCAGCCCCGGCCATGCCGGAGACAAAGGCCGAAAAAACCGTGGGGGAACTCTCCATGGACGAATTCCTGGCAGGCTTCTCGGAGCTCATGTCAGAATCCGGGCAGGGAACTGCGCAGAAAGATGCTCAGGATTCCGCCCCGTATATCGGGCGTCATGTCGCCGGGGCTGAGCAGAGCAAGCCCGCTTCCCCGGCAAGCGGATGGTATCGCACCGCGCCGGCGGATGAACCGGATGTAAGTTCAGAAAGCTGAAAACACTGTACAACAAAAGAAATCCCGAACGGTCAAGGAAAGGACCGTTCGGGATTTCTTTATTCATAAAAACACGTATCAATAAGAACGCTTGTTTTTATTCTTGCGAGCAGCCTCGGACTTTTTACGCCGCTTCACGCTCGGGCTCTGGTAATACTCCTTCTTGCGCAGGTCGGCGAGGACGCCGGACTTGGCACAGCTGCGCTTAAAACGCTTCAGCGCATTATCCAGAGTTTCATTTTCCTTCACATAGATCTCAGACACGAATTTCCCTCCCCTCAAAACGTCATAAACACGGGTGACGTCAAAGGGCCAAACAATTTGGCTTTAACACGAGTATTATAACGGCCGAGACCCTCTTTGTCAAGAATGAGTTTCTTAATTTTAGCCTCAGGCTTTCTTCAGAATGAGGTTCACAATGCGGTTCTTGACCACAATGGTCTTCACCAGCTGCATGCCCTCCATCTGCCGCTGAATCTTCTCGTCGGCAAGCGCAGTCTTCACGATGGTGTCCTCATCCGCATCGTTGGCCACCCGGATGGTGCTGCGGAGCTTGCCGTTAACCTGGACGGCCATCTCATGTTCCGCGTCCACCGTCTTCGCCTCGTCGTATTCCGGCCAGCTCATCTGCATGGCCATTTTGCCTTCGCTCTCGGCGAAGCCCAGCTGCTCCCACATCTCCTCGGCGATGTGCGGGGCGAAGGGGCTCAGCAGCAGCACCAGGTTCTTCAGGTCGCCCTTGGTGCAGCCGTTGGAGTAGAACTGGTTCACCAGGGTCATCAGGGCCGCGATGGCGGTGTTCATCTTCAGCTCCAGGATATCATCCCCGACCTTTTTGATGGTCTTGTGGATGAGGGCCTCGTTGGCGGGAGACACGGCAGCGTCGTCCTTCACCAGCTCCAGCAGGTTCCAGCAGCGGTCCAGGAAACGCTTGGAGCCCTTTACCGCCTCGTCGGACCAGGTGGCGGTCTTCTCGAAGTCGCCGATAAACATGATATAGACACGCATGGTGTCGGTGCCGTAGGCCTTGATGACATCGTCGGGGTTCACCACGTTCCCCAGAGACTTGGACATCTTCACCGACTGGCGCAGGGCCTGGCTGCCGTAGTGGGCGATCAGCGCCTGCTTTTCCTCTTCGGTCTCGGCATAGCCCACATAGTGGGGATTGCGGCCCAGAATCATTCCGTGGGAGGTACGCTTGGCGTAGGGCTCCTTGGTGTGGACAAGGCCGATGTCGTACAGGAACTTATGCCAGAAGCGGCTGTAGAGCAGGTGAAGCGTCGTATGCTCCATGCCGCCGTTATACCAGTCCACCGGACCCCAGTACTCTTCCGCCTCTTTGGAGAAAGGCGCTTCGTCGTTGTTCGGGTCCATGTAGCGCAGGTAGTACCAGCAGGAGCCCGCCCAGTTGGGCATGGTGTCGGTCTCGCGAACGGCGTGGCCGCCGCACTTGGGGCAGGTGGTGTTAACCCAGTCGGTCATCTTGGCCAGGGGGCTTTCACCGTCATCGGTAGGCTCATAGCTCTCGACATTGGGCAGCACCAGAGGCAGCTCGCTCTCGTCCAGAGGAACCCAGCCGCACTTCTCACAGTTCACCAGGGGAATCGGCTCGCCCCAGTAGCGCTGACGGGAGAAGACCCAGTCGCGCAGCTTGTAGTTGACCTTTTCCTTGCCGAAGCCATGCTCGACGCAGTACTTCTTCATGGCGGGGATGGCCTCGCGGACAGTCATGCCGTTCATCCAGTCGGAGTTGACCATGATACCGTCGTCCTTGGCGACGTAGGCTTCCTTGGTCATGTCGCCGCCCTTGACCACCTCGACGATGGGCAGGCCGAACTTCATGGCAAACTCCCAGTCACGCTGGTCATGGCCCGGCACGCCCATGACGGCACCGGTACCGTAGCCCATGAGGACGTAGTCAGATATGAACACGGGAACGCTGGCATTGTTCACGGGGTTGATAACCCGAATGCCCTGCAGACAGACGCCGGTCTTGTCCTTGTTCAGCTCGCCGCGCTCAAAATCACTCTTGCGGGCGGCCTCCGCCTGGTATGCGGCGACCTCGTCCCAGTTGGCAATCTGATCCTTCCATTTCTCCAGGATCGGATGCTCGGGAGAGAGAACCATGTAGCTGACGCCGTACAGCGTGTCGGCACGGGTGGTGTAGACGGTGATCTCGTCCCCGTTGGAGACCTTGAAGACCACCTCAACACCGGTGGAGCGGCCGATCCAGTTCTTCTGCTGGACCTTAACACGCTCAATATAATCCAGATCGTCCAGATCATCGATCAGGCGGTCGGCATACTTGGTGATGCGCAGCATCCACTGGCTCTTCTCCTTGCGGACAACCTCGCCGCCGCAGCGCTCGCAGACACCGTCGACAACCTCTTCATTTGCCAGACCGACCTTGCAGCTGGTGCACCAGTTGATGGGCATGGTGGTCTTGTAGGCCAGACCGTGCTTGAACATCTGGAGGAAAATCCACTGGGTCCACTTGTAGTACTTGGGATCCGAGGTGTTCACACAGCGGTCCCAGTCAAAGCCGTAGCCCAGCATTTTGAGCTGACGGGTGAAGTTTGCAATGTTATCCCTTGTTACGATGGCGGGATGGATGTGATTCTTGATGGCGTAGTTCTCCGTCGGCAGACCGAAGGCGTCGTAGCCGATGGGGAAAATGACGTTGTAGCCGTCCATCCTCTTCTTGCGGGTGACGATGTCGATGGCCGTAAAGGGCCTCGGGTGGCCCACATGCAGGCCCGCAGCGCTGGGATACGGGAACTCGATCAGGCCGTAGAACTTCGGACGCGGATCCCCCGTTATCGCGGCGTAGGGCTTCTTTTCTTCCCAAATGTCCTGCCATTTCTTTTCAATGGCGGCAAAATCATATTTCATCTTTGTGCAACCTCTTTTCGTTTTATGTCCGGAACGCCCCCTGCTCAGGGGCTCGGAAGGGATGAGGGCGTCACCGCCTCTGCATCGCTCCAGAGCCGTTCCAGATCATAGAACTTTCTGGCCTCATCCGTAAATATGTGTACGATAACACTGCCGAAGTCCATCAGAACCCAGATGTCCGAGCGGAGACCCTCTCTCCGGATCGGCGGCTCACCGGCTTCGGAAAGCTGCTTGTCCACCTCGTCCACCAGCGCTTTGATGTGGGAGGATGAGCTGCCGTTGCAGATGACAAAATAGTCCGCCAGAACGGTGTGCTCGGCAGTCTTCAGAATTTTGACATCCTTCGCTTTTTTGTCTTCCAGTGCCTTGTAGGCAACCGCAGTAATCTGTTCAGGACTGAGCATAATTTTTCTCCTTCTCTTTACTGTTCACACGGCAGTACCCCGGCCCTTTGCCGGGCATCCGGCCATCCGGGCGGCGGTCAATCCCCTGCTTTCACGCGTTTTTCAAACCAGGCGCAGGCCTCCAGGGTATCCCGGTAGGGTTCGGTTCCGCCCCTCCGGATCTCCTCCACCGACATCTGCAGCCCCAGCAGCATGGCCCGGTCCAGATCCTCATAGGCCAGCGACCGCAGCGCCTCAACCCCGGGGAAATCCCGCGTCGGCTCGATGTAATCGGCAAGGTAGATGATCTTCTCCAGCAGCGTCATATCCGGCCGGCCGGTGGTGTGCCAGCGAATGGCCGAGCAAACACTCTCCGACGCGCCGAAGCGGTCTTTGGCCACCGCAGCACCGGTCTTGGCATGCAGGAGCTTTGGAATAGCAAGCTCCGCATTGTCGGTTAATATATCATATTTTTTATACAAGTTCAACTGTTCTTCATAAGAAAGTCGCTTGGTAATGTCGTGGAGAATCCCCGCCTCCGCCGCCAGTTCCGGGTCCTCACCCCAGCGTCCGGCCAGGCGGATGGCCTCGCATTCACAGCCCGCCACATGGGCAATGCGTCTTTCATCCAGCATGCCGAAGGCCTGCTCCCTGAGCCAGGCGAGGTCCGGCTGCGCGTCATAGAGCCTCCGGCGGATAATATGGGCATATACCGCCTCCGGCAGATAATCCGAGCCCATACGCTCCGGAAGCCGGTCCCGGATTTCCGTGGAGCTCATGGGAAACGGCGTGTGGGGAAGAATCGTCACATCGGCGCCGTAGACGCTGCGGAAGCGCTCAGCCTCCTCCCGAAGGGCCTCGCCGTCGTCCAGCTCCCGGGCGAGAACGGCCAGACGGCAGTGGGACAGGAGGTACTCATACCGGTACCACTCCTCAAAGCTCAGAAACATGTCCGTCCCGACAACAAGGGTCAGCCGCGCCCCGGGATTCATTTCCTGCAGCTGGCAGACGGTCTCGTAGGTATAGCTTTTGCCTTTGCGAAGAATCTCCAGGTCCGAAACCTCGGCACCGGCAAAACCGCCAAAAGCAAGCCGGCAAAGCTCCAGGCGCTCCTCAGGCGAGGGGCTGCCGGTTTCCAGCTCCTTATGGGGCGGAAGGCTGGCCGGTATGATCAGCAGGCGGTCCGGCTGAAGCTCCTTCAGTACGGTTTCCACCACGGTGCAGTGCCCCAGATGCGGCGGATTGAAGCTCCCGCCGTAAACGGCAAGCTCCGTCATCCGCTCCGCGGTTATCCCGGCCTGATGCGGGCTCTGCCCTTCGCAGGACTGATGATCATCCAGGTCCATGTCAGTCCTTCTTCTTTCTGTACAGCACGAATTTCGTGCCGATGGTCTGAATCGGCTCCGCGCCGCAGGCCTCGGCCAGCTGCTGGCAGGCCTCCCGGGCCGTCAGCATGCTGCTCTCCAGCACTCTCCCCTTTATAAGCTCTCTGGCGGCCAGGGCCGCCTCAACGGAGGAAATCAGCGCAGGGGTAATGCCGCTTTTTCCCACATGGATAATCGTATCCTCCGTAGAGGCCAGACTTCTCAGTCTGGCGCGTTCCTTTCCGGTCATTTGCACATTCTCCTTTGCCTCCGCCCTGGGGCCGGATGCTTTTTTAGTCCTTAAACAGCGCTTCTACGAAGCTCTTCGCGTCAAAGGGAACCAGGTCGTCAATTTTCTCCCCGACCCCTACAAACTTCACAGGAAGCCCGCACTCATTGGCAATTGCGAACACGATGCCGCCCTTGGCGGTACCGTCCAGCTTGCTGAGGACGATCCCTGTAAGCCCCGCAGTTTCCAGAAACTGTTTCGCCTGGATCAGTCCGTTCTGCCCCGTGGTGGCGTCCAGCACCATCAGGGTCTCCACATCCGCTTCCGGAAGCTCCCGGTCGATCACACGGCGGATTTTAGCCAGCTCGTTCATCAGGTTCTGTTTGTTGTGCAGACGGCCGGCGGTATCCACAATCACCACATCCGTCCCCCGGGCCTTTGCCGCACAGACGGCGTCATAGACCACGGCGGCAGGGTCGCTGCCTTCCTCGTGCCGCACAAAGTCGGTGCCGGCGCGCTCCGCCCAGATCCCCAGCTGCTCGGCAGCAGCCGCACGGAAGGTGTCGCCGGCGCAGAGCATCACGCTCTTTCCCTCATCCTTCAGCCGGTGGGCCAGCTTTCCGATGGTGGTGGTCTTGCCCACACCGTTAACGCCCACCATAAGGATCACCGAGGGCCTGGTATCCAGCTTCAGCTCCGGGCTCCCCACGTTCAGGATGCCCGTCAGAACCTCGATCAGGCCCGCCCGGGCCTCTTCACCCTTGCGGAAGCGATCCTCCCAGGTCTTGCGCCGCATCAGGTAGTCCACCCGTTCCGCCGTGGCGATTCCCGCGTCCGCCAGAACCAGCATGTCCTGAAGGTCGTCGTAAAAGGCCTCGCTGTCGGGGGCATAGTCCTGGAAGAGCTCTTCCAGATCGATTTTCTGCCGGGTTTTTCCCAGACCGCCAAACAACTTGTCAAATACGCCCATTTATTGCCTCCGTCTGTTTACTCTTCAATCGCCTTGCGCGCTTCTTCCAGATCCAGCGTCAGTACGGTTGAAACGCCTTTTTCCTGCATGGTCACACCGTAGAGCACATCGGCCTCTTCCATGGTGCCGCGCCGGTGGGTAATCACCAGAAACTGCGTCTTATCCGAGAAACGCCGCATATACTGCGCGCAGCGGGCCACGTTGTCCTCGTCCAGGGCCGCCTCAATTTCGTCCATGACACAGAAGGGCGTGGGCCGCACCTTCAGAATGGCGAAATACAGGGCGATGGCCACAAAGGCCTTCTCTCCGCCGGAGAGCAGGCTGATGGTGGACACAGCCTTGCCGGGAGGCTGGACCCGGATGTCGATGCCGCAGTCCAGTACGTTCTCCTCGTCCTCCAGCACCAGCGCCGCCTTTCCGCCGCCGAAGAGTTCCCGGAAGGTGTCGCGGAAATGCTCGTCAATCTCCCGGAACCGGTCGGTAAAGAGCCGCTCCATCTCCGAAGTGATTTCCTGAATGATCCCCCGGAGTTCCGTGCGGGCCTTTTCCACGTCATCCCGCTGTCCGGTGAGGAAGGTGTAGCGGGTGTTCACCCGTTCATATTCGTCAATGGCCCCCAGGTTCGGCGTTCCGAGCGCGCTCATTTTGCGCCGGAGATCGGCGATCTCCTTGTTTACCTTCTGAAGGTTTTCCACCGGCTGGCGCAGGGATTCCGCGGCGGAATAGCTGAGCTCATAGCTGTCCCAGAGCTTGTCCACGATCTGCTTTTCCTCCTGGTCGGAGAGGATCTTCCTCTGCTCGGCCCGGGAAGTCCGGCGTTCAAGGTCGTTGATCTCCTGGTTCAGCTGCTGCGCCTGCTTGTCAGCCCGGGTGCGCTTGCCTTCCAGTTCAATCTTTTCATCGGCGATCCGGCGGATGGTCTCCTTCTCCGCCTGAACCTCCGCCCGGATTCCTTCTCTCTGCTCCTGCTTTTCCCGGAGCCGCTCCTGAAAGCCCTCCGTCTGCCGTTCAACGGCCGACACCGCGTTCTTTCTGGCCTCACTGTCTCCGTCGATCGCCTCCAGCAGAGCGGCAAACTGACTGTTGCCGGCGCGGACAGAGCGCTCTTCCGCCTCCAGAGCCGCCTGATCCCGGCGGACTGTCTCCAGGTCTTCCCGGGACATCTGCAGTTCATACTGGAGCTTTTCCACGGAGCGCCGGGTATTATCCAGGCCTTCACGGGTCTGGGTTACCCGTCGTTCCATGTCAGAACGCTGCGCCTTCAGGTCTTCAAGCTCACTGGCTCTGGAAAGAATCCCGCTTCCCTTTGCGGCGCTGCCGCCTGTCATGGAACCTCCGGCATTCATCATCTGTCCGTCCAGAGTGACAATCCGGAGGCGGTTCCCGTTGGCCCGAGAGATGCGGATGGCATCCTGAAGCCGCTCGGCAACGATGGTGTGGCCCAGCAGGTTCAGCACAATCTGTTCATAGGCCCGGTCATAACTTACCAAATCCGAGGCGACACCCACAAAGCCCGGGTCACGCTCCGGCACATCCTTCAGACGGCTGCCGCGGATGGTATCCACCGGAAGGAACGTCGCTCTACCGGCATCCTGGCGCTTCAGCAGCTCAATAGCGAGCCGGCCGTCGTTCTGGGTGTCCACGACAATATTCTGCCCGGCGGCTCCCAGGGCCGTCTCAATGGCGAGGGCGGTCTCCCCGCTGGTGGAGATCAGCCCGGAAACCGGTCCGTGGATGCCCCCCAGGGTTTTGCGCCCGGCTTCCCGCATCACGGTTTTGACCGCGCGGGAGTAACCCTCATAATCCCGCTGCATATCTGAAAGCATACGGATACGGGCGTCCACGCTGTTAAGCGCCACCTCCGCCCGGTTCAGTTCATCGTTCTGGCGCCGGATCAGCTCTTCCCGGCCGTCAAGTTTCATTTTGACGCCCGAAAGCACATTTTCCGCTGCCTTCTGCCTGCTCTGAAGCGCTTCCTGCTCCGCGGCAATCTCCGTCAGGCGCGTTTCCCCGCGGGCGATTTCACCCCGGATTTCACCGATGCGGCTGCGCTGCTGTTCCAGATCCTGGAGAATCTGTTCCTTTCGGGAAAGACTGCTTTCGATGTTGGCGTTCAGCACGGCAATCTCGGCCTCACAGGAAGAAAGCCTCGCCTCTGCGGCAGAAAGCCTCTCCCGGGCCTCATCGGTCTCAATGTCCTTGCGATGCATGCGTTCCGTCAGGCTCTCACCCGAAACATAGACCGCCTGCAGGTTTACCTTTGCCTGTTCCAGCTGAGCGGAAAGCTCCTCATATTCCTTTCGGATGGAATCTGACTGGGCACGCAGCCTGTCCAGCGCCTCGAGCCAGGCCGAGATTTCCTTCACGCGAAGTTCGTCACGCAGCAGCAGGTACTTCTTCGCATTCTCTGCCTGTTCCTTCAGCGGACCAACCTGCAGCTCCAGCTCTTCGATCTTATCCTTGACCCGAAGCAGATTCTCTTCGGTTTTTTCCAGCTTCCTCTCGGCTTCCTCCTTGCGGTAGCGGAAACGGGAAATCCCCGCCGCCTCCTCAAAAATCTCGCGCCGGTCGGTACTCTTGGTGGAAATGATATCGGAAATGCGCCCCTGCCCGATGATGGAGTATCCATCACGGCCAAGGCCGGTATCCATCAGCAGAGAGTGAACATCCTTCAGCCGGACCTGCTGCTTGTTGATGTAATACTCACTGTCGCCGTTGCGGTAATACCGGCGGGTGAGCATCAGCTCACTGCCCTCTGTGGGGAAGATCTGGGCCGAATTATCCAGAATCAGCGAGACCTGAGCAAAGCCCATGGGGCTTCGGATTTCGGTTCCGCCGAAGATGACATCCTCCATCTTGGTGCCCCGCAGTGCGCGGGTCCTCTGCTCTCCCATGACCCAGAGAATGGCATCGGAAATGTTGGACTTACCGGAACCGTTGGGCCCGACAATAGCGGTTATGTTCTTTTCAAACGTCAGGCGCGTCTTGTCTGCGAAAGACTTGAACCCCTGAATTTCCAAGGCTTTGAGATAGATGTTGTTCACATCCTTTAAAAGTTCTTAAATCCTGCAAATATCCGTCAGGATGCTCTTTTCCCGTTCCGCCGGGTGAAAAACACACAGAGCGGGTTATTATATCACGAGCGGGCCTTCTTTTCAAGATTTATGATCAGTGATAACCCCGCAAAACACGGTATTTCCGGGGTTGTCAGCTCCTGTTTTTCATGATATGCTGTTTTCTGCCGAATCTGTACACAAACACCGAATGATCAAGGGAGCGGGTACAATGAACACCGGTGAAAGACGAAGCGAAAAGCTGTATTACGGCCTGTATATTCTTTCGATGCTGCTGTTCGGGACAAACGGGGTGATCATATCCCGTATTTCGATTCTCAGCAGCCAGATCGTTCTCTTCAGAACGCTGATCGGCGGCTTTCTTCTGACGCTCCTGGTGTTTCTCCGGGGCGGCTTCAACCGGGTCAACTTAAAAGAGGACCTCCCTTACCTCCTGGGCGGCGGCTTCGCCCTGGGGGCCAACTGGGTCGCGCTTTTTACCGCCTTCCGGATGCTGAACGTCAGCCTGGCCACGCTCATCTATTATGCGGGGCCGATGCTGGTGCTGCTGCTCTCCCCGGTTCTGTTTCACGAGAAGCTCAGCGGAAAGAAGATTCCCGCCATCCTTATCGTTGCCGCGGGCCTGGTCCTCATCAGCGGGAGCATCGCCGCCACCGGGCTGAATCCTGCCGGGCTGCTGGTTGCCGCCGCCTCGGCGGTCTTTTACGCCTCGCTTATCATTTTCAACAAGCGCATAAAAAAGACCGGCGGTCTTCAGACCGCCGCCATTGAACTGGATATTGCCTTTGCCGTTACCCTGATATACACCCTGCTGACGTCGGGCCTTCCCCAGCCCCAGCCCGGGGACATTCCCTATCTGGTGCTGATGGGGCTGGTGAACACCGGGCTTGCCTACCTGCTGTACTTTACAGGCCTGCAGAAACTGCCCGCACAGTCGGTGGCGCTGATCAGCTATATTGACCCGGTCTCCACGCTGTTCTTCTCCGCGGTGCTGCTGAATGAGAGGCTCAGCCCTCTCCAGGTGGTCGGCGCCGTCATGATCCTCGGCGGGGCCATTCTGGCCGAGACCCGGAAATCATAAGATCACATGCTTTCTCGCAGATCCGAAGCCGCAGGGTAGCCGAAGGCGCTCTTCGCGCTCATCACCGCCCGGACAATGGCCTCGCTGACAACCTCCGCTGCAAGCGTCCCCACCAGGTCCATGTCGGCCCGGAGGTCTCCCAGGGACACGGCGTAAATACTGTCCCCGTCGGCGGATGTATGCACCGGCCGGATGGACATGGCGTACCCGTCCTGGGCCATCCCCGCAATTTTGCAGAGCTGTGCCTTATCCAGCCCCGCATTGGTCATCACCACCGCGAGGGTGGTGTTGCCGGTAAACTTGTTGTCGGCCACCGCGGCGCCGGCTTTCATATACTCCGCCGTGCTGCGAAGAGCGCTGCGGTCCTCCGTCAGGAGCCCCGCAAGCTGCTTACCGGTCTTCCGGTCCACCACGTCACCCAGGGCGTTCACCACCACCAGGGCGCCTACCTCCAGCTCTCCCAGGCGGAGGGCGAAGCTCCCGATGCCGGACTTCATGCAGGTATCCATCCCGGCGATCTTCCCCACCGTGGCGCCGCAGCCGGCACCGAAGTTCCCGTCCCGGTAGTTGGGGCACTCCATGGCGGCCTTCGCCGCCGCGTAGCCCATGGCAGCATCCGGGCGGACAAAGCAGTCCCCCACCGTCAGGTCAAAGATATCCGACTGCACCACCAGGGGCACCCGGGTGACCCCGACGTCATAGCCGATCCCCTGCTGCTCCAGGTAGTCCATAACGCCGTTGGCGGCGCCGAGGCCGAAAGCGCTCCCCCCTGCCAGCACCACCGCATGAATCTCCCGGGCGGCCATCAGCGGGTTCAGAAGAGGGGTCTCCCGTGAAGCGGGGCCTCCGCCCCGGATGTCCACGCCCGCATGCATCCCCTCCGGGCACACGAGGACCGTGCAGCCGGTACCGGCCCGGGCGTTTTCCACCTGGCCGATGCGGATCCCCTTCATCTCGGTTACGGAAATTTCAACTTCCCTGGAATTCATTCTCTTCTCCCCCGGCGTAAGCATTCTTTTCTGCAAGGAAATCCCCTGCGTTTCGGCAGGGGATTTCCTGTTTAGTCAGTTGATATACAGTGTCAGAAACGGGACCCTCAGGCTTTTGCCTTTTTCGCCTTCTTGGCCTCGGCGTCCATCTCGATCTCCCACTCGTTGACGCAGACCGCGCAGGAAGCGTCGCCCACAACGTTCAGTGCGGTACGGCCCATGTCGAAGAGACGGTCGATACCGTAGATGATGCCGATGTAGGTGGGCGGAATGCCGACGGCATCCAGCACCATCGCCAGCATGATCATGCCGGCGCCGGAGGTACCGGCGGTACCGATGGAGGCCAGGGTCGCAGTGACAACGATGGTGATCATCTGGACAACCGTCAGCTCAACGCCGATGCACTTGGCCAGGAAGATCGCCGCCACGCACTGATAGATGGCGGTACCATCCATATTGATCGTCGCGCCCAGGGGCAGGACGAAGGAGGAAATCTCGGGGTTGACATTCATGTCATCGCAGCACTCCTTGGTAACAGGGAGGGATGCGACGGAGGAGGTGGAGGTAAAGGCGAAGGCCGCAGCCGGGAAGATCTTCTTGAAGAAGGTAGCCGGAGACATCTTGGCAAAGATCTTGACCGACATGCTGTACACCAGCACCACGTGAATGGCATAGCCGATATAGGCGGCCAGAAGAACCAGGCCGAGAGAGCCGAGGATTTTCGGACCCTGGGCGGCAACGACCCACACCATCAGGGCGAAAACGCCATAGGGGGCGATGGAAAGAATGAAGCCCATAACCTTCTGGGTCACTTCGTTGAAGGAGCTGACCAGAGTGCCCAGAGCCTTGCCCTTTTCACCGGCAACCAGAATGCCGCAGCCGAAGAACAGCGCGATCACGATGATCTGCAGCATGGAGGAATTGGACATCGGCGCGATGGCGTTGGACGGGAAGATGTTAACAATGGTGTCCATAAGGTTTGTAGTCTTGGCCTCATAGGCGGCATCCTCCGCCAGCTCCAGCACCGGGAAGGCACCCTTGAAGAGGCTGGCCACAACCAGGCCGATGACGCAGGCGATGGCCGTGGTCACCAGGAAGTAGGCAATCGTCTTCCAGCCGATCTTGCCGACCTTACCGATGTCACCCATGGAAATCACGCCGTCCATAATGCTCAGCAGAACCAGCGGAACAACGATGAACTTCAACAGGTTTACGAAGATGTCACCAAAGGGCTTGATGTACTTTGCCGTGAAAGCACCAGCCGCTTCGGCGCCCATGGCGGCCCAGAAGATCGCACCGACAATAATACCCGCGATCAGGCCGATGAGAATCTTTCCGCCAAGGCCGATTTTCTTCTTCTCTTTCATGCTTGATTCTTCTCCCTTCTTTTCTTACTTTCATTTGATCGGAAGTCTGACAACTACTTCCGAAATTACAAGTAATAGTATACACAATTTGTTCAAACTTGTAAAGCGGTATTTGTGATTTCCTCACAAATACCGCTTTCATTTTTCCTTTGTATGATATGCTTGTTGGTGAGAATGCCGAAGAGCTTACCGTTTGTCCCGGTCCACGAAGTGAATGGCGATCAGGGCGACCACCGTGAAGATCACCCCCAGGACCAGCAGCGCTCCCCAGTTCTGCAGAATTGCTCCGGGGACCGCGGCGTACTCCGGGTTCTGGTTATACTGGCCGGCCCACTGCAGGAACTGATCCCGGGTGCCGGTCTTTTCCATCTGCCGGATGATTTCCAGGAGGGGCTTCTCCCCCAGGTACTCGATATCCCGGAACTTGAAGATGGTGTTCCAGAGGGTCACCATGGGGAGGTCGTTATAACGGCCGATGCTGCAGATGCTGTTGAGCCCCCAGTGGGAGATGGTCAGCACCCGAATACTCTTCGCAAAGCCCTGGAGATCGAAAAAGCCCCCGGAAAAGACCAGCTGAAAAATGAGCAGAAAGGGCATCACCGTCATGGCGGTGGTGGTATCGCGAACCAGACTGGACACCATCAGGGCCATCAGGTCTGCCGTATAGGTGACGAGGAACAGGGTGATCCCCAGGTCCGCAATCCCCCAGGGCGTGATGATCCCGGCCTGAGGGAATTTTACCTCTGCAAGGCTGCAGATCAGCAGCGTGACCCCGGTCTGCCCCAGGCAGAGCAGAAACTGATAAATCATATGGGCAGCGAGGTAGGATCCCGCCCGAAGGCCCGCCCGGTGTTCCCGCTTCAGGATGGAGCGCTCCCGGCAGACCACCTGGATGGAGTTGAAGAACCCGTTCCAGATGCAGACACACACCAGGGCGAAGGAGCCCATGAGGGTCCCCTCCTGGGTCACGAAAATATTCCCGCCGACTACAAAGGTAACGATACCGGCGATGACGGCGCCGATGGGCAGAACCTTCCAGTCGCTCTGAAAAACAAACATGCGGAGGAACTTTCCGAGATAGATGCCCGTCTGGGCATGAAAGCCTCTGTGCTTCTCCTTCTTCATGCGCCCTCACCCCCTTCCGTCTGCAAAGCTTCCGCTTCTTCAGCTTTTTCCGTTTTTTTGGCTTTCTCCGTTTCTTCGGCGGTCATGGCGGCGTACCGGGCGATCAGCTCGTCGGCCCTGCCTTCGCCGCCCTCCTCCTTACTGTTGACACTCATGACAATGCCCTCCATGGTGTCCTTCCCGAAGAAGGTCCGCGCCTCCTGAGGAGACCCGTAAAAGGCCAGGCGTCCCACGCGGCCGGAGTCCCGGGCCAGGACGATGACCTTGTCAAAGAGGTCGATGACCCGGTCCGGCGTGTGGGTAATGACAATGACAATCTTGCCGGTGTCGGCCACCTCCCGCAGGCGGGTGAAGATCTCCCGGGCAATGACGCCGTCCAGGCCGGAGTCCGGCTCATCCAGGATGAAGAGCTCCGGATCCACCACCAGCTCCATGGCGATGGAGATGCGGCGCTGCTGACCGCCGGACTTTTTGGAGACGAGGCCGTCCTGCCCCGCGGTGAGGCCCAGAAGGTCCATCACCTCTTCCACCTGGCTGTGCCGGTCCTTCCACTTGATGCGGGCGGGCAGGCGGAGGCGGGCCGCGTCGTTCACGGTGTGCCCCACCGTGTCGTTGCCCCGGACCAGGTTCTGCTGCGGGACGAAGCCGATGCGGTACTTCATGCGGTCATAGTCCTTATAGACATCCGTACCGTTGAGAAGGACGGTGGCGTCCGCCTTTTCATAGCCGATGAGGGCGTTCACAAGGGTCGTCTTCCCCGACCCGGAGCCCCCCAGCAGGAGCACCATGGAGCCGTTGGGAATGCTGAGAGAAATGTCCTTCAGGAGGTACCGCTTCTTCAGGAAGTCCTTGGCGGTGCGTTCCCGCAGCCGGACCACCAGCCCGGATGAGGAACTGCCGGCGGGATCAGTGGCGGCGGAGAGGTCGGCGGGACAGGTGCCGGCGGCCCGGTCATCCGCCAGGGCCACGTCTTCCCGGGGCTGGAAGCGGCTGGAGAAGCCGAAGACCATCATCGGCAGCCATTCGGCGAACAACCAGAGAATGATCCAGCGCTTTTTCACGCCCATGACCTGGGTCAGGCGCAGGAAAATACGAATCTCGTAGATAATCAGCACGGCCAGAAAGATCAGCGTAAACAGAACCAGCACCAGCTCGGTTCGTTCATCCGCATTCTCCGCCGGTTTCCAGAATCTGGATATCTGGCTGAGCACTTCCATGGCGCCACAGACGACGCCCTCCCAGCCCATGTCGATGGCGCTGCCCAGGGCAACGGTGCGAAGGCCCGGGACCCAGGCCATCCAGCGCCGCTCCCACTTGAGCTTCGGCAGCAGCTTCCAGAGGCCCAGGGAATACAGGAACCAACCGATAAGCGAATACAGGATGCTGTTCAGATTCACCGTAACTTCCATCAGGGTTTCCTCCCCTCCTCTTCAGACGTCAGGACCGCTTCCCCGAGGCAGAAACGGATGGCCGCCCGGGCAAGCTCCGCCGTGGGGTCCACAAAGGGGCCGGGCAGGCCCAGCGTCTCCGCCAGGACCGGCAGCTCCGTGCAGCCGAGGATAAAGTAATCCGCGCCCCGGCTCCGGAGGGAGTCCAAAAGGCCTTTCCAGGCCTCCGCCTCCGGCGGAATGGGCCGGGAGGCCTTCACCACCTCATAGATGAGGTGCATGACCGTGGCCTGCTCCGCGGGGTCCGTATGGAGGACTGAGACGCCCTTTGCCTCCAGGGCCCGGTCATAGAGACCGGTCCGGACGGTGCCGTCGGTGGCGAGAAGGGCCGCGGTTTTCCCGGGGTACCGGGCGGCGCAGGCCTCGGCGGTCACCTCCAGGATGCTGATAAACGGGATCTCCGTCTCGGCCTGCAGCCGGGGCAGAAAGTAATGGGCCGTATTGCAGGGCATGATCACGCAGTCCACCCCGCAGGCCTCCAGGTTCCGCAGGGCGGAGAGCATCTCGGGGACCGGGTCCGGACCCTCCCCGAGAATGGCGGCGGTACGGTCCGGGATCCGGGCGTTGGAGTCGATGATGACACGGATGTGGTCGTTGTCCCGGGAAACGGGAGTCATGGTAACGATCTTCCGGTAGAGATCCGCCGTGGCCAGCGGGCCCATCCCGCCGAGGATGCCCAGGGTTTTCCCGGCAGAGGGCGGGGTTTCATAGGCCATAATGAGATTCCTCCCTTTCGTTGCCCCCTGAGGGGCTTGGAATGGAACTGTCAAAGAGAGCCCGGAGTCCGGTGCCCCCGGGGTCTGGGCGCACTGATAGCTCCCGGAGAGCAAAGCGCTCCCGGAGCCACAGGACATTGCCCCGGTGCTGCCCCACCATCTGGGAGAGCTGCCCCGGGGGAACCAGCAGGGTCACCGCCCCGCCGGGGGCGGCCTTTCCGTCCAGGAGCTCCTCGGCGCGGTTTCGGAGAATCCGGCTGCGCACCAGCTCGCCCAGGGCGGGATGATAGGCCCCGGCCAGGGCCGCCCCGCCGGAGAGCTCCTCCGTGGGGTTCAGGCCCAGCCGGATCACCGGGATCCCCGCCTCCTCAAAGAGGGGGAGGATTCTGGCGCAGACCCGGACCGCGTCCTCCACGGTGTGCTCCCGGTACTTCCCCGCCCGCCAGTCTTCGGCAAGGCGGGTCCCCCGGACCACCACCGTGGGATAGATCCGGACGGCGTCGGGCCGCAGGACAATGAGCTCCCGGGCGGTAAAGACGGCGCCTTCATCGTCGTCCCCGGGGAGGCCCGTCATCATCTGGAGGACCAGGCGGAACCCGGCCTCACGGATCAGGGCGGAGGCCTCACGGACCGCCTGAGACGAGTGTCCCCGTCCAGCCAGAGCCAGCACCCCGTCCCGCATGGACTGGGCCCCCAGCTCCACAGTGCCGACGCCGAAGCGCCGGAGCCGGTCCAGCGTCTCCCTGTCGATGGCGTCCGGCCGGGTGGAGAGGCGGATGGATGAAATCCTTCCCCCCTCAAGAGCCTCGGCGGCGGGCTCCAGGAAGCGAAGCTGCTCCGCCGCAGGGAGAGCCGTAAAGCTCCCGCCATAAAAAGCCAGCTCCCGCACTGTCCCGTCCGGGGGCAGGGAGAGGAGCCTGTTCATTTCTGTAAGTGGATCGGCCTCCGGAAAGGTCGCGGTCTCCCCCGCCTCCGCCGCACAGGCGGTAATCTCATGCTGGTTGCAGAAAACGCAGGCATGAGGGCAGCCCCGGTGGGGAATGAACACCGGGAGAATACGGTTCCGGGGGCTCACTGGAGGTCCGGCCCGGCGGAGGGTTCCCCGGCGTATTTCGCCAGGGCCGCGGCCGCCGCCGCCTGTTCGGCTTCCTTCTTGCTGCGGCCTTCCCCGTCGCCGCCGTAGACGCCGTCAATATAGACCGCAACAGTAAAACGCTTGTCGTGGTCCGGGCCGCTCTCCCCCGTCAGTTCGTAGTGGATGGCCACCGCGCCCTGACGCTGGAGAAGCTCCTGCAGGGCCGTCTTGTTGTCCAGGCTCCGGCGGCTGATGACCGCCTCGGCGCCGGCGAGGACGAAACGGAGAATAAAGGCCTTCGCACTCTCCATGCCGCCGTCCAGGTAAATCGCCGCGATCAGCGACTCCGTCATATCCGCGAGAATGCTGGGGCGCTCCCGGTCCCCGGAGATCTCGGCCCCGCGGCCAAGGCGCATGCATTCGCCCAGGCGGAGCTCCCGCGCCGTGCGGCACAGGCTCTCCTCGCAGACCAGCTCCGCCCGGATGCGGGTCATCTTCCCCTCGGGGAGAAGCGGGCTGCGGTTGTAAAGGAGCTCCGCCGCCGTAAGGCCGAGAATGGCGTCCCCCAGGAATTCCAGCCGCTCATAGCAGCCGGAATGGGGAAGCCCGTGCTCATTGGCGTAGGAGCTGTGGGTCATGGCCGTCTGCAGAAGAGACAGGTCCTGAAAATGATATTCAATTCTGTTCTGCAATTCCGTCATGGGCATGATGGCGTGATTCCTCAGTCGCCCCGCAGGCGCATGCTGTCGATGTTCAGAACGATGTCCTCGATGATCCCGGACTCGGCAAACTGCTTTGCCTGGCGGATTGCCGCGAAGAAGCTGGTCTCATTGGAGGAGCCGTGGGCCTTGATGACGGGCTTTGAAATGCCGATGAGGGCGGTGCCGCCCACCTCGTTGACGTCCAGGGACTTCTTCATAGCGGCAAGGTCCTTTTTCAGTACCGCCGCCGCCAGCTTGTTCAGGGTATTCTTGTAGAAGACACCCTTCAGGGCGTGCATCATGTACTTAATGACGCCCTCCGTGGACTTCAGAAGGACATTCCCGGTGAAGCCGTCGGTCACCGCAACATCCACCTTCCCGGAGAAGACATCGGTACCCTCGATGTTGCCGACAAACTGGATCCGGCCCTCCCGGTGGGCTTTGGACAGGAGCGCGAAGGTCTGATGCTGCAGCTCGCCGCCCTTGGTATCCTCCGTCCCGACGTTCACGAGACCCACCCTGGGGTTCGGGATGCCCATAAGCTTCCGGGCGTAGAAGCTGCCCATGCAGGCAAACTGCAGAAGGTACTCCGCCGTGCACTCCACATTGGCGCCGCAGTCGATGAGCATGACGCCGTGCTCCCCGGAGGGAAGCACCGGGGCCAGGGCCGCACGCCGGATCCCGCGGATGCGCTTGACGGTGAGGGTCGCCCCGGTAAGAAGGGCGCCGGTACTCCCCGCCGAAACCACCGCATCGCCCCGGCCCTCAGCGAGAAGGCGCAGCGCCACCGCCATGGACGAATCCTTCTTGCGGCGGGTGGCGGTGCTGGGATCGTCCTCCATGGTGATCACCTCGCGGGCATCGACAATCTCAACGCCCTCCGGCAGGTCCGCAGGAAGGCAGGCCCGGACGGACTCCTCCCGGCCCACCAGCAGAAGGTCCACCCCCAGCTCCTGCCGGGCGCGGAGGGCGCCTTTGACAATTTCAGAAGGGGCGTTATCGCCGCCCATGGCGTCAATGATAATTCTCATACTATACTCTCCTTCCGGTTTATGGAAAGAACCTCGCGGTCCTTCAGGAGCCCGTCCAGGATCCCGAGAGAACGGCGGGACAGCTCGGCATTCTTGTTGCGCTTTCCCTTCACACGGTAGTCAAGGGCACGGATGATGCCGAAGTTAATGTTCATAGGCTGAAAGTCCCCCACGCTGCCCTGGGAAATATACAGGCCCAGGGCGCCGATGGCGGTCTCCTGGGGGAAGTCCACCGGCGGAAGCCCCAGAAGCTCCGCGGCGGTCTCAATTCCCACCAGAAGCCCCGAGGCCGCGGACTCCACATAGCCCTCCACCCCGGTCATCTGGCCGGCAAAGCGGATCCGGGGCTCGGAGCGGAGGCGGTAATAGCGGTCCAGCAGGGCCGGACTGTTGAGATAGGTGTTGCGGTGCATCACGCCGTAGCGCACAAACTCCGCCTGGCGCAGGGCCGGGATCATGGAGAAAACCCGCCGCTGCTCTCCCCACTTCAGGTGGGTCTGAAAGCCCACCATGTTATAGAGGGTGCCGTCGGCGTTGTCCATCCGAAGCTGGACCACGGCGTAATCCTCACGGCCGGTCCGGGGGTTTATGAGCCCCACCGGCTTCAGGGGGCCATAGCGCAGGGTGTCGGGACCCCGGCGGGCCATCACCTCCACGGGCATGCAGCCTTCAAAGACGCCGCTGTCGTCAAAGCCGTGGACCTCGGCCTCCTCGGCGGAAATAAGCTCTGCCACAAAGGCCTCATATTCCTCCCGGGTCATGGGACAGTTTACATAATCTGCCGTCCCCTTGCCGTAGCGGGAGGCGAAGTAGGCGCTCTCCATGTCCACGCTCTCCAGGGTGACAATGGGGGCCACCGCATCGTAAAAGTGGAGGTCGGAGTCGGGACAGAGGGCTGCAATGCGCCCGGCGATGGCGTCGCTGCTCAGGGGGCCGGAGGCCACCACAACGGGGCCCTCTTCCGGGAGTTCTGTCACCTCTTCCCGGATGACCGCAACATTCGGGTGGGCGGAGAGCCGCTCGGTAATCTCCCGGGAAAAGCCTTCCCGGTCCACCGCGAGAGCGCCGCCCGCCGCAACGCGGTGATGCTCCGCAGCGGAGAGAATCAGGGAGTCCAGCCGGCGCATCTCCTCCTTCAGGAGGCCCACGGCGTTGGTCAGCTCATCGCTGCGCAGGGAGTTGGAGCAAACCAGCTCCCCGAAGTCACCGGTATGGTGGGCCGGCGTCAGGCGCTCGGGCCGCATCTCGTACAGGCGCACCGGGATCCCCCGGTTTGCCAGCTGCCAGGCGCACTCGCTCCCGGCAAGGCCGGCTCCGATGACGGGCACTTCCCTCATTCTTCCGCCTCTCCGGACCCGGATTTCGCGGACTTCGCCGAGGAGGAACGTCCCGTCTTTTTGGCGGTCTTCCTGGCCGCGGCGCCCTTGGCGGCCTTTTCATCCTTTTTGGGATAGCGCCGCTTCTCCTCCGGCACAAAGGCCGGGCAGGCCTCATTGATGCAGAAGGACTTCAGCGGGCCGCGGCCGCTGCGCTTGAAGAGAGTCTTGCCGCACTGGGGGCAGGTGTCCTTGGTGGGCACGTCCCAGGTGATAAAGCCGCAGTCGGTGCCCCGCTCGCAGGCGTAAAACACATAGCCCTTCTTGGAGGTGCGCTTGAGAATGCGGCTGCCGCATTTGGGGCACTTGCCGGGCATCTCCACCACGATGGGCTTGGTAAAGGTGCACTCCGGGAAGCCGCTGCAGCCCAGGAAGTGGCCGAACCTCCCCTTCTTCACCAGAAGGGGCTTTCCGCAGACTTCACAGACCTCGTCGCTGACCTCATCGGGGACCTTGATGCGCTGGCCGTCCATGGCGGTTTCGGCGGCCTTCATCTCGCTCTCGAAGCCGTTATAGAACTCCTGCAGGACATCCTGCCAGCCGGTCTTCCCGCTCTCGATCTCATCCAGGCGGGCTTCCATGTGGTTGGTAAACTTCAGGTCCACGATGTCCCCGAAGTGGTCCTTCATCAGGCCGGTGACCACCTCGCCCAGGGGCGTCGGCTTCAGGTACCGGCCCTCCTTGATCACATAGTCATGGGCGGTGATGGTGGAGATGGTGGGCGCGTAGGTGGAGGGGCGGCCGATGCCCTTTTCCTCCATGGCCCGGATCAGGGTCGCCTCGGTATACCGGGCAGGCGGCTGGGTGAACTGCTGCTCGGGGACGGTTTTGTCCAGAAGCAGGGCGTCGCCCTCCTGCAGAGGGGGAATCCGCCCCTCCTCCGGCTTTGCCTCCTCGTCGGAGGACTCTTCATAAACCTTCGTATAGCCCGCGAACACCGGCACGGAGCTCTGGGCCCGGAACTGGCACCCGGCGGACTCCACCTCGACGTTGAGGCTGTCGTAGACGGCGTTTGCCATCTGGCAGGCGGTAAAGCGCCCCCAGATAATGCGGTACAGGCGGTACTGCTCCTGGGTCAGGTCCTTCCGGACCCGCTCAGGCGTCAGGGTGACGTCCGTGGGGCGGATGGCCTCGTGGGCGTCCTGGGCCGAGGCCTTGGTTTTATACACCCGGGGAGCCTTGGGGCAGTACTCGGGACCGTAGGTTTCCAGGATGAAGCTTCGGGCGGCGGAGACAGCCTCGTCCGACAGGCGGAGAGAGTCCGTACGCATGTAGCTGATGAGACCGACGCTGCCGATGCCGCTGATCTCCACGCCTTCGTAGAGCTGCTGGGCAACGGACATGGTGCGCCTGGGCGTCATGTTCAGGCGCCTGGAGGCCTCCTGCTGGAGGGTGGAGGTGATGAAGGGAGGCGCCGGGGAGCGCTGCTTCTGGGTCTTCTTCACCGAGGTCACCCGGAAGGGGCTCTCCCGCACCAGGTCCTCAACGGCCCGGACCTCCGCCTCGTTGTGGAGCTCCGTCTTTTTCCCGTCCCGGCCCCAGAAGCGGGTCCGGAAGGGCTGTTCATCCCCGTCCCGCCGGAGATAGGCGTCCAGGAGCCAGTATTCCTCGCTCTGGAAGGCCCGGATCTCATCCTCGCGGTCGCAGACCATCCGGGTGGCCACGGACTGCACCCGCCCCGCGGAGAGGCCTCTGCGGACCTTCTTCCAGAGGAGGGGCGAGATCTCATAGCCCACGATGCGGTCCAGGACGCGCCGGGCCTGCTGGGCGTCCACCAGGTCCATATCCAGGCTCCGGGGATGCTGAATGCTCTCGGTCACGACCTTCTTGGTGATTTCATTGAAGGTGACCCGTCTGGCTTTCTCATCGCTGAGGCCCAGGAGCTCCTTCAGGTGCCAGGAGATGGCCTCGCCTTCGCGGTCAGGGTCCGTTGCGAGATAGACGGTGCCGGCCTTCTTGCTGTCGGCTTTAAGCTCCTCGATCAGGTCCTTCCGCTCGGCGACGGGGATGTATTTCGGCCGGAAACCATTCTCCACGTCAACGCCCAGTTCCTTCTTCGGCAGATCACGCAGATGGCCCATGGACGCCGTCACCCGGTATCCTGAGCCCAGATATTTCTCAATGGTTTTTGCCTTGGACGGCGACTCAACAATCACCAGATCCTTTGCTTTTGCCATTTATTACTTTCCTCACTTGTTCTCTTAAATATTCAGGCTGAAGTACCGGCCGGGTTCCCGGCGGACATAGCCCTTGATTTCCAACACAGTCAGCTGGGACAGCACCCGGGACACAGGGAGCCCCGAGCGCTCCGTAATCTCGTCCACGTGGGTGGAGGGGGGCGAGATGGCGGCGATGAGGCGGAGCTGATCGGCGCTGAGGCCGCTGAGCTGCGCCCGGAGGGTTTCGGGATCTGACCCCTGCGGGGCGGTCCCGCCGGCGGACGCCGCCGGTTCCTTATCTGCGGGAATCTCCTCCGCCGCGGGGCGGGGAGCTTCTTCCTCCGGATCCGGCGGCTCGGTCCGGAGCCCCGGATAGCGCAGGAGGTATTCCTCCAGGATATCCCCGCAGCAGGTGACGAGCTTGGCGCCCTCCTTCAGGAGGGCCAGCGTGCCCGCCGAGGTCTCGGCGTCCACATTGCCCGGAACGGCGAAGACGTCCTTCCCCAGCTCCGCGGCGTCCCGGACGAAGAGGCGGGTGCCGCTCTTCTCCGGGGCCTCCACCACAACCACCCCGTCAGACAGGGCAGCGGCAACACGGTTGCGCTCCCGGAAGAAATGGCGGCCCTGTTCCTTTCCCGGGGGATACTCGCTGACCAGGGCGCCCCCCGCGGCCAGGAACCGCCGGGCCACCGGCCAGCGGCAGGCCTCATGGGCCGTACCCAGGACGCCCAGGGCGGGCCTTTCGGCCAGGATCGCGCCCTCTGCGGCAGCCTCGTCGGCACCGGGGGTCAGAAGGCTCAGAACCGTGCCGCCGCAGGCGGCAAGCTCCCGGGCCAGATTC
The DNA here is from genome assembly GCA_946620645.1 of uncultured Clostridia bacterium. GTDB lineage: Bacteria > Bacillota > Clostridia > Oscillospirales > Oscillospiraceae > Limivicinus. The sequence goes on from CAMONN010000008.1 coordinate 25,138, forward strand.
CGGCTCATCTTCATTCCGTAGGCGCTGGCCCGGCGGGTGCCGATCACCGCGAGAACCGGAGCAGCCTCCAGGTCCGGAAGGCTCCCCTGCACCAGCAGCAGCGCCGGCGGCGTGGGAGTCTGGCGGAGCCGCTCGGGGTAGCGATCATCCGAAAGGGCGAGCACCTGAAGCTTCTGTTCCCGGCAGCGGCGCAGAGAAAGCTCCGCCGCCGCAAGGTCCCGGTTTTCCAGCTCTTCCGCCTCCCGGGGCGTCACCCCTCTGAGGCCGTGGAAGGCCTTGTCCGGCGCCCGGAGCGCCTCCAGGGCGTCCCCGGTCTCCTGCAGAACGGCGCTGACCGCCCGGGGGCTGAGATTCAGAAGCGAGAGCCAGAGCCAGGGCAGCAGTCGGTCCACAGTGTCACCTCCGGAGAAAGATGGTCCGGCCCGTCCGGACAGGGGCGGGAAGACGGACCCTCAGCGGGTCATCTCCCACATCAGTATGGCCGCGGCCACTGCGGCGTTCAGGGATTCAGCGGCCCCGCGCATGGGGATGATCACTTCCCCGCCGCAGAGGTCTCTCAGCTCCCGGCTGAGGCCGGAGCCTTCGCTGCCCACACAGACCGCGGCCCGATGAAGGGAAAGCTCCCGGATATCCCGGGCGTTCTCGCTCAGGGCGGCGGCGTAGAGGGGCAGTTCATTTCTTTGGCAGAACTCCGGCAGGGCCTCCCGCTTCATCTGAAGCACCCTCTGCCGGAAAATCGCGCCCATGGTCGCCCGGACGGTTTTGGGCGCGTAGAGATCGGCGCAGCCCTCCAGAAGTATCACGGCGCTGACGCCGAAGGCGTCGGCCGTGCGGAGAACCGTGCCCACATTCCCGGGGTCCTGGACGCCTTCCAGCACCAGAACCGACGTCACCGGGGAAGATGCGGCCTCACCCGCTTCCGGAATCTGAACCGTAAAGAGGGGGCCGGGAGAGTTCTTCATGGGGGACACATAGTCATAAAGATCTTCCGACAGCAGCACCTCATCCTGAAAAGCCGGCAGGCCTTCCGGCCGCCCGCCCTTCCAGAAAACCGTCTGCACCCGGGCGTCGGAGCGCCGGGCCTCCTGGAGGAGCTTATCCCCGTCGCAGACATAGAGGCCTTCCCTCCGGCGGAAATCCCCGTCCCGGCAGAGCTCCCGCAGCTCCCGGACGCGCCGGTTCTGCCGGCTGGTAACCGTCTCCATCCCGGGCTTACAGCAGCACGATGCCGGCCTCGCGGCAGAGGCGGTCCGTTTCCTTATCCCAGATGGAGGCCTGCACCTCGCCGATGTGGGCCTTGCCCAGGAGCAGCATGGAGACCCGGGACTGGCCGATGCCGCCGCCGATGGTCAGGGGCAGCTCCCCGTTCAGGAGCATCTTGTGATAGGGAAGCTCCCGCCGGTCGTCGCAGCCCGCCAGACGCAGCTGCCGGTCCATGGACTCGGGATCCACCCGGATGCCCATGGAGGAGATCTCCATGGCGCAGTCCAGAACGTCGTAATAGAAGAGAATATCGCCGTTGAGGCTCCAGTCGTCATAGTCCGGGGCGCGGCCGTCATGCCGCGTGCCGGAGCGCAGGGTCCCGCCGATGCCGATGATGAAGCTGGTGCGGTGCTCCCTGAGCCAGGCGTTCTCCCGCTGTTTGGGGGTCAGGTCCGGGTAGCGGTCCTCCAGCTCCTGGGTGGTGACAAAGGAGACATTCCGGTCCAGCTTTCCCAGCCGCTCCAACTGGGGGTAGATGGACTGAATGGTGTCCTGGGTGTCGCAGATGGCCCGGACAATGTCCATCACCGTGAGCTTCAGATAGTCCAGATTCCGGTTCTCCGGCAGGATCACCTTTTCCCAGTCCCACTGGTCCACATAGACCGAGTGGAGATTGTCCAGCTCATCCTCGTCCCGGCGGATGGCGTTCATATCGGTGTAAAGGCCCTTCCCCGGGAAGAAGCCGTAGCGCTTCAGGGCCAGGCGCTTCCACTTGGCCAGGGACTGGACCACCTGGGCGCGGTGCTCGGGAGCATGGAGAATGTCGAAGCTGACCGGGCGCTCGTACCCGTTGAGGTTGTCGTTCAGGCCGGAGTTTTCCTCTACAAAAAGCGGGGCGGAGACGCGGTAGAGATTCAGCAGCGCCCCGAGGCGGTCTTCAAACAGACGGTGAATCAGGCTGATGGCCTTCTGGGTGTCATACATGCCCAGGGGGCTTTTGTAGCCTTCAGGGATTACGGTTTTCATTGGTATACCTTCTTCTTGCTGGTTTATGCCTCTTCACTGAGAATGGCCATGATTTTCTGATAGCAGTCTTCCGCGTGCCGGCGGAAGTTCTTCTCGATTTCCGCCGCCTGGGCGGCATCGGCGCAGAGCAGCCGCAGGGAAAGGACGTCGCTGATCCCGTCGTTCAGGCGCAGTTCCACGGTACAGCCGGTCTCCTCCACCCCGTGATGGGTGACGATGCTGTTATCCCGCAGCATCCTCTCCGCCTCCCGGTCCGCGGTCTGGCCCGCGTGGTAGCGGACACTGTAGGGAAGGCTGCTCTCCAGGGCCTCGGCGGTAATGCGGCCCCGGTCGGTAATGCGGCAGTAGTCCTCCTCAATCACAAGCTGTCCGCTTTCGCGAAGCTCCTCCAGGCAGACGGTAAAGTCAAAATAGCTGACCACCCCGTCCTCCTGGCAGAGGAGCATCAGGTCCTCGCTGCCGATCTCCCCGGGCAGCCGGCGCAGCAGAAAGAGAATCAGAATCTTCAGATCCAGAGGACTGAAGACATATCCGTTTTCCTCCATGGCGCACCGTCAGCTCTTCAGGACAATGTCGACCTTGTCCTTGTAAATGCTGTTGGCCGGAATCACGCCCCGGACGCAGGAGGTCGGGTAGATATTGCTGTTGCGGCCCACCACGGTGCCGGGGTTCAGGACACTGTTGCAGCCGACTTCCACAAAGTCGCCCAGGATGGCGCCGAATTTCTTCCGTCCGGTGGGGATGAATTCACCCGGCTGCTTTACCACGACAGGGGTCTTGTCGCTCTTGACATTGCTGGTAATGGACCCTGCGCCCATGTGCGACTTGTAGCCGAGGATGGAATCCCCCACATAGTTGTAATGAGGCGTCTGAACATTGTCGAAAAGCACCACATTTTTCAGCTCGCAGGAATTCCCAACCACCGCGTTTTTGCCGACAATGGCGCTGCCACGGATGAAGGCGCAGTGGCGCACCTCGGCGCCGTGGTCAATGATGCAGGGGGCGCCGATAAAGGCCGAGGGGAAGATCTTGGCGTCTCTGGCGATCCAGACGCCTTCTTCCGGATGGGCGTACTCCTCTTCAGGGAGGGTCGCACCCAATTCAAGTATAAAAGATTTGATGTCGTCCAGAACTTCCCAGGGATAGGTCTTTCCCTTGAAAAGGTCCGCGGCGATGGTTTTGTCAAGGTCCAGCAGTTCGCTGATGGTTACCATAAAAGAACACCTCCGGTGTGTAGATTAAAAAACTAGAGATTTTCCGCCGCCTCCGGGTCCGCGAAAACCGTCACGTCCCGGGGCAGCTGCAGAAACGCGGCGGGAATGACGCTGTCATCCCGGGCGTAGAGCATGCTGAAGGTGGCAGGGGCCTTCTCCTTCCCGGTGGTCAGCACCAGGATCTCCCGGGCTGAGGTGAGGGGCCTGATGCCCATGGTCAGGGCCTTTTCCGGCACCTGCCCTTCGGGGAACATCCACTCATACTGGCGCCGGGTCTTGTCCGTCAGCTTCTGGATCCGGAAGCCGGTGCTCCACTGGGTGCCCGGCTCGTTCAGGCCGATGTGGGCGTTGTTCCCCAGGCCCAGCACCGCGAGGTCCAGGCCTCCGGCCGCTTCCAGAGCGGCGTCACAGTCCTCGGGAGTCTGCCCGGCCAGCCAGAAGCAGGCCTCCGGCCGGATATCCGTCTTTGAAAGGAAGCGGGTCTCCAGCTGGTGCCGGAAGGTAAGCTCCTCCGGAACCGCCAGAAACTCCGCCGTCTGGAAAAACCGGGCCTTTGAAAGGCTCAGTTCCCCGGCCTGCACCCGCCCGGCCAGCACTTCCCACAGGGGGAACATGGTCCTGCCGGATGCGAAGCTTACCGCGGCGTCAGGCTTCTCCCGCAGCAGGGCGCAGACGGCGTCCGCCGCCGCTAAATAGAGCGCATCCCGCTCCAGTACAACCGTCTTCATCGATGAACCGTCCCTCTCTCCCCGGACGTCACTTCTGCTCGGTGAGGAGCTTTGAGAGCTCATCCATGAAGGTGTTGATATCCTTGAAGCTGCGGTAGACGGAGGCAAACCGGACGTAGGCCACCTCGTCGACCTCCTTCAGGCGCTTCATGACCATCTCGCCGATCTCCACGGTGCTGACCTCGCGCTCCAGCTTGCCCTGGAGCTCCTGCTCAATCTCATCGGCGATCTGCTCCAGCTTCTCCAGGGGAACCGGCCGCTTTTCACAGGCGCGCACCATGCCGTTAATGAGCTTGACCCGGTCGAAGGACTGGCGGAAACCGTCCCGCTTCACCACAACCAGGGGCATGCGCTCGATGGTCTCGTAGGTTGTAAAACGCTTCTGGCAGGAAAGGCATTCCCGGCGGCGGCGGATCGTCGTAAAGCCTTCAGCCGGCCGTGAGTCAATTACTTTGCTCTCGGTATATCCGCAGAACGGGCATTTCATGGTCGTTTCCATCCTTTTCTTCTGAAGATCTGTGCGGGGAACAACCGCACTTACAACTCTTTATCAGTGAATTATAACATAGGCTTTTCGTCATTTCCACAGAAATTTCAATTTTTTCAAATTCATCCGGGCATCAAAAATCACCGCACGCGGGCGTGCGGTGAAGGTGCGAATCAGTATTTGAATTCCGGCATGTAGTGCTTGTAAAACTCCTCATAACAGATGCCGTGCTCCATGAT